>NZ_CAPJ01000186.1 GCF_000331775.1 Xanthomonas translucens pv. translucens DSM 18974
AGGCCGGCGGCAACGCGCCGCAGCACCGTCGCCGCGCACAGCACCGCCAACACCATCGCGAACCCGTCCACCGTCTTCGCCCCACCCCAGCCGCCGGCCAGCAGCAGCCCGAGCAGGCCGATGGCGAAGGCGCGATCGCTCTTGCCCATCGGGCCGTCGTAGCGCCGTCCGGCGCCGACCATCAGCCCCAACACCCCGGCATACTCGGTCAATGCCGCCGCCAGCGCCAGCGCCCACAGCCAGCCGGCACCCGCGCCGGGTACGCTGACCAGGCTCAGGTACAGCGCCGCATCGGCGATCACGTCGCTCAATTCGTTGAGGTAGGCGCCGAGCCTGGACTGCTGGCCGAACTCGCGCGCCAGCATGCCGTCGACCGCGTTCAAGGCCATGCGCAGCAGCATCCACGCCGGCAGCAGCGCGTACCACAGCGGCTGCGCCGGCCCGCGCCAGAACACCCAGGCGGCGAGCAGCAGCGACACCGCGGCCGCGCCCACGGTGACCTGGTTGGCGGTCGCGCCGAGCCGGTACAGGCCGCGCACCCCGGGCCGCAGCAGGTCCTGGAAGCGTCCTTTCAATGCGTAGATCGACACCATTGCGGGGTCCTGAGGGTCCATGCCGGAGCGGCGCAGCCTACAATATCGGCTCCCCGCTCCAATGTGTGCCTTGCCCCCATGTCCTCCGATTTCCTGCCCGTGCGCCGGGCATTGCTGTCCGTTTCCGACAAGACCGGCCTGATCGACCTGGCCCGCGCGCTGGCTGCGCGCAATGTGGAGCTGCTGTCCACCGGAGGCACCGCCAAGGCGCTGCGCGAGGCCGGGCTGGCGGTCAAGGACGTGGCCGAGCTGACCGGCTTCCCGGAAATGATGGACGGCCGGGTCAAGACCCTGCACCCGCTGGTGCACGGCGGCCTGCTCGGCCGCGCCGGCAGCGACGATGCGGTGATGGCCGAACACGGCATCGCCCCGAT
The DNA here is from genome assembly GCF_000331775.1 of Xanthomonas translucens pv. translucens DSM 18974. The sequence continues at coordinate 968 of NZ_CAPJ01000186.1, forward strand.
CGACCTGCTGGTGCTGAACCTATATCCGTTCGAGGCGGTCACCGCCAAGGCCGACTGCACGCTCGCCGAGGCGGTGGAGAACATCGACATCGGCGGCCCGGCGATGCTGCGCTCGGCGGCGAAGAACTTCGCGCGCGTGGCGGTGGCCACCGATCCGGGGCAATACGCCGACCTGGTCGCCGACCTGGAGGCGCACGAGGGCCAGCTGTCGGCGGCCAAGCGCTTCGCGCTGTCGGTGGCCGCGTTCAACCGCGTGGCGCAGTACGACGCGGCGATCAGCAATTACCTGTCGGCGGTGGTCGAGCACAACGAGGCCGGCGTGTGCCGCAGCGCGTTCCCGGCGCAGAGCAACGGCAGCTTCGTCAAGGTGATGGACCTGCGCTACGGCGAGAACCCGCACCAGCAGGCCGCGTTCTATCGCGACCTGCATCCGGCGCCGGGCTCGCTGGCCACGTTCCGGCAGCTGCAGGGCAAGGAACTGAGCTACAACAACATCGCCGACAGCGACGCGGCCTGGGAATGCGTGCGCCAGTTCGACGCGCCGGCCTGCGTCATCGTCAAGCACGCCAATCCCTGCGGCGTGGCGGTGGGCGCGGCCTGCGGCGATGCCTACGAACTGGCGTATGCGACCGATCCGACCAGCGCCTTCGGCGGCATCCTCGCCTTCAACCGCACGCTGGACGCGGCCACCGCCAAGGTCATCCTCGACCGCCAGTTCGTCGAGGTGTTGATCGCACCGGACTACGAAGAGGGCGCGCTGGAATACGCGAAAAAGAAGGCCAACGTGCGCGTGCTGCGCATCCCGCTGGCGCCGGCCTCCCGCGGTTTCATCGATACCAAGCGCATCGGCTCGGGCTTGTTGATGCAGACCGCCGACGACCGCGTGGTGAGCCGCGACGAACTGAAGGTGGTCACCCGCCTGGCGCCGACCGAAGCGCAGTTCGCCGACCTGCTGTTCGCGTGGAAGGTGGCCAAGTACGTCAAGTCCAACGCTATCGTCTATGCCAAGGACCACCGCACCATCGGCGTCGGCGCCGGGCAGATGAGCCGGGTGTATTCGGCGCGCATCGCCGGCATCAAGGCGGCCGACGCGGAACTGGTGGTGCAAGGCTCGGTGATGGCCTCCGATGCGTTCTTCCCGTTTCGCGACGGCATCGACGCGGCGGCGGCAGCCGGCATCAAGGCGGTGATCCAGCCCGGCGGCTCGATGCGCGACGGCGAGGTGATCGGCGCCGCCGACGAACACGGCATCGCGATGGTGTTCACTGGCGTGCGGCATTTTCGGCATTGAGCAGCTTTGATCCAGGCACGGCCGCTGTAGGCGGAACTTTTACAAAGCGTGTCCGTTGATCGCTCGCAGAAGATGTTTAGCTTGTCTGGTCAGACCGCTACAGGAACTGACCATGACAGGAAATCGCAAGCTCCGTTGCACCGACCATCGCGGCAATCTCACCGAAACCACAGAGAATATACGCAGGCTCGAAGTCTGGCTCGGCTTTCTCAAGTGGGTGCTCTGGTTGGCATTCCTCATCCTTATTGGCATGGACAATTCGCCCCAATGAAACTCCTCGTCATCGGCTCCGGCGGCCGCGAACACGCCCTATCCTGGAAACTGGCCCAATCCCCGCGGGTCAGCGAAGTGCTGGTCGCCCCGGGCAATGCCGGCACCGCCACTGAAACCAAATGCCGCAACGTGGCGGTCAAGGTGGACGACCTGGACGGCCTGCTCACACTGGCCCAGGCCGAAGGCGTCGCGCTGACCGTGGTCGGCCCGGAAGTGCCGCTGGTGCTGGGCGTGGTGGACCGTTTCCGCGCCGCCGGCCTGCGCATCTTCGGCCCCAGCGCCAAGGCCGCGCAGCTGGAAGGCAGCAAGGCCTTCGCCAAGGCATTCCTCGCACGCCACGGCATCCCGACCGCGTTCTACGAAGTGCATACCGAGGTGGACGCGGCGCTGGCCTACGTGCGCGACAAGGGCGCGCCGATCGTGGTCAAGGCCGACGGCCTGGCCGCGGGCAAGGGCGTGATCGTGGCGATGACCCTGGACGAGGCCGAGGCCGCGGTGCGCGACATGCTCTCCGGCAATGCCTTCGGCGATGCCGGCGCGCGCGTGGTGATCGAGGAATTCCTCGACGGCGAGGAAGCCAGCTTCATCTCCATGGTCGATGGCACCACCGCGCTGCCGATGGCCACCAGCCAGGATCACAAGCGCGTCGGCGATGGCGACAGCGGCCCCAACACCGGCGGCATGGGCGCGTATTCGCCGGCACCGGTGGTCACGCCCGATGTGCACGCGCGGGTGATGCGCGAGGTGGTGGAGCCGACCGTGCAAGGCATGCTCGCCGACGGCGTGCCGTTCACCGGTTTCCTTTACGCGGGGCTGATGATCGACGCCAGCGGTGCGCCGAAGGTGATCGAGTTCAACGTGCGCTTCGGCGACCCGGAAACGCAGCCGGTGATGCTGCGCCTGCAGTCGGATCTGGTGGAGCTGATCGAGGCGGCGATCGATGGCCGCCTGCACACGACCGAAGCGCAGTGGGATCCGCGCCCGTCGCTGGGCGTGGTACTGGCGGCGGCGCCGTATCCGGAAACGCCGGTCACCGGCGAAGCGATTTCCGGCCTGGACCAGGTGCCAGCCAGCGCCAAGGTGTTCCATGCCGGCACCGCGCTGGACGGCCAGGGCCGCGTGCTCAGCGCCGGCGGCCGCGTGCTGTGCGTGGCCGCGCTGGGCGACAGCGTGTCGGACGCGCAGCGCAACGCGTATGCCGGCGTGGCGCAGATCCGGTGGCCCAGCGAATTCCATCGCAGCGACATCGGCTGGCGCGCGATCGCGCGCGAACGCGGCGAATAGGCCGCACCCCACCCCTGTGTAGGAGCGGCTTCAGCCGCGACGAGCGCAGTGGTGACTTTTCTCAACCGGTATGCAGTCGGGGCTGACGTCCCTCCCACACCAGGCCTCGCCGCTCCACGGCACCGGTGGAATCCTTGTGGGAGCGACGTCAGTCGCGACGAGCGCAGCGGCGGGCCTTCCGGCTTCAGGAGTTGTCGCGGCTGAAGCCGCGCCTACAGTGCACCCAGCAGGCGATCCGCAGGCCGTGTAGGAGCAACTTCAGCCGCGACCGGGCTTACCGATGAATCCTGTCGCGGCTGAAGCCGCTCCTACAGGCGACACCATCGGCATTCGAGGCCATTCCATGCCGCCGGATCCCGACCTCCGCGCGCAATTCCGCGCACTGGGCCAGCGCATCGCGCTTCCGCGCGCACATGGAGGCCGGCCTGCACACCGAGACCGGCGCGACGCGACGCTTCAGGCTGTCTCCGCTGCCGCCCCCCTCGCCGCTCAACCAGACCTGATTCAAACGTTTCCCGGCGCTGTGCGACGCGTGCCTGCGGCAACTGGAAATCGGAGCAGGACAGCACCGCGGCGCACCGAGCCGCCAACGGCTGCGATACTGCGCGCCAGCCTTGCGTTATCGTGTCGCCGTGCCGAAATCCTCGATCGAAACCCGCCTCAGCCGCCTGTGGGCCCATGAAAAGGCCAGCTACGGGCTGCGCGTGTTCATCGCCCTGGGCGTGGCGATGGGCGTGTGCTGGCAGCAGCAGCAACTGACCGCGCTGCCGGCGATCTTCCTCGGCGCCATCGCCAGCGCCATCGCCGAGACCGACGACAACTGGCTGGGCCGGATCAAGTCGGTGCTGCTGTCGCTGCTGTGCTTCGCCGCCGCCGCCGCCGCGGTGGTGCTGTTGTTCCCGTATCCGCTGGCGTTCGTCGCCGGCATGGCACTGTCCACCTTCGCCCTGACCCTGCTCGGCGCGCTCGGCGAACGCTACGCCTCCATCGCCCAGGCCACGGTGGCGCTGGCGATCTACGCGATGATCGGCATCGACCATGGCGCCCGCGCCGGCCACGTCGGCGGCAGCGTCTGGCACGGCATCGGCCTGTTGATGCTCGGTGCGGCCTGGTATGGGTTGCTGTCGATTCTGTGGACCGTGCTGTTCGCCAACCGCCCGGTGCGCGAACGGCTGTCGCGGCTGTTCTTCGAACTCGGCCGCTACCTGCGGCTGAAGGCCGCGCTGTTCGAGCCGGTACGGCAGAGCGACCTGCATGCGCGGCGGCTGGCGCTGGCCGAGCAGAACGCGCAAGTGGTGGCGGCGCTGAACGCGGCCAAGACCGCGATCATGAGCCGCTTCGGCCGCTCCGGCCGGCCCGGCGTGCAGTCCGGCCTGTACTTCCGGCTGTACTACATGGCGCAGGATTTCCACGAACGCGCCAGCTCCTCGCACTACCCCTACGAAGCGCTGACCGACGCATTTTTCCACAGCGACGTGCTGTACCGCTGCCAGCGCCTGCTGGCGCTGCAGGGCAAGGCCTGCACCGCGCTGGGCGAGGCGATCCGGCTGCGCCATCCGTTCGCATACGGCGAGCAGACCCAGCAGGCCACCACCGACCTGCGCCAGTCGCTGGACTTCCTGCACGCGCAGGCCGATCCGCGCCACGCGCGGCTGCTCGGCTCGCTGGAACTGCTGGTCACCAACCTGCAGAGCATCGAGCGGCGGCTGTCCGAGGCCGCGCAATCGGACACCACCAGCGACAATCTCGACACCCGCCTGCGCGACTCGGCGCCGCACACCCTGCGCGAGATGCTGCTGCGCGTGGGCCAGCAGCTCACCCCCGGCTCGGTGCTGTTCCGGCACGGGCTGCGCATGGCGATCGCGCTGGTGGTCGGCTACGCCATCATGCAGTCGATCCACGCCAGCAACGGCTACTGGATCCTGCTCACCACCGCCTTCGTGTGCCGGCCCAACTACGGCGCCACCCGGCTGCGCCTGGCGCAGCGCATCGCCGGCACGCTGATCGGCCTGATCGCGACCTGGGCGCTGATGCAGCTGTTCCCCGGCACCGAGCTGCAGCTGCTGTTCGCGCTGTTCGGCGCGCTGCTGTTCTTCGTCACCCGCACCGACCGCTACATGCTGGCCACCGCCGCGATCACGGTGATGGCGCTGTTCTGCTTCAACCTGCTCGGCGACGGCTTCGTGCTGATCTGGCCGCGCCTGGTCGATACCCTGATCGGCTGCGCGATCGCCGCGGCGGCGGCGTTCCTGATCCTGCCCGACTGGCAGGGCCGGCGCCTCAACCAGGTGATGGCGACGGTGCTGGCCAGCTGCGCGCGCTACCTGGCGCAGGTGCTGGAGCAATATCGCAGCGGCATGCGTGACGACCTGCCCTATCGCATCGCCCGGCGCGACATGCACAACGCCGACGCGGCGCTGTCGGTGGCGCTGTCCAACATGCTGCGCGAACCCGGCCACTACCGCCGCAACCTGGATGCCGGCTTCCGCTTCCTGGCCCTGTCCAACACCTTGCTCGGCTACCTGTCGGCGCTGGGCGCGCACCGCGCCGCGCTGGCCGGCGAGGCCGATCCGGCCATCGACCGCGCCGGCGGCTACCTGCAGGACACCCTGAGCGCGATCGCCGACGCGCTGGCGCAACGCCAGGCGCTACCGCCGGTCGACGACGCGGCCGAGCGGGGCATGGCCGATGCGCTGGAAGACGACGACGGGATCGACGACGCCAAGCGCCGGCTGGTGCGCAACCAGCTGTCGCTGACCCTGGGCCTGCTGCCCAAGCTGCGCGCCGCCGCGCATGCGGTCACCGCTCCGGCAGCGGCGCCGGCGCCAGCGGCGGCGCGGCCGGCCGCACG
>NZ_CAPJ01000185.1 GCF_000331775.1 Xanthomonas translucens pv. translucens DSM 18974
TGCAGCGCCGCGCGCCGCGGCAGCCGGTGCTGCGCGCCGCGCCGTGGCAGTGGATCGCACTGACCGGGCTGGGCCTGCTGCTGGCCTTGCAGATTCTGATCGCCGACCGGCAACGGCTGGGCGCCGACGCGCGCTGGCGGCCATGGGTGGCCGGCGTGTGTCAGCTGCTGCGCTGCAGCCTGCCGCCGTGGCGCGAGCCGGGCGCGTTCACCATGCTCAGCCGCGAAGTGCGGCCGCTGCCCGGCCGTGCCGGCACGCTGCAGATCCAGGCCACGTTCCGCAACGACGCGCGCTGGGCGCAGGCATGGCCGCTGCTGCAACTGTCGCTGGCCGATGCCGACGGCCGCACCATCGGCAGCCGCGTGCTGCGCCCGCAGGACTACCTGGGCCGCACCCGCCCCGAGGCGGCGACGCTGGCGCCCGGGCAGAGCGCGCAGGTGACGTTCCAGGTGCGCGAACCGGCGGCGGAAACTGCGGCATTCAGTTTCGACTTCCACTGAAACACTGTGGCACCACAATCCGCCATGGCAGCGAGGCAGACCACGCGCTAGACTCGTTCCCCCGCGCCGGCCCTTCAGCCTTCCGGCGCCGCCGTCATCCGGGGACCCGCCGAACTTGAACGCCGCCACCACTCGTCCTGACTCCAGTCGCGGCGCGCCGAAGCCGCCGCTGCGCGAACACGTGGCCCAGTCCGTGCGCCGTTACCTGCGCGATCTCGACGGCTGCGATGCCGACGACGTGTACGAGATCGTGCTGCGTGAGATGGAGATCCCATTGTTCGTGGAAGTGCTCAACCACTGCGAAGGCAACCAGAGCCGCGCCGCGGCGATGCTGGGCATCCATCGCGCGACGTTGCGCAAGAAGCTGAAGGAATACGGGTTGGCGTGAGGCCGGGACTCGGGACTCGGGACTCGGGACTCGGGACTCGGGACTCGGGACTCGGGACTCGGGACTCGGGACTCGGGACTCGGGACTCGGGACTCGGGACTCGGGACTCGGGACTGCAGGATCATGTCCGCGTATGAATCACTGTCAAGCGATCTGATGAAAAAAAGCCGCTTTTTCTGCAGAAAAGGCGGCTTTTTTATTCCAGCCGGCCGCTTTCCTGTAGGAGCGGCTTCAGCCGCGACAGGCACTACCGGTAACGCGTCGCGGCTGAAGCCGCTCCTACAGAAAAGCAATAATGCAGTGCACTCGCGCGCATCCCCGAGCCCCGAGTCCCCGGTCCCGAGTCCCGCCCCCCTCACACCCACCCATACCGAATCAAGTGAAAAAACACCGGCGCGGCGAAGCACACCGAGTCCAGCCGGTCGAGCACGCCGCCGTGGCCTTCGATCATGTGGCCCCAGTCCTTGATGCCGCGGTCGCGCTTGATCGCCGACATCACCAGGCCGCCGAAGAAGCCCATCAGGTTGGCCACCAGTGCCAGCGCGAACGCCTGCAGCGGCGAGAACGGGGTGATCCACCACAAGGCCGCGCCGAGCAGGCTGGCCGACAGGATGCCGCCGACGAAGCCTTCCACGGTCTTGGACGGCGACAGCTTCGGCGCGATCAGGTGCTTGCCGATCAGCTTGCCCCACACGTACTGCAGCACGTCCGAGGACTGCACCACGATCACCAGGAACGCGAACAGCAGCAGGTTGCGGCCTGCGTAGCCGGGAATCTCCAGGTTTAGCAGCGCCGGCACGTGCGAGATGCAGAACACGCAGATCATCAGCCCCCACTGCACTTTGGCGGTGCGCTCCAGGTAGCGCGTGGTGTCGCCGCCGATGGTGGCCAGGATCGGCAACACCAGGAACGCGTAGACCGGGATCAGCAATGTGTACAGCCCGTACCAGCCGCTCCACACCAGCCAGTACTGCCACGGCAGCACGATGTAGAACGCCACCAGCAACGCGTAGTAGTCGCCGCGCCGGGTCGGCGCCAGGGTGATGAACTCGCGCAGCGCGAACAGCGACACAAGCGCGAACAGCACGATCACGCCGACGCGCCCGAACACGAACGCCAGCGCCACCACCGCGGCCATCACCCACCACGCGCGGATCCGCGCCACCAGGTTGTCGAGCACCGCGCTGGGGCGTCCGCGCGCGCGCCAGCGCAGCGTTTCGGACATCAACGTGACCAGCAGCAGCACGGCGGCGATGCCGAGGAACAGCCAGATGGTCTGCTGCCGCAGCGAGGATTGCTGCAGGTGGTCGCTGAAGGCGATCGGGCTCATCGCGCGGCCTCCATCTGTTCCGGCGACAGCGCCAGCAACGCCGCACGCGTGCGTTCCAGGAACGCCTGCTTGTCCTCGCCGGCGCCCAGCCGCAGCGGCTCGCCGAAGGTGGTGGTGCACAGCAGCGGCAGCGGCAGCCACTTGCCCTTGGGCATCACCCGCTTCAGGTTGTCGATCCACACCGGCACGAACTCCAGCTCCGGGCGGTGCCGCGCCAGGTGGTAGATGCCGCTCTTGAACGGCAGCACGCCGTCCTCGGTGTTGCGCGTGCCTTCCGGAAACAGGATCAGCGAGCCGCCGCCATCGACCGCCTCGCACAGGCACTCGACCGGATCGCGGCGGCGCTGTGCGGCCTCGCGCTCGATCAGCACGCCGTTGAACACCGAGTGGATCAGGTAGCGGCGCAGCGCGTCGCGTTGCCAGTACTCGGCCGCGGCCACCGGCCGCACCTCGCGCCGCAGCGCTGCCGGCAGCGACGACCAGATCAGCACGAAATCGCCGTGGCTGGCGTGGTTGCCGTAGTACACGCGGCGCTCGCTGGAGGGAATGCAGCCGCGCCAGAACGCACGCGCGCCGGTCAGGAGGCGGATCGCGGCACTGCAGCCGCGGGCGATCAGGCGTTCGATCATGTCCACTCCAGTTCGCGCACGATGGCGCGCAGACGCATCACGATGGTCAAGGCGGCGCCGCCGATCAGCAGCGCCAGGGTCGCGGCCAGGATCGTTGCGGCCACGGCCGCGGAGTGCAGCAGCAGGGCGACGCCCGCCATCACTGCGGCCAGCGACAGCCAATGCATGCGTTGCACGCGCGCCATTGGCCCCTGCAGCGGCTCGCTGACGCCGCAGGCCAGGCCGAGCATGCGCACGTAGGCGGTGCCCACGCACAGCAAGGCCGCGGCCCAGCCCAGGTCCGCGCCCCAGCTCAGCACGTGCTGCAGGCCATAGCCCACGCCCAGGCACACCACGACATCGGACAGCCGGTCCGGCGCCTCGTTGTAGACCTCGCCGGCGCGGCCGACCATCTGCGCCTGCCGCGCCACCAGCCCGTCCAGGCGGTTGCACAGCAACCGGCCCTGCAGGGCAAGCGCGGCCAGCAGCAACAAGCCGGCCGCATCGTGCGGCGGCTCGCGCCAAGCGCAATAGAACATCAGCGCCGCCAGCGCGGCGAAGCCGGTGGCGGTCCAGGACAGGCCATTCGGGGTGGCGCCGCGGGCGCGCAGCGCCGTCGCCAGGCACGCGCGCAGTTGCGCGCGGCGTTGTGCCAGGGTCGATCGTGCCATCAGCTACCTCCTCCGCAGCCGCCGCAGCCACTGCTGCAGCCACCACCACCGCCACCGCCGCCGCCGCCACCGCAGCCGGAACTGGAACAGCCGCTGCCACCGCTGCCGCTGGCGATCGGTGCACGCAACGAATGGTAGTCCGCCCACGGCGTCCCCAGCAGCATGCCGGTTCCGGCCAAGGCCAGCGGCTGCGCCAGATCCAGCGCCTGTGCCGTATGCCGCGGCCCGGCGTCGGTCAGCAATGCCGCATCGCGCTCGGCGAGCAGCCGCTCGCCAGCGAGATTGCGCCGCGGCGGGGTCAGCAGAAAACCGAGCGCGACAAGCGTCACCACCACCATCGCCGCCACCAGGAAGCCGACCGGGCGCTGCAGCTGCAGGCCGATCTGGATCTTGCGCAGACCGACGAGCCACAGCATCAGCAGCGGCGCAGCGCCGGCCAGGCGCGCACACCACGCCTGGCCGCGCCCGAGCCACAGGCGCTTGCCGATCAGCGCATCGCGCAATGGCCTGGCATCGTCGCGCAACGCCTGCAGCGCCCGCGTCAGCTGCGGGTTGGCGCGGACCAGCAGCAGGGCGCGCTGCAGCGACGCCGGCGCTTCGACGCCGGTGTCCTGCAGGTCGGCGCTAGCGCGGCGCCGCGTCCTTCGCGGCGCATGCAAACGCACCGCGCCGCATGACAGCAACAATCCCAGTTGCATCTCCGCCACGCGCTCGCTGCCGCCGGCCAGATAGGCCAACTCGGCGCTATCGACCTGCATGAGCGCACGATGCTGGCCGATGCCGCGCACCATGCGGCGCACGCGTGCCGCCGCTGCGCAGGCCAGGCCGATCGATGCGAAGAACAACAGCAGAAAGGAACCGCCGCGCCAATGCAGCGGCGAAGCCGCATCGTTGAACGGCGCCAAGCACATGCCGAGCAACAGCGTGATCAGCGCCCAGATCCACACCGCCTTGCCGCCTTCGCGCGGCATGCGCCAGCAGCGCTCGCGCGGGCCTACGGTGTAGACCTGCGCATGGGCCGCCATCGCTGGCGGCCAGCAGCTTGCGGGCGGTTCGCCGAAATGGCGCCAATAGCGCTCCAGGGTCGCGCGGTACTGTTCGCGATGGCGCACCGCGTCGGCGGCATCGCCGCGGCCGGGCTGATGGTGCAGCGTGATCCGCAGCACCTGCGGACAGAACCGCTGCCAGTACTCGCGGGTATCGGTGAGATGGGTATGCCAGACCTGGTCCAGCAACGGGCTGGGCGTGGCCTGCTCCTGCGCGGTGCAGGCCAGGAAGCAGAAGCGCCGGTATTCTTCGACCGCTTGCGCCGCCAACGCCGGTGGAATGTCGGCCTCTTTCGCCACGCGGCGCACGAATGCCGGCAGCGCAGCGTCGTCCTCGCCGAAGCGATAGGCCTGCAGCCGCTCCCACAGTGCCCGTTGCGGATCGTCGGCGTAGCGCAGCAGGCTCGAACCGGTCGCTGTGGTCATTGCTTACGCTCCTTCATATGCACGGCGCCAGCAGTGCCCACGCTCCACGCTCAAACCGCTGAAGCGGTCCTGCGGGCCGCGCTGCACGACGACATCGTCGCCGGACACCAGCAACTGCACCGGCACGGTGAGCGCGTGCGCATCGCCGCGCACGCCGGGCGAGCGGCCATTGCCGCGCGTATCCCAGGCGAACATCGCGTAGCCGTCCAGGCCCAGTTCGTCGGCCAAGTGCACGACCCGCCCCGAATGCTCGTGGCAGCGGTGCAGCAGCACCGCCGCGCGCGGCGGCGCGGCTGGCGCCGTGGCCGGCCAGTAACGGTAGAACAACCGTGTTCCGTCGAAACTGCAAAACTCGCGTTCGCTGACCTGCCGCATCCGTTGCCGATTCCCTGTCGTGGTACTTGCCGTTGCGGTAAGTGCCGCTACCGCTACCGCTTCCGTGTCGTGGCCGCGGCCTGCGCCGCGCGGCTCAGCGCGG
>NZ_CAPJ01000184.1 GCF_000331775.1 Xanthomonas translucens pv. translucens DSM 18974
CGGCCGTCACCGGCGTCGGCCCAGATCCGGTAGCGGTGCGCGCCGATCCCCGGCGGCGGCCACGGACGGCGCGACGCGGGCGGCGGCGCGGGCGCGAAACGGGGGCGGTCAGTGTCCTGCGGTGGGGCATCCTGTGTGTGCATCGGCGCGTCCTGGTCCATGGCAGCGGGTCGATGGCGGCGGCAGAGACGGCGCGAACGATGCGGCGTCTTCCCTGCACTCAGCCATCGCCGACGACAGTATCAACAACAAAGCCGTCATTGAAAGTCGTACGAACCAACTTTTCCAGCCGGCACGGCTATATCTCGCCTCCCACGCGGAGGTGAGTGTGAGCAGCAAGCTGTACGAACGGGTGCGCGAAGCGCGCAAGCTGACCGGTCTCACCCAGGAAGCGCTCGCGCTGGACCTGGCAGTGACCCGCAGCGCCGTGGCGCAGTGGGAAATGGCCGACGGCACCGCGCCGGCGGTGGAACACCTGAGCGCCCTGGCCCGCCGCAGCGGGCTGACCTTCGAATACCTGGCCACCGGCCGCGGAGAGCGCGTGTTCGGCGAGCCGCTGTCGGTGGCCGAGGACCCGCTGCACTACCGGCACCTGTCCGACCAGCAGGCACGCCTGCTCGACGGCTTCGAGACGCTGAGCCCGCGCCAGCGCGCCGGCCTGCTGGACCTGATCGGCACCGGCAAGCACCGGCGCTGAGCGGCGCCATGGCGCCGCGCACGACGTCCCTAGTAGGAGCGGCTTCAGCCGCGACAGGCACCTTCGGCAAGGATCTGTCGCGGCTGAAGCCGCTCCTACACTAGGCCACGACCGCGCTGCAGCCCGCTGCCGCGCGTGCTTGAATAGCGTTCTCGTTGCCGCCGTCGCCCCCGCATGCCCGATCCCAGCCCGCCCCGCCCCAGCCTCGCGACCCTGCTGCGCCAGCCCGAGCGGCCCGCGCCGGAAC
>NZ_CAPJ01000183.1 GCF_000331775.1 Xanthomonas translucens pv. translucens DSM 18974
GGCCACGCCAGGCAGTGGCGGCCGCGGTCACGGCGGGCGCGCAGCCAGCGCCGGTCCGGGCCGCCGCGGCGGTCGTCTAAGATGCGCGGTCATTCCTCCGTGTGCCTGACCGATGCCGTTCCTCGAACTGACTGTGCGCTGCACCGATGCCACCCAGCCCCGCTACGAGAACGCGCTGGAGGACGTCGGCGCGCTGGCGGTCACCCTGCTCGACGCCGAGGCCGACACCAGCAACGAGCGCGCGATCCTGGAACCGGGCGTCGGCGAGACCCCGCTGTGGGGCACGCTGGTGCTCAGCGCGCTGTTCCCCGCCGAGCAGGACGCCTTGCTGCTGCTGGCCGCGCTGGAGGCGTTCGATCCGGGTCTGGACTGGCGCCAGGCCGCGTTCCGCAAGGTCGCCGACCAGGACTGGGAACGCGCCTGGCTGGACCAGTTCCAACCGATGCGCTTCGGCAACCGTACTTTCATCGTGCCGTGGAACCACGCGTTGCCGGAAGACGCGCGCGGCGCCGATGCCGCCGTGGTGCGGCTGGACCCGGGCCTGGCGTTCGGTTCCGGCACCCACCCGACCACCGCGCTGTGCCTGCGCTGGCTCGACGCCCTGGCCGCCGACGGCGCGCTGGCGCAGGCGCGCGTGCTCGATTTCGGCTGCGGCTCCGGGATCCTGGCGCTGGCTGCGCTGAAGCTGGGCGCGGCGGCGGCGGTGGGCGTGGACAACGACCCGCAGGCGCTGCTGGCCACGCACGACAACGCCGAGCGCAATGACGTCGGCGTGCGCCTGGCGGTGCACCTGCCGGCCGAGGCGCCGGTGGCCACCTATCCGGTGGTGGTCGCCAACATCCTGGCCTCGGCGCTGGACGCGCTGGCGCCGACCCTGGCCGAACGGGTCGCGCCGGGCGGGCGCATCGCCCTGTCCGGCATCCTGCACGGCCAGGAACAGGAACTGCTGCAGCGCTACGCCCCCTGGTTCGAACAATTGCGCACCGAGCAGGA
>NZ_CAPJ01000182.1 GCF_000331775.1 Xanthomonas translucens pv. translucens DSM 18974
CAAAAGCCCAAAAGCGCGTGCGCTTGGCTCCTGCTCTTCCCGGTCCCCGGTCCCCGGTCCCCGGTCCCGAAGAGACAACCCCGTGCTTCGGAACCCCATCCCATGCTAGATAAAGTCGTCATCGCCAATCGCGGCGAAATCGCGCTGCGCATCCTGCGCGCGTGCCATACGCTCGGCATCCGCACGGTCGCGGTGCATTCCACCGTCGATCGCAACCTCAAGCACGTGGCCATGGCCGACGAGTCGGTGTGCATCGGCCCGGCGGCCTCGGCCGAGAGTTACCTCAACATCCCGGCGCTGATCGCCGCGGCCGAGGTCACCGACGCGCAGGCCATTCATCCCGGCTATGGCTTCCTGTCGGAGAACGCCGACTTCGCCGAGCGCGTGGAGCAGTCCGGTTTCATCTTCATCGGCCCCAAGGCCGACACCATCCGCCTGATGGGCGACAAGGTCGAGGCGATCCGCGCGATGAAGGCCGCCGGCGTGCCGTGCGTGCCCGGCTCGGGCGGCCCGCTGGGCGACGACATCGTCGCCAACACCAAGGTCGCGCGCGAAATCGGCTACCCGGTGATCATCAAGGCCGCTGGCGGCGGCGGCGGCCGCGGCATGCGCGTGGTGCATTCGGAGGCGGCGCTGAAGGCGGCGATCGAGACCACCAAGTCCGAAGCCAAGGCCGCTTTCAGCAACGACCAGGTGTACATGGAGAAGTTCCTAGAGAATCCGCGCCACGTGGAGATCCAGGTGCTGGCCGACGGCCAGGGCAACGCCATCCACCTGGGCGAGCGCGACTGCTCGATGCAGCGCCGCCACCAGAAGGTGGTCGAAGAAGCGCCCGCGCCCGGCATCACCGAGCAGCTGCGCAGCGAGATCGGCAAGGTCTGCGTGGATGCCTGCGTGCGCATCGGCTACCGCGGCGCCGGCACTTTCGAATTCCTGTTCGAGGACGGTCGTTTCTACTTCATCGAAATGAACACGCGCATCCAGGTCGAGCACCCGGTCACCGAGCGCATCACTGGCATCGACCTGGTCTGCGAACAGCTGCGCATCGCCGCCGGCCACAAGCTGAGCATCAAGCAGAGCGACATCGTGCTGCGCGGCCACGCCATCGAATGCCGGATCAACGCCGAGGATCCGGAAACCTTCATGCCCAACCCGGGCCTGATCACCGCCTTCCACCCGCCCGGCGGCCCCGGCGTGCGCGTGGACACGCATATCTACAGCGGCTACAGAGTGCCGCCGAACTACGACTCGATGATCGGCAAACTGATCGTGCACGGCCCCGACCGCGACACCGCGATCGCGCGCATGCGCGTGGCGCTGAGCGAGATGGTGGTGGACGGGATCAAGACCAACATCCCGCTGCAGCAGCGGATCATGCGCGACAAGGGCTTCCAGGCCGGCGGGCAGAACATCCACTACCTGGAAAAGCGCCTGGCCGAGCGCAAGAACAAGTCGATTGCGTTGGTGTGAGGCCGGGAGTGGGGAATCGGGAATCGGCAGAGCCGGTTCCTGATCGATTCGTGCCGATGAAACGCTGCGATCTCAATGGGGAGTGCGGCAGCTGTCCGGACTGATGGTCCGGTCGCCCGCCATTGCGACGCTTCACCCGGCCGGCTCGCCCTTGTAGGAGCGGCTTCAGCCGCGACCGACCGCCTGGCGGCTCATCTCGCCCGAGAGCCGAGGTTCGGAATTCGGAACAGCCGGATTCGGAACGATTCCGCTATGAGAGGGGCCGCGACCGCAGGGCAGGCCATCGGCCTCCCCGTCGGGGCTGAAGCCCCTCCTACAGGTGCAGCGCCTGGCTGTGAGGCGCTGACCCCCACCGAATCGCACACGGCAAATCGGAAATGGAAATCCGCCGTTGCGATTCCCCATTCCCCATTCCCAGCTACTTCGCCTGCGTCCCCGGCACCGGTTCGGCGCCCAGGGTCGAGGTCGGGCTGACGATCATCACCGTCTCGGTGGAACCGTCCGGCCACACGATCTGGAAGGTGCTGCCCGGGCTCAGGGTGGAGAACGGCATGCCGCTGCGCGCGCGGTAGATCGCCGCCACCTGCGCGGCGCCGGCGCGGCGCAGGTCCGGGGCGGCGTGTGCGGTGGTCAGTTCGACCTTGGACAGGCCGCGGTAGCGCTGTTCGGCCGTGTCGATCAGCAGCAAGCCGGCCGCCGCCGCCGAATAGGCGACCAGGGCCAGCACCCAGAACCAGAACTTGGCGCCGTGCAGCCATCGCCGGTAATTCATGAGCCCGCTCCTGTCGCTGTCGTATCCATCAACCGGTTGACCATCTCGTTCATCGTGTCCGTGCCTTGCCGCGGCACCGCGGCGTCGTAAACAAAACTGCTGAAATCCTGGGTCGGGTCCTGCGAGCAGATTCCGCCGTTGGCGCAATAGCGGGTCATCAGCTCGCTGTCCGGGCCGCAATCCAGCCCCAGCCGGCAGGCCGCCAGCTGCCAGGCCAGTTCGGTGAAGGCGGTGCCGGCGATGCGCTCGTCCAGGCTGTCGTCGCCGTTGGCGGCCAGGCCCATCGCCGGCGCCAGCGCCAGGTACGCATCCGGATCGCCGGAGGCGCGGACCCGTTCGACCAGGTCGCGCTTGTAGCCGGCCGAGGACTGCAGCGGCTGCCCCAGCGTCAGCAACGCCGCCTCCGCGGCCAGGTTGCCGCCGCGCGCGGCCCGCACGCGCTGGGCAACGATGGCCTGCCGGGTCAGCCCGTCGCCGGGTACGAAGCCGGCGCAGCGGCGACCGACACGCGCGCGCGCAACCGCCATCCGCGCCGACATGGGCAACTGCGCCGCATCGATCGCGCGGGTGTCGGCGGCATAGCCGGCCGGGTCCATCGCATAGCCGGCGCAGTAGTCGTAGATGCGGCTGAGCAGCCAGGACGCGTCGGCATCGCCCTGCGCGGCGGCGGCGGACAGCTGCTGCGCGGTGCGATACAGGTCGGGACTGCGCTCCAGCGCGGCGCGGCGGTCGGGCGACGCCGCCGGCACTGCCTGCACCGAGCTGCGCCGACGCTG
>NZ_CAPJ01000181.1 GCF_000331775.1 Xanthomonas translucens pv. translucens DSM 18974
GCTGCTGCATCTGCGCCAGCGCGCTGGCCGCGGCCGGCGCCAGCCGATGCCGCGCCGCTTCCCAGTACGGGCGCAGATGGCGCAGGAACCGCGAGCGCGCCGCCGGCGCCAGGCCTTTCCAGAACGGCTGCAGATGCGGACGCAGCGCATCGACCACGCAGCGCCAGTCCTCCACCACCGTGGTCAGTTGGCGCAGGCTGCGCACCAGGCCGGTGAGGTCGTGGTTGCGCAGCGCCTGCGCCACGCTCGGCGGCAGCGTCACCAGCGCGCCCGGCTCGGCCAGATGGGCCTGCGGCGCCAGGCCACGCCGCGACAAAGCGGTGATCGGACCGCGATGGCCACGGCGGCGCAGGGTCAGCGCGACATCGGCCATGGTCAGGCCGGTGCCGACCAGCAACAGCCGCGCCTGCGGCGGCACCTCGTCCAGCACCCCGTCCTGCCACGGCCAGCCGATGTAGCGCCGGTGCACCGCCAGGCGCGGCCCGATGCCGGGCAGCGCCGCCGGCGGCAGCGCGCCGATCGCCAGCACCACCACGTCGCTGACCAGGTCCTCGCCATTGGCCAGGAAGATGCGGAAACCGGCGGGACCACGCTCCACCGCCACCGCCTCTTCGCTCACCCGCGCCACTTCCACCGCCGAGGCCGCCAGCGCCGCGTCCAGGTGCTGCTCCAGGTAACGGCCGTAGCGCAGCCGCGGCAGGAAATCCAGGCGCTGCCCGGCGTCGAGCTGCAAGGCGTCGGCGAACCCGCCCGGATCCTGCGGGTCCACGCCCAAGTCCTTGGCGCGCACGTTCAACAGATGCTCGGGCCGCGCCGCGCCATAGGCGATGCCGCGGCCAAAGGTATCGGCCACGCCGATCAACGTCAGCCGGCTGACCGTTGCCTGCCTGGCCAGGGCCGCGGCCAGCAGGTTGCCGCAGAATCCTGCGCCGATGATCGCAATTCGCATGGCTGACACTCGTGGCCGGTCGGAGCGTCCTTTGTGCCCGGGATGCCGGCTGCGGGTGTAAATCGCCGGTTAATGCGCGCCACATGGCGCATGCCGATCGGGCATCAGCAGATGCGCCTGGCGCATGAGCGGCGGCCGATCGGTCTCGATCCGGGCCGGCATCGGCCACCCATGACGGCACAGCCACGCAGGCACGCGGCCGACTCAGCGAAGATCCCCTCCGGCCAACCCCGTCTGCACCGATCGCCTGCGCCCCGAGGATCCAACCCATCGGCGCCATTACCGGCGCGTCGGCCGATGCGACCGAAGCGCACACGCACAGGCGATTCATGGACGAACGTGTACCTTCGCCCTGCCCGCCGTCGGTGCGGTCGTCGCGCGGCAACCAAACGCTCGTTTAAAACAGCAGCAACTTCGCCGAACTGGACAGTAATCCCGGCTTCGCGCAGACTGCCGCCCTTTCCGCTGCTTTGTCTTCCATGGCGCGACTGCTGCTGTTGCATGGCCCCAACCTCAACCTGCTCGGCACCCGCGAGCCGGACGTGTATGGGCACACGACGCTGGCGCAGATCGATGCGGCGCTGCTCGCGCAGGCCACGGCCGCCGGGCACCAGCTGGACAGCCTGCAGTCCAATGCCGAGCATGTGCTGGTGGAACGGGTGCAGGCCGCACGCGGCGACGGCACCGCCTTCATCCTGATCAACCCGGCCGCGTTCACCCATACCTCGGTGGCGCTGCGCGACGCGTTGGCGGCGGTGGCGATCCCGTTCATCGAGATCCACCTGTCCAACCCGCACAGCCGCGAGCCGTTCCGGCACCATAGCTATTTCAGCGACCACGCGCTCGGGGTGATCTGCGGCTTCGGCGCCGACAGCTACCGCTACGCGCTGGACGCGGCGCTGGCCCGGCTGGGAGCCAGTGCATGAACGGCAACCCCGGCTTCAGCGCGCGTCGCGCGGCGCTGCGCCACCCTCTCCGCGTTCGCCGGGCCGCGTGCCCGGTCATTTCCCGATTCACCTCAAGAGGCCGTTATGGATCTCCGTAAAATCAAGAAGCTGATCGACCTGCTGGAAGAGTCCAATCTCGCCGAGATCGAGATCAAGGAAGGCGAGGAAAGCGTGCGCCTTGCGCGCACGCCGAAGGGCATGATTGCCAGCGCCCCGCAGTACGCACCCGCCCCGGCTCCCGCCGCCGCGCCGCCTGCGGCCGCGCCGATGCCGATGAACTCGCCCACTGAGGCCTCCACCGGCGGCACCGCCAAGCCCGGCAATGCCCTGCCCGAAGGCCACGTGCTGCGCGCGCCAATGGTCGGCACCTTCTACACCTCGCCGTCGCCGGACAAACCAGCCTTCGTCACGGTCGGCCAGGCAGTCAAGGCCGGCGAGACGCTGGCGATCATCGAGGCGATGAAGATGTTCAACCCGATCGAAGCCGACGTCTCCGGCACCATCGTCGCCATCCTCAGCGAGAGCGGCGTGCCGGTGGAGTTCGATCAGCCGTTGTTCGTGATTGGCTAAGCCGCCGGGACCGGGGACCGGGGACCGGGA
>NZ_CAPJ01000180.1 GCF_000331775.1 Xanthomonas translucens pv. translucens DSM 18974
CGACGCGGCGAGCGCGCCCGATGCCTCGGCGCACAACGCCGCGCGCAGCACCGTGCCGGTGGCGGAACCGCAAAGCCTGTTGTGGATGCTGCTGCTGGCGCTGGGCGGCGGCCTGGTGCTGAACCTGCTGCCGTGCGTGCTGCCGATCCTGTCGCTGAAGGTGCTGGGCGTGGCGCAGAGCGGCGAGAGCCGCAGCCGCGCGCGCCGCCATGCGCTGTGGTACACGCTGGGCGTGCTGGTGTCCTTCGCCGTGGTCGGCGGCATCGCCGTCGCCGCGCGCCTGCTGTGGGGCTTCCAGTTGCAGCGCCCGGGCTTCGTCGCGGTGCTGGTGTACCTGATGTTCGTGGTCGGCCTGAGCCTGTCGGGCGTGTTCACCCTCAGCGCCAATCTCGGCGGGCTGGGCCAGTCGCTGTCCTCGCGCAGCGGCCCGGTCGGCGACTTCTTCACCGGCGTGCTGGCCTGCGTGGTGTCCAGCGCCTGCATCGGCCCGTTCATGGGCCCGGCGCTGGGCTATGCGCTGACCGCGCCGCCGGCGATGGCGATGCTGGTGTTCCTGACCCTGGGCCTGGGCCTGGCGCTGCCGTTCCTGCTGATCGGCTTCGTCCCGTCGCTGGCCAGGCGCCTGCCCAAGCCCGGCGCGTGGATGGAAACGCTCAAGCAGGTGCTGGCGTTCCCGATGTACCTGACCGCGATCTGGCTGCTGTGGGTGCTGGGCAAGCAGCGCGGGGTGGACGCGGTGGCGCTGCTGCTGGTCGGCGCCACCCTGCTGGCGCTGGGCCTTTGGTGGTTCGAGCGCGCGCGCTGGCGCGGCCACAAAACGGGCATGCGCCTGGCCAGCGTGTTGCTGCTGCTGGCCCTGGTGCCGGCCTGGGGCGTGACCCGGCTGGCGCAGCCCGGCGCCACGGTGGAGCGCAACACGGTGGCGTATTCGCCGCAGATGCTGGACCGGCTGCGCACCGACAACCGCGTGGTGTTCGTCAACATGACCGCCGACTGGTGCGTGACCTGCAAGGCCAACGAGCGCAATGTGTTCAGCAGCGACGCCTTCCGCGACACGCTCAAGCGCGTGGATGCGGTGTACATGAAGGGCGACTGGACCAACGAGGACGAGCGCATCAGCGCCTTCCTCGCCGAACACAAGGCGGTGGGCGTGCCGCTGTACGTGGTCTACGGCCCGGGCGCGCCGCCGACCGTGCTGCCGCCGGTGCTGAGCCAGGCGGTGGTCGAGGACGCGCTGCTGCGCGCCTCGCGATG
>NZ_CAPJ01000179.1 GCF_000331775.1 Xanthomonas translucens pv. translucens DSM 18974
CCTGCAGCGCGGGCAGCAAGCGGCGCTCGCGCAGCGCCGGTTCGCGGCCAGCGCGGATCAGTTGCAGCGACTGCACCAGGAACTCGATCTCGCGGATCCCGCCGGGACCGCGCTTGATGTCGTCCAGGCGGTCGTGGCGCGCGACTTCGGCGGTGATCGCCGCCTTCATCTCGCGCAGTCCGTCGAGCGCGGTGAAGTCGAGGTAGCGCCGGTACACGAACGGGCGCAGCGTCTGCAGCCAGTCCTCGCCGGCGGCGCTGTCGCCGGCCACCGCGCGCGCCTTCAGCCACGCATAGCGCTCCCAGTCGCGGCCCTCGCGCTGGAAGTAGTGATCCATCGCGGCGAACGACAGCGCCACCCGCCCGGCAGTGCCGAACGGACGCAGGCGCAGGTCCACCCGGTGCGAGAAGCCATCGGCGGTGGTCTCGTCCAGCAGCCGCGCCAGGCGCTGGCCGAGGCGGGCGAAATATTCCTCGGCGGCGAGCGCGCGCGCGCCGTCGGATTCGCCGCCTTGCGCATAGGCGTAGACCAGGTCCACGTCCGAGGAGAAATTCAGTTCGCCGCCGCCGAGCTTACCCAGGCCGAACACCACCAGCCGCTGCACGCTGCCGTCGGTGCCGCGGACCACGCCATGGCGCGTGGCGAATTCGCCTTCCAGGGCCTGCAGCGCGACACCCAGGCAGGTCTCTGCCAACTGCGTGCTGCCGGCCAGGGTCGCGTCGACATCGTCCAGGCCCAGCACGTCGCGCCATACCAGCCGCGCCGAGGCGGCGGCGCGATAGCGGCGCAACTGCGCCGGCCACGCCGCCGGCTGCGCCGGATCCAGCTGCGGCACCGGCAACGGCGGTGGGTCGGGCTGCGCCAGGTGCGCGAGCAGCGTCGGTTGCCGGCACAAGGTGTCGAGCAGGAAATCGCTGGCGAGTAGCGCGCGGCGCAGCGGCGCGTCGAATCCCGGCGCGGCGGGCCATGGCGGCGCGGCCAGGCTCTGGCGCAAGCGCGCCAGGCTGCGTTCGAGCAAGGGCTGCAGGGCGTCGGGAACAATCGAGGACGGGGTTGGCATTGGCCGATTCTGGCATCCCGGCCTGTCCGCAGACAGCGGCGCGCGAACATGGCGGCGGGCGGCGAGCGTGGTTCGCATGCTCCGGGAAAGGGCGGGACGCCGCCTGCCCGCAGCAACCACGGCGTGGCAGAATCGACGATCGCCAGGCAAAAAAAAGCCCGCTGGCAGCGAACTGCCAGCGGGCTTTGCTCCCTCCCCCACGTCGGGATGCAGGTTGATCTTGGACGCTTTTTTCACCCATTGCACGCTGCACTGCAAAACGAAACCGGGCGGTACATTCTGCTGCGGCGCAGTATGGGCAGCCCCCAAAGCGTCGCCGCGCAAGCGCCGTGGCCGCAGTCGCGCTGTGGCGTGTGCACTCGTCGCATCGTCAGCCGCCCAGGACCTGGCGATCGGCGGCGACTGACGCTGCTCCTGCAGCCTGCCAACGGCTGCGCAGGTGTGTGCGCTGCATCCCGCTCCGAACGTGCATGACCGCAATGCGCGACGCTGCAGTGGCCTGCCTGGTCAGGGTGCCGACTTGGCCGGTGCAGACGCCGGCGGCGGTTCCGGCAACCACGCCGGCTGCCGCTCGTACCATTCGCGCGCGTTGAGCAGATGCCATTGCCGCTGTTCGCCGCGCAGCGCCACGCCGACGCCGAGCACGCCCCAGCGCGCATACAGATCGCCCTGGGTGCCGGCATCGCCGACGCGCAGGCGCGCGCGCAGCGAGACGCGCTGGTTTTCCGCGTGCAGACGGTCCAGCCACAGTGCGTCCTTGCTCCATCGCAACTGACCACGCGCATCCAGTTGCCCGGCATCGACCAGCTTCAGCAGCCAGGCCGGCGCATCGCTGCGCTGCGCGAATACCGCCAGCACCGGGCCGGCATCGCGCAACTGCATCTGCACCTGCGCATCGGCCTGCGTGGCCGGCGCCGCAGCGATGCGCCCCTGCGGCACGCGCAGCGTGGCCCACCAATCGCGCTGTTTGCCGCCGTCGCCGTAGCGCACGCCCTGCACGCGCAGCGTGCTGCCGCTGAGGTCGAAACGCTTGTCGTGCAGTTCCGCGCGCCGCAGCCGCGCGTCGAGATCGAGGTCGCCGGCCAGCGCCAATCCGGCCGCCTGCAGCCGCGCCTGGCGGCCGCGCACGCGCACATGGCCTTCGCCCACTTGCCCAGCCGCGTCCAGATGCACATCGCCGCTGAGCGATCCGCTGCCGCCGAGCACGCGTACCTGCGCTGCCGGCAGGTAGCGGTTGTAGGCGCGCAGGTCGGGCACGCGCGCATCGTCGAAGCGCAGCCGCGCCTGCAGCGAGTCGTGCATCGTCGCCAGGGTGCCAGCGCCGTCCAGGTCCAGGCGCAGGTTCTCGCCCTGCACAAAGATCGCCTTGGGTTCGGCCAGCGGCGCCAGCGCGAAGCTGTGCATGCGCACAGCGACCTCGGTGCGCGGCTGCGCGGTGCTGCCGACGATGCGTCCGGCAGCCTGTGCCTTGCCGTGGATGCGCACCCGCAGCACATCGGCCGTGGCCTGGACCTCGGGCACGTCGAGGCGGCTGCCCGGCTGCAGCGCGCCCTGCGCCAGGCGCAGATCGGCCGCCACATCGCCGCCGCCGTCGAGCCGGAACCACGGCTTGCGCACCAACAGGTCGCTGATCCAGTTCAGCGATTCGAAATGCCAGCGCCCTAGCAGCGTGCCGGACAGCCGCGGCAACAGCGCGCTGGGGGCGTCGAAGGGCAGCGTACGTCCAGCGATGCGCAGGTCGGCGTCGAGCATGCTGCGCGGATCGATCTGCCCAGGCAGGCGTGCGCGCAGCCGGATGTCACGATCGACGTCGAGCAGCAACGCCAGCACGCCGCGATCGGTGGCGCCGACGCCGGCATGCAGCGGCACCCGCCAGTTGAGCTTGCTGCCGGGCTGCAGTTCGCCGCGCAGCAGGCGCAGGTTCGCCTCGACGTGGCCGAGCCCGGGTTCGGTGCTCAAGCGCGTCTGCGCCCCGGCCGTGTCGATGCGCAGCGCCACGCTGCGTCCGTGCAGCTGCAACGCCAGGTCGGCGATGCCGAGCTTGCGCAGGCCCGGCGCCTGCGCGCGGTAGTGGCGCGGGAACGAAAAGCGCGCGTCCACATGCGCCTGGTCGGCGATCTGGCGCTTGCCGTCGCGCACGCTGGCGTCGTCGAACACGATCTGCGACGGAAACAGTTGCGCCGGCCCGCCCTTGAGTTGTTTGAGGAAGCCCACCGTGCCGTGGCCCTTGCCTTCGATCGCCAGGTCGCCGAAGCGGGCGCGGCGCAGCGTGCCGCTGTGGATCGCGTCGAAGCGCAGGGTCCAGCCCTGGTCGCTCTGCGGCGGCGGCGGAATCGCGTCGGCGACACGGTCGATCGCGCCGATCACGTTCACCGCCTCCATCCATGGCAGGCGCACTTCGCGGTGCAGCAGCGGCAGCAAGGCGATACGCGCACTGGCGCGATCGGCGCGCAAGGTCCATACATTGCGCTGCACGTGGCCGCGCATGCGCAGGTCCCACGCCGTGACGAAGCCCGGCAGCACGGTCAGCGCAGGCCCGGTGTGCATGCGGAATTTTTCCGGCGTGCGGTTGGTCGCCAGGTCGAACAGCGGCGTGTTGAGGAACACGTTGCCCAGCAGCAGGTACAGCAAATAGGCGATCAGCAGCCCGCGCAGCAACAAACGCCACGGACGCGGCCAGCGCCGGTAGCGGTCGAGGGCGGCGTTGGGCGAGAGGCGGCTGAAGGGCGGCACCATGGCACTATCGCCGCGCCGCGGCGTGGGCCGCGTGAAAGCCGTGCCGCCACTGCAGCCGCGGCGCGATCCGCGATAATCGCTCCTCTCCTTCCCGCCAAGGTCGCCGCCCCATGTCCGCCGAACGCATCCTCCACCCGCGCCTGCGCGAGCGCATCGTCAGCGCCGAGGCCGCCGCCGCACTGATCCAGCCGGGCGAGACGGTGGCGATGAGCGGCTTCACCGGTTCCGGTTATCCCAAGGCGGTGCCGATCGCGCTGGCGCAGCGGATCGAGGCCGCGCACCTGCAGGGCCAGGCCTTCAAGATCCGGCTGATGACCGGTGCCTCCACCGCGCCGGAACTGGATGGCGCGCTGGCCAAGGCCGAAGGCATCGCCCTGCGCATGCCGTTCCAGACCGACCCCGACGCGCGCCAGCGGATCAACGCCGGCACCCTGGACTACATCGACATCCATCTCAGCCACGTCGCCCAGCACGTGTGGTTCGGCTTCTACGGCGAGATCGACACCGCAGTGGTGGAAGTGGCCGGCATCCGCGAGGACGGCAGCCTGATCCCGTCCACTTCGATCGGCAACAACAAGACCTGGCTGGACCTGGCCAGGAAGGTGATCGTCGAGGTCAACGACTGGCAACCGGCCGGCATCGACGGCATGCACGACGTGTACTACGGCACCGCGCTGCCGCCGCAGCGCAAGCCGATCCCGCTGCTGCACGCCGACGACCGCATCGGGGAGCCGTCGCTGCGCTGCGACCCGGACAAGATCGTGGCGGTGGTGCGCACCCATGGCCCCGACCGCAACAGCCCGTTCACCGCGGCCGACGCCAGCAGCGAGCGCATCGCCGCGCACCTGATCGCCTTCCTCCAGCACGAAGTGAGCAAGGGCCGGCTGCCGGCCAACCTGCTGCCGTTGCAATCGGGCGTGGGCAACATTCCCAACGCGGTGCTGGCCGGCCTGGCCAGCAGCGGCTTTCGCGACCTGAGCGCCTTCACCGAGGTGATCCAGGACGGCATGCTCGACCTGCTGCGCAGCGGCGTGCTGAAGGTAGCCTCGTGCACGGGGTTTGCGCTGAGCCCGGAGGCGAACGAGGAGTTCAAGCGCAACATCGCGTTCTATCGCCAGCGCATCATCCTGCGCACGCAGGAGATCTCCAATCATCCGGAACTGGTGCGGCGGCTGGGCTGCATTGCGATGAACGGCATGATCGAGGCCGACCTGTACGGCAACGTCAATTCCACCCACGTGATGGGCAGCCGCATCATGAACGGCATCGGCGGTTCCGGCGACTTCGCCCGCAACAGTTTCCTGTCGATATTCCTGAGCCCCAGCACCGCCAAGCACGGCAGCATCTCGGCGATCGTGCCGATGGTCAGCCATGTGGACCACACCGAGCACGACGTCTCCATCATCGTCACCGAACACGGCCTGGCCGACCTGCGCGGGCTGCCGCCGCGGCACCGCGCGCGGCAGCTGATCAACCACTGCGTGGACCCGAGCTACCGCGCGCAGCTGGAGGATTATTTCGACCGCGCGCTGCACGACAGCTACGGCAAGCACACCCCGCACCTACTGCCCGAGGCGCTGTCCTGGCACCAGCGCTGGCTGGAGACCGGCAGCATGCACGCGGCGGGTTGACCCATCCAGCGCGCTGCGCAGCGCGAGCACCGCGGCTCCCGCGCTTTTTGTAGGAGCGGCTTCAGCCGCGACAAGCGAAGTCCGGCCCGCGGCCGTTTCGCTGATCGGTCGCGGCTGAAGCCGCTCCTACAGTGCACCCGGCAAGCTCACCGCAAGCTCCTGTAGGAGCGGCTTCAGCCGCGACGAACGAAGCGGGGATGCTTGCCGGCTTCGGAGACTGTCGCGGCTGAAGCCCCTACAGTGCACCCGACAAGCTCACCGCAAGCTCCCTGTAGGAGCGGCTTCAGCCGCGACGAACGAAGCGGGGATGTCTATCGACTTCGGATGCAATCGGGGCCAACCTCCACAGCGCTGTCATGCATCGATGGACTAGGACACCAGGTCGGGCTCGCTCAGAAACGCCAGCTTGCGCGCACGCGGCAATTGCTTGAGCGCCCATTCGGCGCGCGAGGCGGCGGCACGGTCCGGGTAGGCGCGACTGGCCAGCAGCCGCAGCGGCGGGTTGGCACGGGTGTACTTGGCGCCGGTGCCGCGCAGATGCGCCTGGTAGCGCGCCTCGAGGTCGAGGGTGATGCCCGCGTAGTAGCTGCCGTTGCGGCATTCGAGCAGGTACAGGAACCAGGGCGGGGCGTCGGCCATGCACGCATTATCGGCCGGCGCGTGATTTGCGCCAGCTTGTGCCGCGCCACAGCGCTCTGCGCCCGGAAAACCGATGCGGCGGCGGCGCCGCCGCGCTGAACCGCCACGCAACCGGCTTTAACGCAACCCGAACACCTTGCCAGTCGCTGCCACACGCCGGCACACCGCCGCCACGGCATGGGCGCATAACGCTACTCACCGGCCGGATGCCGTCGATGAAGCGGCTCTCTCCCTTTGGATTCGACGGCACGGCCGGGTTTTTTGGGCGGCACGCAACGGGTGCTCAGCTCGCTGCGCATCCGCGCTCCGCCACGCTCAGGCCGCTTGCGACAACCGCGCCTGGCGCCGCGCACGCACCGCCTGCGCCAGCCGCTCCAACACCTGCACCGAGCTGTCCCAGTCGATGCAGCCATCGGTAATGCTCTGCCCGTAGCGCAGCGGTTGGCCTTCCACCAGTTCCTGGCGACCGCCGACCAGGTGGCTCTCCACCATCGCGCCGACGATGCGGGTCTGTCCGGCTTCCAGCTGCGTGGCGATGTCCTCGATCACCTTCGGCTGGTTGTCCGGATTCTTGCCGCTGTTGGCGTGGCTGGCATCGACCATCAGCCGTGCCGGCAGCCCCGCCTTCTCCAGCACCTGGCCGGCGGCAACGACGCTGGCCGCGTCGTAGTTGGGCAGCTTGCCGCCGCGCAGGATCACGTGGCAATCGGGATTGCCGGTGGTGGTGGCGACCGCGGTCTGCCCGTCCTTGGTCACCGCCAGGAAATGGTGCGGATGGGAGGCCGCGCCGACCGCATCGACCGCGATCTTGACGTCGCCGCTGGTGCCGTTCTTGAACCCGACCGGACACGACAGGCCCGAGGCCAGTTCGCGGTGCACCTGGCTTTCGGTGGTGCGCGCGCCGATCGCGCCCCAGGCCACCAGGTCGGCGATGTACTGCGGCGAGATGATGTCGAGGAATTCCACGCCGGCCGGCAGGCCGAGGCGGTTGATGTCGCGCAGCAGGCCGCGCGCCAGGCGCAGGCCCTTGTTGATGTCGAAGCTGCCGTCGAGGTTGGGATCGTTGATCAGGCCCTTCCAGCCGACCGTGGTGCGCGGCTTCTCGAAGTACACCCGCATCACGATCTCCAGCGCATCGCCGTAGCTGTCGCGCAGCGGGCGCAGGCGCTGCGCGTACTCCATCGCCGCCACCGGATCGTGAATCGAGCACGGGCCGATCACCACCGCCAGGCGGTCGTCGCGGCCGTGCAGGATGGCGTGCAGCGCCGCGCGCGAGGCGGCGACGGTCTGCGAGGCCTGCTCGTCGCAGGGCAGCAGCGACAGCAGCTGGGCGGGCGGGGTCAGCGGTTCGATCTTGCGGATGCGCAGATCGTCGGTATGCGGGGCCATGGGGAATCTCTCGGTCGGGTTCTGGGTGGGGGCCAGGTCCGGCGGCATGAAAAAAGCCGCCAGGTTCGCTGGCGGCTTTCGGGGATGCGGCTGAAGTTTCCTTCAGGGTGAACGCACTCCTTCCTCCGCCAGCGGCATCGGAAAACCGTAGTACCAAAAATAAAAGCGGCGGTTGGCGTTCATGGGATGCATTGATAGCACAGGATTTTTGCGAGTGCCACAGTTGCTGGTGCAACTTTGGCTAGGGGACTCGGGACTCGGGACTCGGGACTCGCAAGGCAGGTTAGCGCGCGCAGGTCGGCTCTCGGCTCTTCCGGGTCCCGCGTCCCGACTCAAAAGCCACCTCGCGCGCGCGCGCGTCGTGTGCATGCCCCCCCCACCCCGCAAACGCATAAAAAAAGCCCCGCATCGCTGCGGGGCTCCTTTTCACTGCGGACTGCAGGTCGGCTTGCGCCGGTGCGGATCAGAAATCCATACCGCCCATGCCACCCATGCCGCCGCCCATGCCGCCAGCGCCGCCGGCCGGCTCGTCCTTCTTCGGCGCGTCGGCCACCATCGCTTCGGTGGTGATCATCAAGCCGGCGATCGACGCGGCGTTCTGCAGCGCCGAACGGGTCACCTTGGTCGGATCCAGGATGCCGAACGCGACCATGTCGCCGAACTCGCCGTTGGCGGCGTTGTAGCCGAAGTTGCCAGTGCCTTCCTTGACCCGGTTCAGGATCACCGACGGCTCTTCACCGGCGTTGGTGACGATCTCGCGCAGCGGCGCTTCCATCGCGCGCAGCGCGATCTGGATGCCGTGGGTCTGATCTTCGTTGGCGCCCTTCAGATCGCCGATCGCGGTCAGCGCGCGCACCAGGGCCACACCACCGCCCGGGACCACGCCTTCTTCCACGGCCGCACGGGTCGCGTGCAGGGCGTCTTCGACGCGCGCCTTCTTTTCCTTCATCTCGATCTCGGTCGAAGCACCGACCTTGATCACCGCCACGCCGCCGGCCAGCTTGGCCACGCGCTCCTGCAGCTTCTCGCGGTCGTAGTCCGACGAGGTCTCTTCGATCTGCGCCTTGATCTGCTTGATGCGCGACTCGATCGCCGAGCTGTCGCCCGCGCCGTCGATGATGGTGGTGTTCTCCTTGGAGACCTGCACCTTCTTGGCGCGGCCCAGGTCCTTGATGGTCGCCTTCTCCAGCGCCAGGCCCACTTCCTCGGAGATCACGGTGCCGCCGGTCAGGGTGGCCATGTCTTCCAGCATCGCCTTGCGACGATCGCCGAAGCCCGGCGCCTTGACCGCGACGACCTTGACGATGCCGCGGATGGTGTTGACCACCAGGGTCGCCAGCGCTTCGCCTTCGACTTCTTCAGCCACGATCAGCAGCGGCTTGCCCGACTTGGCCACGCCTTCCAGCACAGGCAGCAGGTCGCGCACGTTGGAGATCTTCTTGTCGTGCAGCAGGATGTACGGGTCGTCCAGGTCGGCCGACTGGCTCTGCTGGTTGTTGATGAAGTACGGCGACAGGTAGCCGCGGTCGAACTGCATGCCCTCGACCACGTCCAGCTCGTTGTCCAGGCCCGAGCCTTCTTCAACGGTGATCACGCCTTCCTTGCCGACCTTCTTCATCGCGTCGGCGATGATGTTGCCGATCGACTCGTCGGAATTGGCCGAGATGGTGCCGACCTGGGCGATCGCCTTGTCGTCGGCGGTGGGCTTGCTGATCTTCTTCAGCTCGGCCACGGCCGCCTTGACCGCCTGGTCGATGCCGCGCTTGAGGTCCATCGGGTTCATGCCGGCGGCGACCGCCTTGGACCCTTCGCGGATCAGCGCCTGCGCCAGCACGGTGGCGGTGGTGGTGCCGTCGCCGGCGTTGTCGGAGGTCTTGGACGCGACTTCCTTCACCATCTGCGCGCCCATGTTCTCGAACTTGTCGGCCAGTTCGATTTCCTTGGCGACGGAGACGCCGTCCTTGGTGATGGTCGGCGCGCCGAAGCTCTTCTCGAGCACGACGTTGCGGCCCTTCGGGCCCAGGGTGGCCTTGACGGCATTGGCGAGAATGTTGACGCCGCGCACCATGCGCGAACGAGCGTCTTCACCGAAACGGATATCTTTGGCAGCCATGTGTGTAACTCCGGAATTCGTGATTGGGGATTAGGGATTCGCTAGAAGCGGGATTCGGGCCGATCAGGGACCGCGGCGCGGCAGTCGCGCTGCGAATCCCGGATCCGATTGCCGGATCGCGCCATCAGGGGGCTCTTAGCCTACGATCGCCAGGATGTCGTCTTCGCGCAGCACCTTGTACTCGACGCCGTCAGCCTTGTAGCTGGAGCCGGCGTACTGGCCGTAGATGACCTTGTCGCCGACCTTGACCGCCGGGGCGCGGACGCTGCCGTTGTCCAGCGGCTTGCCGCTGCCGATGGCCACGATCTCGCCCTTGGTGGACTTTTCCTTGGCCGAATCCGGGATCACGATGCCGCCGGCGGAAATTTCGTCGGCTTCGATCGGCTTGACTACGACGCGGTCGTGAAGCGGCTTGATGTTCATTGAGAGAGACCCTCTTAAGTGATTGATTGGTCTAGGAAAGGCTGGCGATGTTAGCACTCGCATGTGACGACTGCCAGCAACGCTCGCGAAAAAACCCGGTACGCCGGGATGCGCAAGATGTGGTGCTGGCCAGCGCCCTTTCAAGGGCTGGCGGCAAAAAATTTCGTTTCCGCCATCGGCCCGGCCGCGGAACGGCTCCCCGGATTGCGCAACGCCGTCACAGCGGCAGGCTGGGCTCGCAGACCCAAGGGGGCCATCCAGAAGGAGTTGTCGATGAAGCGATCCGCCGTTGCGCACCGCTCGCTTGTCTGCTGGCCCTGGCCGACCACACGCAGGCCGCCGTATTGATCAACGAATTGCACGACGACGATGCCACCGCCGCCGGCGATACCGGCGAGGGCGTGGAGATCGTCGCCACCGCCGGCGAGAGTCTAAGCGGCTCCAAAATCCACCTGTACAACGGCAGCCCCCGCCCCCCGGCAGCGCCGCCGTCTATGCCACCACCGCGGTGCCGGCCGGCAGCCTGGTCAACTGAGCCGGATCTCCGGCGCGCCGACTGCGGCGCGCCGGGTGCCGCAGGCACCGCGGGTGGCCTTGAGCGATCCGCAGGCGCTCGCGCCGCATTGAAGGCTCGGCGACGGACGGACGGACGGACGGACGGCGGGCCGCTGCTGCCGTGCGCAGTCCCCAGGCCGCAGGGAGTTTCCCGCTGCGGATCGGTTCGCCGCCGCACGGCCCGGCACCAGGCCTGGCCACGCACTCGCGGCCATCGCGCACCGGCCCGCAACCAAGCACCCGCAGACCTGTACTCACGTCCGAACCAGGCCCCGGCAAAGCCCTGCCGGCGTCCCTATACTGTCGGCCGCATGTCTTCGCCCCCACTCCGTTTGCTGTTCAGCACCTGCCCCGATCCGGCCAGCGCCGCGCGGATCGCCCAGGTCTTGGTCGAAGAACGGTTGGCCGCGTGCGTGAGCCGCCTGCCCGGCGTGCACGCCACCTATCGCTGGCAGGACGCCGTGGAGCAGGCCGAGGAAGTGCTGCTGCTGATCAAGACCGCCGCCGACCGCGTCCCCGCGTTGCAGCGGCGGCTGAGCGAACTGCACCCCTTCGACGTCCCCGAACTGATCGAGGTCGAGGTCGCCGGCGGCCTGCCCGCCTACCTGCAGTGGGTGTATGCCCAAACCCGTGAGGAACCGTAAGCCGATGACCGTGTTGCACCGTATCGCTGCCCTATGCCTGCTGGCCCTGGCCGCCTGTCCCGCCCTGGCGGTCGACGAAAAGGATCTGCTGCCGGTCGATCAGGCCTTCGTGCTCACCGCGCAGGCACCCGAGCGCGGCCGCATCGAGCTGCACTGGAAGATCACCGAGGGCTACTACCTGTACCGGCACCGGATCGCAGTGCGGGTGCTGGACGGCTTCAAGCCCAACCCAACCCTGCAGCTGCCGGCCGGGCACAAGAAGACCGACCCGTACTTCGGCGAGGTGGAAACCTATCGCGGCGCGTTGAACGCGGTGCAGAGCGGCGTCGCCGATCCCGCCACGACCAGCGTGCAGGTGGAGGTGCGCTACCAGGGCTGCGCCGACGCCGGGGTGTGCTATCCACCGCAGAAGCGCGTGCTCAAGGTAGCGCTGCCGGCGGCCGAGGCCGGCGCGGCGGCGCCC
>NZ_CAPJ01000178.1 GCF_000331775.1 Xanthomonas translucens pv. translucens DSM 18974
CCGCCAGGCGGCGCTGGCGACGCGGCTGCTGCGCGCGCGCGGCAGCACGGTGGTGCAGGTGCT
The DNA here is from genome assembly GCF_000331775.1 of Xanthomonas translucens pv. translucens DSM 18974. The sequence goes on from NZ_CAPJ01000178.1 coordinate 64, forward strand.
GGATCCACGCCTGTCGCCGCGGCACTGGGACGTGGTCGTGGTGCCCGAGCACGATCGGCTGCGTGGCGACAACGTGCTCACCCTGCTCGGCAGCCTGCATCCGATCGACGATGCCTGGCTGGCCGCTGCGCGCGCGGCGTTCCCGCAGTTCGGCACGCTGCCGTCGCCGCGTACCGCGCTGCTGGTCGGCGGCCCCGCCACGCTGGCGCCGTGGACCGCCGAGGCGGCGGCGGCGCTGTTCCAGCAACTGGCGGCGCAGCTGCGCGCCGGCGGCGGCAGCGTGCTCGCCAGTACCTCACGGAGGACGCCGCCGGCGGTGGCGGCCGCATTGCGCAGCGCATTCGCTGCTGTACCAGGCGTGGTCTGGTGCGGCGAACGCGATGGTCCGAATCCCTACGCCGGCCTGCTCGGCTGGGCCGAGCGCATCGTGTGCACGCCCGATTCGGTGAACCTGCTGTCGGAAGCCTGCGCCACGCGGGTGCCGGTGTCGGTGGCGATGCCGCTGACGGCGCGCGGCCGCGCGCGCGACTTCCATGCGGCGCTGCACGCGCGTGGCCGCCTCGCCGATGCAACGGACGTGCATGGCGCCGCTATGCACACGATCGAACCGCTGCGCGAAACCGCACGCATCGCCACACGCATCCGCGCGCGCCTGCCGCTGGACGCCAGCCAATGACGCAAGGCCGCCTGCGGGCGGCGGCACCTGCGCAAACGCAACGGGGCCGCAGGCGCGCCGGCATTGGCGCGCATACGGCCCCGTGCTTGCCTTCCCGCTAGATCAAGGGTTGCTGGGAGACCGCGGTATCCCGGCCGGAGCCGCGTCCAGCGCGCCGATCAGCAAACGCACGACCGGCGTGCCGAGACCGGTCGTGTAGTTGTACTTGCCGTTGAGCGGCACGTCGTTGCCGACCACGCCGTTGTTGCCCGGGATATCGCGATGGAACGCCTGCGGAGAATTGGCCGCCAACCGATACAGGTAGTCGTTGAGATTGCCCTGGCGCCCCTGCTTTTCCACCAGCAGCGCGGCCACGCTTGCAAACTCGGGCGCGGCGACGCTGGTGCCGATCGTCGAATAGAACTTGCCCTTGTACACCGACAACACCGAACTGGCGAAAGGCGCCCTGCCTTCCCCGCACGGCTGTTTTGCCCTCTTCCCGGGGCAACCGCCGACCAGCATGCCGATATCGGGCAACGCACGCATCGACGCGCGGGTGCCGCCCAGCGCGCGCAACTGATAGGCCGGCCGCTGGATCAAGGTACTCACCCCGCCGCCAGCCCCCCAGTAGCCGCCGGCCAGCTGTGCGCCTACGCCGTAGTAGTCCATGGTCACCAGCGGATCGGCATAGGCGCTCTCGGACCGGTAGCTGGAATCCAGCGATCCCTTCTGGTAGTTGGTGGACAGATTGCCGCCGCCGACCGCGGTCACATTCGCATCCGCCGCCGGATGCATGACGCCAGCGACGAAGTTGCCGTCCTTGCGGTCCAGCGCATAGTGCGTATCCGCACAGCTGAGGCCGGCGTTGTCGCCGCTGGAGGCGATGAAGGTGATGCCTTGCGCGTTGCCCTGCTTGAAGATCGCATTCATGGTGCGGAAGGTCGAGGTGAGATCCTGGCCGCCTTGGTAGGCCTTGGTGCGGTAAAGCTCGCAGCCGCCGAACGAGGAGCTGACCACGTCCGCCTCGTTGTCCTGCACGATCTGCCGGTAGCCTGCGATCAAAGATTCCTCGCTCAGGTTGGGGATCACATACAGCAGCACGTGCGCGCCCGGCGCGCCGGCCAGCGCCATCTCCACGTCCAGCGCCGCTTCGCTTCCCGCCCCGCCCTGCTCGTTGATCCCCGGCTTGGCGCCGGCCACATAGCGGCGGGCGTACAGTTTCGGGTTGACGTGACCGGCGCCATAGCGGCTGAAGTTCTCTTTGTTGAACATCGCGTCCACGTCCGAATCCAGCACGTCGCTGGAGATCAGGATGGCGATCGTGGTGCCGGTCCCGTCGAGGCGGCGCTGCTGGCCGGGCGGGCCGATCATGCTCTGGTAGGACGGATAGCCGTAGGCCTGCTTGAGATCGTTGTACGCATAAGTGCCGTTGGGACCCCTGCGGTTGTCCGGATCGACCTGGGGCAGACGTTGCGACTGCACCTGGTAGAGCGGCAATCCGCCGGTCAGGCCGGTGACCACGGCGCCGCTGTCGCGCAAGGCCGCCGGCAGTTGCAGCGGACCTGCCACGGCGAGCTTGGCGTTGGCGCCTTCGTGCAGATCCACCGCCAACGGCGCGGAGAACAGCCGCTCGACATTGTCGGCGCTGGCGTTCACGTGCAGGGTTGCGCCCTGCTGGGTGACGGTCATGCGCGCGGCCTGCAACGCCGAGCGCACACGTTCGACCTGCTCAGGCAACGGCGCGAAGCGGCGATCGAACTCGGCGCGCGACAGCCAATGATGGTACTGCGGCGACACCGGATCCTGGATGTCGGCCAGCAAGGCGTCCAGGCCTGCCTGGTCGCGCAACGGCAGATGCACGTCGAAGGTGACGGGTGCGGCACGCAACGTGGCGGACATGGCGGCGAGCGTGGCGTCCTGTGCGGCATGGGCATTGCCGAACACGAGCGCGCACCCGGACAACACGGCGGCCAGCAAAGGCTGGCGGCGGCGGCGATCGATCATATCTCTCTCCGTGGGTGGGACGATAGGGCGTCGCCTGCAGGCAACTGCTGGCGGCGTCACGTGGGAACAAAAATGCGCAGGGTCACGCGTGTAAAACCAGATCGTCAGGTGGGCCGCCATCATTCACGGTGCCGTGCATCGAAAACTTTGACGCTGTAGCGAATTTTCGATCCTGCAAAAAATGTATCGGCAATGTTTCATGGACACCGTCGAAATCCATGTGCGCTTGTGAAAAATGTCGCGGCGATGCGCATTTTTCAGCGGGAAACGGCGACATTCAAATATTCATCCGTAAATAATCAAACCTCCTGTTTTGCGGCCGTTTAGTTTCATGGAAGCCGCGCCCCTGCAGTACTGGACCGCATCAGGCGCACCGTGGCCGGCCGGGCAAATGTATTGCCCGTGTGTGCATTGCATGACAACCGCAACATGGGTGACGCGATCCTGAAACCTCTCTGTCGCATCTTCGCCCGACCTCCTTTAGCGAATTTTTCACGCATGCCTACCCATCACTTGCTGAGTGCCGCGATCCTCGCCACGTTGCTATCGCCGCTGGCGGCGCACGCGGCAGACGCCCCGGCCGACAGCGCCACCGGCGAGGCCCGCCAACTCGATACGGTGTCGGTGATCGGCCAGGGCGAGACCCGCCAGGTGCAGCGTATCGCCCGCCAGGACGTGGCGGTGCTGCCGCCAGGCACCAGCATCCAGAAGCTGCTCAACCGTATTCCCGGCGTCAACGTGCAGTCCAACGACGCGTTCGGCGCCAACGAGGAATCGCAGACGGTGAGCCTGCGCGGCTTCAACGGCACGCGCCTGGGCTATACGCTCGACGGCCTGCCGCTGGGCGACAACGCCTACGGCAATTACAACGGGCTGAACATCAGCCGCGCGCTGATCCCCGAGAACTTCGGCGGCGTGGAACTGGCCTCGGGCATCGGCAGCCTGGGCACCGCCTCCACCAGCAACCTCGGCGGCACCGTGCAGTACTTCTCGGACGATCCGTCCACCGAAACCGGCGTGCGCCTGTCGCAGACGGTCGGCTCGGACCAGAACCGTCGCACCTACCTGCGCCTGGACACCGGCGAGCACAACGGCTTCTCGGCGTATCTGTCCGGTATCCACGCCAGCGCCGACATGTGGGCCGACCCGAAGTCGCCGACCCACACCGCGCAGTTCAACGGCAAGGGCGTGTATCAGTTCGACGGCGGCAAGATCACCGCCTTCGTCGATACCTCGCGCACCTCGCAGGCCGACTACGCCTACCTGTCCAAGAGCGGCCTGCACCGCGGCCTGGGCTGGGACTGGAACCTGTACGCGCCGGACTGGCAGCGCGCGCTGGCGGCCGCCTACTGCGCGCCGGCCACCCGCAATGCCAGCCGCTGCGCCTACAGCGGCGGCGTGGACAACACCGACGACGCCTACTACCAGAGCCGCGCGCTGCGCAACGACGACCTGTATTACCTGGCCGGCGATTTCCAGCCGTCGGACGCGGTGAGCGTGCACACCCAGGTCTACCACCACGAGAACGAAGGCCAGGGCCATTGGTGGTCGCCGGGCCAGGCCTCGAATCCGGGCACGCCGCAGGCGCTGCCGATCTCGATCCGCAGCACCAACTACACCATCAACCGCAGCGGCGGCATCGCCTCGCTCGGCTGGGACCTGGGCCCGCACCACCTGGAAGCCGGCGTGTGGTACGAGCGCAACAAGCACCACGTGGAGCGCAACTTTTACTGGATCGACGGCCCGATCGACGACGACCTGTTCCTCAGCGGCCCGGACCGCCGGCTGTTTTCGCAGGACTACACGATCACCACCAAGCAGGCGTACGTGCAGGGCACTTTCAAGCTGCTCGACGAGCGCCTGACCCTGGACGTGGGCGTGAAGAGCCCGCACACCACGATGACCGCGCGCGAGACGCCGGGGATTGCGGTGGAATCGCCGGTCGCCAACGGCACGCTCAAGGCCAGCGAAGCGCTGCTGCCGCAGGCGGGCGTGCGCTATCGCCTGGCCGAAGGGCAGGAAGTGTTCGCCTCCTACGCCGAGAACATCGCCGCGTTCCAGGGCGGCGGCGCCGGCGGCCCGCTGCTGGTCACCCAGGCTTCGTTCGATGCCAGCGTCGGCGCGCTGGAACCGGAGAAGTCCAAGACCTTCGAAGCCGGCTACCGGCTGGTGCGCGATCAGTTCGAGGCCTCGCTGGTCGGCTACGACGTGACCTTCGACAACCGCCTGCTCTCGCTCAATCCCTGCGCGAGCATCCAGCAGGGCACCACGCCGGTATGCACCACGCGCTTCTTCAACGTCGGCTCGGTCAGCAGCCGCGGTGGCGAGCTGACCGTCATCTGGAAGCCGACCGCGCACCTGCAGTGGTACAACTCGGCCTCGATCAACCGCTCCACCTACGACGACAACTACGTGCAGAACGGCGTGACCATTCCCACCGCCGGCAAGTACACGGTGGACACGCCCAAGCGCATGGTCACCAGCGAGATCAGCTGGAACTACAACGGCTGGAACGCGAACCTGCGCGGCAAGTACACCGGCCAGCGCTACTACACCTACACCAACGACCAGGGCTTGGGCGGCTACACCGCATTCGACGCCGGCACCGGTTACGACTTCGGCGCGGTGTCGTTCCTGCAGGATTTGAAGCTGTCGCTCAACGTGACCAACCTCACCGACAAGCGCTACGCCTCCAACCTCTCCGCGTTCGGCAACAGCGATCCGAACGGGCGTTCGCTGGCGTTCCATGCCAGCGCGCCGCGGCAGGTGTTCCTGACCCTGGACGCGCGCTTCTGAACGCGCGCATCCTGGCCCAACCCCGCTCCGGAGCGCATGCGATGATGAAACCCCTGATCTGGGTGCTGGGATGTTCGATGGCGTTGTCGTCGCTGACCGCCGCGGCCGAGGCCGCGGCACCGGGTACGCGCAAGCCGCTGGTGATCGGTCACCGCGGCGCCAGCGCGCTGCGCCCCGAGCACACGCTGGCGTCGTATGCCAAGGCCATCGCCGACGGCGCCGATTTCATCGAGCCGGACCTGGTCTCGACCAAGGACGGTGCGCTGCTGGCGCGCCACGAGAACGAGATCGGCGCCACCACCGACGTCGCCGCGCACCCGGAGTTCGCCGCGCGCAAGACGGTCAAGCAGATCGATGGGCAGCGCGTGGAAGGCTGGTTCAGCGAAGACTTCACCCTGGCCGAGCTGAAGACGCTGCGCGCGCGCGAGCGCCTGCCGCAACTGCGCAGCACCGCCTTCGACGGCCAGTTCCAGCTGCTCACCTTCGACGAGATCATCGATTTCGCCGCGGCCGAGTCGGCCACGCGCGGGCGCCCGATCGGGCTGATCCCGGAGATCAAGCACGGCACCTATTTCCAGTCGCTGGGCCTGGCGATGGAAGACAAGGTGCTGGCCACGCTGGACGCGCATGCGTACACGCGCAGCGCGCCGGTGATCGTGCAGTCGTTCGAGATCGGCAATCTGCACTATCTGCACCGCAAGCTCGGCGATAGCCATCCGAACGTGCGCCTGGTGCAGTTGCTGGGCGACCCGAAGGAACGCCCCGGCGACCAGCTGCGCGACGGCCCGACCTATGCGCAGATGGGCAGTGCGCAGGGCCTGCGCGCGATCGCCAAGTATGCGCAGCTGGTCAGTCCCAGCCTACGCACCATCATCCCGGTCGATGCCGATGGCGCGCTGGCCGCGCCTAGCGCTTTCATCGCCGATGCGCATGCGGCCGGACTGCAAGTGGTGCCGTACACGTTCCGCCCGGAGAACTATTTCCTGCCCAAGCACCTGCAGGATGCGCGCGGTCCGGCCGCGGTGAATGCCGCAGGCAGCATCGCCGAGATGCACGCGTTCATTGCCGCGGGCGTGGATGCCTTCTTCACCGACGACCCGGCGCTGGGGCGTGCGGCGGTGGATGGGACGGCGGTGCCGCGCGAGCGCTAGCGCGTTCTCCAGGGTCCACCAGCCAGATTGTGGGAGCGACTTCAGCCGCGACAGGATCTACCGGGAAGGCCCGTCGCGACGGAAGTCGCTCCCACAAAAGAGCGGCGCGTTTTTCCCTTGTAGGAGCGGCTTCAGCCGCGAACGGATCTTCCTGGTGAAGCCCGGTCGCGGCTGAAGCCGCTCCTACAGGGAGCACCCGCGGTCCGCCGGCATGCCGCGCTGGCCGCGGCGCCGCCGCATCGCGATAATGCGCCGCTTCGCCTCGCCTGCCGCGCAACCGCCCAATGCCTCCGCTCTCCACGCCATCGCCCGCGTTCGCCGCGCTGACCCCGCGCGCGCTGCTGCTGGCGGTGCTGGCGATGGGCGCGGTGGTGCTGCTGTCGAACGTGCTGGTGCAGTTCCCGATCAACGACTGGCTGACCTGGGGCGCCTTCAGCTATCCGCTGGCGTTCCTGGTCAGCAACCTGATCAATCGCCGCTTCGGCCCGCGCGCCGCGCGGCGCGTGGCCTGGTGCGGCTTCGCGCTGGCGGTGCTGCTGTCGATCTGGATCGCCACCGCGCGCATCGCCGCCGCCTCGTGCCTGGCGTTCATCGCCGCGCAATTGCTGGATATCGCGGTGTTCGACCGCCTGCGCCGCGGCCGCTGGTGGCGCGCGCCGATCGTGTCCACCACCTGCAGCGCGACGCTGGACACGATGCTCTTCTGGTCGGTCGCCTTCGCCGGTTCGGCGCTGCCGTGGGTCAGCTGGGCTGCCGGCGATCTGGCGGTGAAACTCGGCATCGGCGTATGCCTGCTGGCGCCGTTCCGGGCGCTGCTGTGGCGCACCGCGCCGCCGCGCTGAGCGCGCGACGCCGGTCCCGCCCCACGCCGGCTTCGCCCTGGCCGGGACGCAAACCTGTCTGTTCGAGGCCTCCTCCGGGCAGACGCTGGACAGCGTGCGCGTGTTCGGCACCGCCACGTTGCATGCACAGGGCTGCGCCCTTAGCGCCGGGAAAGCAAGCCGTGGCAAACCTGCCTGTGTGGCGCTATTCGGCGTGAACCCGGACATGCTGGCGGCGACCGGCGCCGATGCGGTCTGGTTCCGGTCGCAGTACGGCAGCGTGTGAGTGGCGGCGGCGCTCATCGCGGCGCTGCCTGGGTGTCGCGCCCGCCGACGAACGCGAGCTGCAGCGCGGCGGCGGCATCGCCAATCGCCGCCCGCGCTACGTCGATCTCCGCGCTGCGTGTGGTCAGCCGAGGGCGCCGGTCCAGGGTGCAGGCAAGCCCGGCGTCCACCAGCGTGGCGTGCGCGGCATGCAGGCCTTGCGCGGTGCCCACGCCCAGCCAGCCGGTGGCAGCCAATGCGTCGATCAGTGCCGGCGTCGCGCGCGGCACGGCCAGCGCGGGATGCTGCGCGGCGCCGAGCAGCACCCCGGCCTGCAGCAGGAATTCCAGATCGACCAGGCCGCCGGCGCCCTGCTTCAGGTCGAAGCGCGCGGCATCGCTGCGGTCCAGTTCGGCACGCATGCGTGCACGCATCTTCAATACTTCCTCGCGTAACTGCACCGCGTCGCGCGGGCGCGCCAGGGTCTGCGCGCGGACCTGCTCGAAGCGCTGCAGCAGCGCGGCATCGCCGGCCACGCCGCGCGCGCGCACCAGCGCCTGGTGTTCCCAGGTCCAGGCGCGCTCGCGCTGATAGTCGCTATAGCTGGCCAGCGACGACACCAGTGCGCCCTTGCCGCCGTCCGGGCGCAGGCGCACATCGATGTCGTACAGGCGGCCGCCGCCGGTGACCGCGCCGAGCAGCGCGATCACCTTCTGCGCCAGCCGCGCGAACCAGCGCCCGCTCTCCAGCGGCCGCGCGCCGTCCGAAGCCTCCACACCGGCGGCATGGTCGTACAGGAACACCAGGTCCAGGTCCGAGCCGATGCCCAGTTCGATGCCGCCGAGGCTGCCGTAGCCGATGATCGCGAAGCTGCCGCCAGGCACCTCGCCATGCGCAGCGGCTAGCTCGGCGCGGGCCAGGCGCAGCACGCTCAGCACCACGCCTTCGGCCAGTTCCGCCAGTTGTCGGGCGCTGTGCACCGCCGGTTGGCGCCGGTCCAGCGCGGCCAGGGCGATGCGGAAGCTCAGCGCCTGGCGTGCTTCGTTGAGGCCGCGCAGGGCGGCTTCCGGATCGTCGCCGGCGGCGGCAACCGCGCTGTCGCACAGCCGCTGCAGCGCCGCCCGATCCGGCATCGGCCCGGCGACGCGGCTGTCGAGCAGTTCGTCGAGCAACAGCGGATGCGCCACCAGCCGTTCGGACAGGAACGCGCTGCGCGCCAGCACATCGACCAGCCGCGCCAGCGCGCTGGGCTGTTCGTCGAGCAAGGCCAGATAACTGGCCCGGCGCAGGATCGCCTGCAGCAGGCCGAGCACGCGGTGCAACGCGGCATCGGCCTGCGGCGCGCGCGCGGCGGCGTGCAGCAACGCCGGCAGCACCC
>NZ_CAPJ01000177.1 GCF_000331775.1 Xanthomonas translucens pv. translucens DSM 18974
GGTGAGAAGTTCACAACGACGCTGGCTTGAAGCATCCGCAAGCGCGTTTTCAGTGAAAAGCGTCTCGACAGATGTTATCTCATTAATTTTCGCCTTGTGGATTAGACTGTCCTTCCAAGCGCGCGGACGCCCGATATGTTCCTTATAACGATATTTATCCGATATCGACCCTAGGTCTTCGATGAAGTCTTCGCAGAAAGATTCAAATCCACTGGCATCGTCAGCAAAATCAACAAACATTATCTTATGCTTTGGAGCCATAACCACCATCGCAGATTCATACCCGTACGAATATTTACTATCCCCTAAAGGACGATCCACGACGTACACTTGCAGCTTATCTCTAGCGCTCATCTCCTCCAAGCTATCCAAGAAGATGTGATTTCGATCATTCTTATCTGTTTGAAGATAAAAGAAACTGGCTGCCATAAATCCTCCTTGGCTCTCTCATGCGCTGAAGTCGTAGCGAAACCAATCTACCAAAAAAAAGCGGCCTATAGGCCGCTTTTTTCAATCCGTTTAGGCCTCAAACCCCGACCGGATTCCCCTTCTCCGCATCAATCTTGTACTGCTTGATCGCCCGCGCCACATCCTTCCCGGTCATCTTCCCATCCTTCGCCAGCGCCGCAATCGCGGCATGCGCGATGTAGTACCGGTCCACTTCGAAGAAGCGACGCAGGTTGGCGCGGGTGTCGGAGCGGCCAAAGCCATCCGTCCCCAGCACGGTGTAATGCGTCGGCACGAAGGCGCGGATCTGGTCGGCAAACGCACGCACATAGTCCGTGGCGGCGATCACCGGGCCCTGGCGGCCTTCCAGCAGCTGGGTCACGTACGGCTTGCGCTGCTCGCCTTCCGGATGCAGGCGGTTCCAGCGCTCGGCGTCGAAGCCGTCGCGGCGCAGTTCGTTGAAGCTGGGGCAGGACCAGATGTCGGCGGTGACGCCGAAGTCCTTGTCCAGCAGCTCCGCCGCGGCGATGGCTTCGCGCAGGATGGTGCCCGAGCCCAGCAGCTGCACGCGCAGTTCGCCCTTCTTGGGCTTGCCGGCGTCTTGCAGCAGGTACATGCCCTTGATGATGCCGTCTTCTGCACCGGCCGGCATGTCCGGGTGGGTGTAGTTTTCGTTCATCAGGGTGATGTAGTAGTACTCGTCCACCTGCTCTTGCATCATCCGCTTCATGCCGTACTGCATGACCACGGTGACCTCAAAGCCGAAGGTGGGGTCGTAGCTGCGCACGTTGGGGATGGAGCCGGCGATGACCTGGCTGAAGCCGTCTTCGTGCTGCAGGCCTTCGCCATTGAGCGTGGTGCGGCCGGCGGTGCCGCCGAGCAGGAAGCCGCGGGTGCGCATGTCCGCCGCCTGCCAGGCGATGTCGCCCACGCGCTGGAAGCCGAACATGGAGTAGTAGATGTAGAACGGCAGCATCGGCACGTTGCTGACCGAGTAGCTGGTGCCGGCGGCCAACCACGAGGAGATGGCGCCCGGTTCGCTGATGCCCTGCTGCAGCACCTGGCCGGACTGGTCCTCGCGGTAGAACATCAGCTGGTCGGCGTCCACCGGCTTGTACTTCTGGCCGAACGGGGCGTAGATGCCGATCTGGCGGAACATGCCTTCCATGCCGAAGGTGCGCGCTTCGTCGGCCACGATGGGCACGATGCGCGGACCCAGGTCCTTGTCGCGCAGGGCGATGTTGAGGCTCTGCACGAAGGCCATGGTGGTGGAGTAGCTGCGCTCGCCGCTGGACTTGAGCAGGCGGTCGTACTTGTCCAGGCCGGGCACGGTGAAGGACTGGTCGGCCTTGCGGCGGCGCTGCGGCAGGTGGCCGCCGAGCGCGGCGCGGCGTTCCTGCAGGTACTGCACTTCCGGCGAGTCCGGGCCGGGGTGGTAAAACGGCACCTGCTCGGCGTCGGCCAGTTGCTTGTCGCTGAGCGGGATGTTGAAGCGGTCGCGGAACGCGCGCACGGCGTCGTCGTCCAGCTTCTTGGTCTGGTGGGTGGGGTTGAGCGATTCGCCCGAGGAGCCCATGCCGTAACCCTTGACGGTCTTGGCCAGGATCACGGTGGGCATGCCGGTGGTGTTCACCGCCTGGTGGTAGGCGGCGTAGACCTTGTGCGGGTCGTGGCCGCCGCGGTTCAGGCGCCAGATGTCGTCGTCGGACAGGCCGGCGACCATGGCCGCGGTTTCCGGGTATTTGCCGAAGAAGTTGGCGCGGGTGTAGGCGCCGCCGAAGGCCTTGCAGTTCTGGTATTCGCCGTCGACGGTTTCCATCATCAGCTTGCGCAGCACGCCGTCGGTGTCGCGCGCCAGCAGCGCGTCCCAGTAGCCGCCCCACAGCAGCTTGATGACGTTCCAGCCGCCGCCGCGGAACACGCCTTCCAGTTCCTGGATGATCTTGCCGTTGCCGCGCACCGGGCCGTCCAGGCGCTGCAGGTTACAGTTCACCACGAAGATCAGGTTATCCAGGCCTTCGCGGCCGGCCAGGGCGATGGCGCCCAGGGTTTCCGGCTCGTCGCTCTCGCCGTCGCCGATGAAGCACCACACCTTGCGGTCGGACTTCTCGATCAGGCCGCGGTGCTCCAGGTACTTCATGAACTGCGCCTGGTAGATGGCGCTGAGCGGGCCCAGGCCCATCGACACGGTGGGGGTCTGCCAGAAGTCCGGCATCAGCCACGGGTGCGGGTAGGAGGAGATGCCCTGGCCGTCCACTTCCATGCGGAAATGGTCGAGCTGGGTCTCGTTGATGCGGCCTTCGAGGAAGGCGCGGGCGTAGATGCCCGGGGCGCTGTGGCCCTGGATGTAGAGCAGGTCGCCGGGGTGCTTGTCGGACGGGGCGCGCCAGAAGTGGTTGAAGCCCACGTCGTACAGGGTGGCGGCCGAGGCGAAGGAGGCGATGTGGCCGCCCAGGTCGCCGGGCTTGCGGTTGGCGCGGACCACGGTGGCCATGGCGTTCCAGCGGATGATCGAGCGGATCTTCCACTCGATGGCCGCATCGCCCGGGCTCTTGGCCTCGTTGGCGGGCGCGATGGTGTTGACGTACTCGGTGGTCGGCGAGAACGGCAGGTAGGCGCCGGAGCGGCGGGTCAGTTCGACCATGTCCTCCAGCAGCTGATGCGCGCGTTCGGGGCCTGCGACATCGATGACGGCCTTGAGCGATTCGATCCACTCCTGGGTCTCAGTGGGGTTCGGATCGTTCTGCAGCACCTCGTTCAACCAGTTCATAGCGCTCCCGTAGGTCGCACGCACGCGCGCGATTGCTTGTGTTTTTTGTAGCCCCCAAGTGTAGCGCAACCGCCCCCGCCGGACCGCGTACGCCAGCGTATGGAGCGGACTGTCATATGGCCCGGGACCGCACGCGCCGGATGCGCAGCGGGGCGCGGCTGCGCTTATGATCGGGGCCGTCTCCCGCGGAGCGCCGCCATCGCCGCCCTATCGTCAGTGCAGGACGCTTCCGCGGTGGCTTGGCGGCACAGCCTGCGCACCCGGCTGGTGCTGTGGGGCAGCCTGATCCAGGTGGCGCTGCTGCTGGGCCTGGCGCTGCTGTTCTATCTGGGCGCGCGCCAGGTGGTGCTGCGCAATGCGCGCGACGAGGTGGCCGGGCTGGCCCAGCAGACCGCGCGCAGCCTGGATGCGACGCTGGGCTCGGTGCAGGTGAGCGGGCGCACGCTGGCCGCCGGCGCCTCGGCGGTCGGGCGCCAGCCGTTCAATCTGCGCAGCCTGCTGCACGCCACCCTGGAGGGCGATCCGGACATCGCCGGGGCGCTGCTGGTGATCGAGCCGGGCACGCTGAAGGGCGACGACCGCGGCTTCGCCTGGCACCTGCGGCGGGCCAACGGCGCCGTGACCGAGCAGCCGGCCGATGCGCTGGGCGACGACTACCGGACCATGCCCGGATACCGGCGCACGCTGGCGGCGCCGGCGCCGTGGTGGTCCGAGCCGTATCGCGACGCCTCCACCGGCGGCGACTATCTCACCGCCTACAACCTGCCGCTGCGCCTGCCCGGCGACGGCGCGCAGGCGCGCGCGATCGGCATGGTCAGCGTGGACGTGCCGGTGAAGCGGCTGCAGGCGATCGTCGCCGAGCTGCCGGCCAACGCCGGGCTGCAGCCGATGCTGCTGTCGCCGGACGGGCTGTTCGTGCTGCACCCGGATCCGACACTGCGCTTGCGCCACACCCTGGAAGCGCACGTGGCGCGGGCGCGGCCGGATCTGTCGCCGCTGGCCGCGGCGGTGGTCACGCACATGCCGGTGCGCTTTGCCCATACCGCACCGGACGGCGAGCGCTACCTGACCCAGAGCGCGGCGGTCGGCGACACCGGCTGGACCTTCGCGCTGAGCGTGTCCGAACGCTACATCGTGGCCGGGCTCAACCGCATCGCGCTGTGGGTGGGACTGGGCGGCGGCGCCGCGCTGCTGCTATGGCTGTGGTTGCTGCATCGCTACACCGCGCGGCTGGCGCGGCCGATCGAGGACCTGACCAACTCGGCCGGGCATTTCAGCCAGGGCGAGTTCGACTACCCGCTGCGGCATGTGGAGCGGCAGGACGAGGTGGGGGTGATGGCGCGCGCCTTCGACCGCGCGCGCGGCTCGATCAAGCTGCAGCTGGAGGAGATCGCCACGCTGGCGCAGGCGCGGCAGCGCATGCAAAGCGAGCTGTCGATCGCGCGCGACATCCAGCAGGCGATGCTGCCCGGCGGGCGCACCTTCGACAGCGCGCACAAGCATCTGGAAACCTACGCGCTGCTGGAACCGGCGACGATGGTCGGCGGCGATTTCTACCAGTTCTTCGAAACCGAGCCGGGGCTGCTGTGGTTCGTGGTCGGCGACGTGTCCGACAAGGGCGTGCCGGCGGCGCTGTTCATGGCGCGGGCGATGACCGTGCTGGAAGTGGCCGCACGCCGCCACACCCAGCCGGATGCGATCCTGATCGCGGCCTCGCAGCGCATGGCCGAGGGCAACGACACCTGCATGTTCGCCACCGTGCTGTGCGGCCTGATCGACGTGCACAGCGGCGACTACTGGCTGTCCAGCGCCGGCCACGAGCCGCCGGTGCTGCTCGGCGCCGACGGCCACGCGCAATTGCTGGCGGTGGAATCGGGGCCGCCGCTGGGGATCGAGCCGCAGACGCGCTACCCCGTGGTGCGCGGGCGCCTGGCCACCGGCGCCACGCTGCTGGGCTATACCGACGGCATCACCGAGGCCATGGACGCGCACGAGGAGGCCTACGGCCCCGAGCGGCTGCTGGCCGCGCTGCAAGCCGGCATCGACGCCCAGGCGCAGTGCGCGCGGGTGCTGGCCGAGGTCCATGCGTTCACCGCCGCCGCACCGCAGTCCGACGACATTACCTTGCTGGCGATCCGGTTGCGCCAGGATCCGACGCGGGAGGCAAGCACATGAAACTGCGGCTGCAGATGGTGCCGGGGCTGGACACGCTGGCGCAGCTGAGCGACACGCTGGAGGCCGCGCTGCTGCGCCACGGCGTGGTCCTGGATCACGTGAACCGGGCGCGGCTGATCGTGGAGGAACTGGCCTGCAACACGCTCGAGCACGGCCACCTGCGCAGCGAACAGCCGCCGGTGGAAGTGCTGTTGCAGGTGGACAGCGGCGCGCTGGTGCTGGAATTCCACGACAGCGGCCCGGCCTTTGATCTGCGCACCGCACCGCCACCGGACCTGGACGCGGACATCGCGCAGCGCCCGATCGGCGGCCTCGGCCTGCACCTGGTGCGGCAGCTCGCCGACCACATCGATTACCGGCACCATGCCGGCCGCAACATCGTGCGCATTATCCTGCTGCCGCCCTTCTCCCTCATCCCCCAGGAGTTCCCCGCATGACCACGTTGAGCCTGCAGATCGACCCCACGCAGGACCGGCGCCAGCGCATCACCCTCAGCGGGCGCCTGGACACGCATACCTACCAGGCCCTGGACGAGGCCCTGGCGCCGCTGCTGGCCACCCAGATCACCACGCTGGTGCTGGACCTGTCGCAGCTGGATTACATCAGCAGCGCCGGCATCCGCTCGATCTTCAAGGCGCGCAAGGTGCTGGCCACGCGCGACGGCCGCGTGCTGGTGGTCAACCCGCAGCCGCAGATCCGCAAGGTGTTCGACGTGGTCAAGGCGGTGCCGTTGAACGAGATCTTCACCTCGGTGCAGGAACTGGACGACTACCTGGACGAGATGCAACGGCGGGTGCTGGAGGACGGCGACGGCGGCTGATCTTGAACTCGGCGCGGCTGCCCGCCTGCGTGAAAGGGCGCGGAGGCCGCGGGGTCATGCGTCGGGACTGAAGTCCCTCCCACAAAAAGCCTGAGTCATTCCCACAAAAGGCATGGCCGAGTGTGGGAGGGAGTTCAGTCCCGACTGCAGCCCGCCGAAACGCCCGCGGCTGCGCGCGTCGACGCGGATTCCCGTCAGCGACGCCGGTAGCTCCCTCCACCCGGCCGCAAACGAAAACGCCCGCCGAAAGGCGGGCGTTTCCATCGAAGGCAGCGACCCATTTCAGGCCACCGCCAGCACCGCAGTGCGCAGGCTTACTTCGCGCCCTGCAGCGCCTCGGTGGTGATGCGGATCCTGACCTCGTCGCTGACGTTCGGCACGTAGGCGCCCAGGCCGAAGTCGCTGCGCTTGATCGTGGTGGTGGCGTCGAAGCCCAGCGCCGGCACCTTCTTCATCGGGTGCGGACCGGCGCCGTTGAGGGTCACCGCCAGCACCACCGGCTTGGTCGTGCCCTTGATGGTCAGGTCGCCGGCCACGCTCAGTTTGTTGGCGCCGGCCGCAGTCACCTTGGTGCTCTTGAAGGTGGCGGTCGGGAACTTGACGGCATCGAAGAAGTCGGCGCTCTTCAGGTGCTCGTCGAACTCGGCGGTGAAGCTGTTGAGGCCCGACAGCGGCAGGGTCACCTGGACGCTGGACTTGGCCACGTTCTCGGCGTTGTAGACCAGGGTGCCGTCGACGTCGCCGAAGTGCGCGCTGGGGTTGGAGAAGCCGAAGTGGCTCCACTGCACCAGCACGTCGGTGTGCGACGGGTCCAGCTTGTAGGTGCCGGTGGTGCCCTTGACCGCGGCGGCAGCGGCGGCGGGCGCGGCGAAGGCGCTGGTGGCGGGCTGGGCGGCGACGACGGCGAGAGCCAGGGCGAGCGGGAGCAGCAGTTTGCGGGTCTTGGTCATGAGCGGGAACTCCGGGGTGATGCGGCGGTTGGACACGCCAGCGGCAGACGCCGGCATGCAGGGGGACACGGGCGGACCAGACGCGACGAGACTCACTCGATGCGCGCGGCCTCGTCGAAACTCAGCCGCGGCAAGCGCGGGAACAGGCCGGCAGGATCGCCGTAGCCCAGGTTGACCAGGAAGTTGGACTTGACCGCGGTGCCGGCGAAGAAGGCCGCATCGACCTTGGCGTTGTCGAAGCCGGACATCGGACCGGCATCCAGGCCCAGCGCACGTGCGGCCAGGATCAGGTAGGCGCCCTGCAAGCTGCCGTTGCGGAACGCCGATTCGCTGCGGCCTTCGCGCGGGCCGTCGAACCAGCTCTTGGCATCGGCATGCGGGAACAGGTACGGCAGCTTCTCGTGGAAGTCCTCGTCGTGGGCGACGATGACCGTCAGCGGCGCGGCCAGGGTCTTGGCCAGGTTGCCTTCGGACAGCGCCGGCTTGAGCTTCTCCTTGCCCGCGGCCGAGGTCACGAACACGAAGCGCGCCGGGCTGCCGTTGGCCGCGGTCGGCCCCCACTTCAGCAATTCGTACAGGGCGCGCACGGTGTCTTCGCCGACCGGGGTGTCGCGGAAGGCGTTCTGGGTGCGGGCGGTCCGGAACAACTGATCGAGGGCGGCGTCGTGCAAGGCGTCAGACATGCGGAAGTACCTTTTGTCGTCAGGGAAAGACCGGTGCCACCCGTGGGTGGCGGTTTCGGCGCAAGGCGGCCAGTGTAGAGTGGCACGATAGCCGCAACACCCAGCCGCAATGCAACGGATTACTACCAAACGTGAAACGATCGGGCGCGCCGTGGGCGATTAGCGACGGCAACGCCGGCAACGCGCGCCAGGCAGAAGCGCTCGCCGCGGCGCTGTCCGCACCTGCAGCGTCGCCCGCTCCGGCACTGGTGCTGCAACCGCACATGCCCTGGCGCTGGCTGGCGCCGCGGCGCTTGCCCGGCGCGGCGCAGGCCTATGGCGCCGGCTTCGCCGAACTGCTGCGTCGCCCGCCGGCACTGGCGATCGGCTGC
>NZ_CAPJ01000176.1 GCF_000331775.1 Xanthomonas translucens pv. translucens DSM 18974
TCCGGCGTTACGGTCTCGTTGTTATGCCTGATGTCACGAATAGCATCAAGCACAGCGTGCGAAGCATTGGTGTAGAAGTCTCCTCCTATCTCAAGAAGGTCCATGCTCTTGAAGTTAGCGCTTTCGATATCCTCGAACCTACGCAAAGGCTCCCTACTTAATCTATACACGCCATTAGGGACGTCATGATCAATAATGTAGCCGCAAGCCGCCCATTCCCGATCATCGAGCCACCTCAGTTTCGGCGTCTCGAAGAGACCCATTCCCAAGGCGTGAGCAAACATCAATGTCCGAGGATCAGTCCTATAACATTTACTAAGCAGATAGTCCGGCTCAATATGATCTACGATATTTTCGTCAAAAATGCTCTGAAAAATATCGCCTGCGATATGTACGGCGCCACTTGTGACCAGCTCACAAAGTTCGAAAAAAGAATCCGGAAAGTCCTGGCTTTCATCAACAAACATGTAGTCAAAAGCAAAGCCTTGCGTGGGCAGACTCTTAATCTGTTCGATGGCTGTCTTACACACCCAATCGAATGTAATTCCCGGGTGGTAGGTTGAAAAAGGGATCTTATAGAATGCGCATATTTTCCTATACGCGCCTGAATTTGGCGCCCCTGACGAGCCCCAGGCATGCACACACCACAGCCTCTCTTCCCATGCGATCTGCTGCTCCACTTTCATGAAGTTGAAGAAATCTGGGATTCTGCGCCGCATGTGCTCGGCGAGAATCCTGTTGTGACAGGTGAAAACTATCCGAGATTCCGAGTTCTCAACATATGTCTCCTTCAGCTTATGCAGAAGTAGTTCTGTCTTTCCTGTGCCAGATAGACCTTGAATGCGAATGGGGGATTTTTCAGATCTCTCGTAGATAAATCTAGTTTGATCTCCGTCAAATAGTAGAATTTTCTTCTTGACTCGATCTAGAACATTAGCAGGGATTTCAACGGTGACTTTATCGATGTCGTTTATACTTCCCGTAACTAATGATATGAGAAGT
>NZ_CAPJ01000175.1 GCF_000331775.1 Xanthomonas translucens pv. translucens DSM 18974
GGATGGCACAGGTCGATCTGGTTCTCCAGGCGAGAACGGAACAGGTCTTCGGCAGGACGATCATCAGCGGCGGGACGACGGTTGCGCATGCTCGGAAAGTGCAAGAAAACCGCACAGAGACTAGCGAAAACTGGCAAGCACAGCACGCTTCGTCATGCTTCCAATGCTTGTTCTACAAGGCGATGCGGGGTTCTTCAGGGGCGACTAAAAAAGGCCGCAGCGTACTTTGCCAAGCTGTCCGGTGAGGTACGCGTTTATGCTCGACCATGAGTGGGAATTCGGCCTTCGAAGCATGTGTAAGGTGTTTGGCCTGCACCCCAGCGGGTACTACGCCTGGCGAAGCAAGCCGATGTCGCCCCGTGCCAAGGATGACGCGCGTGTCCTGGGCCTGATCAAGCAGTCCTGGCTGGAAAGTGGCGGGGTGTACGGTTACCGGAAGATCACCCGTGATCTGCGCGACTTGGGTGAATCGTGCGGCAAGCATCGGACGGCACGATTGATGCGGCACGAAGGCCTGCGGGCGCAGGTGGGCTATCACCGTCGGCCGGGCATGCACGGAGGGAAGCCGGCTATCGTCGCCAACAATGAGCTGGCGCGTCAGTTCGATCCGGGCACTGCAAATCAGGCATGTGTGACCGACATCACCTACATCCGAACGCACGAAGGCTGGCTGTACCTGGCCGTGGTGCTGGATCTTTTCTCAAGGAAGATCGTGGGTTGGGCGATGCACTCAACGATGCACACCGACGTGGTGCTGCAAGCCTTGATGATGGCCGTATGGCGACGTAAGCCGCCTGCGGGGCTGCTAGTGCACTCGGATCAAGGCACGCAATTCACTGGGCACGACTGGCAAGATTTCCTGAAAGCACATGGCCTGGTCAGCAGCATGAGCCGGCGCGGCAACTGTCACGACAACGCGGTCGCCGAGAGCTTCTTTCAGCTCCTCAAACGCGAGCGCATCAAGCGCAGGATTTACGTGACTGGCGAGGAAGCCAAGTCCGACGTCTTCAACTACATCGAGATGTTCTACAACACCAGACGACAGCACGGACACAACAACGGGCTGTCTCCGGTAGAGTTCGAAAAGCAACGATCAAAATGAGGCTTCGGGGTGTCTACAGAAGCCGGGGCGATTCACACGCCGCCATCGCCAGCTACATCCATGGCTTCTACAATCCCACTCGCTTGCACTCGGCGCTTGGATACCTGTCCCCCAACGACTATGCCAAGACACTGAAGCCAGCCGCTTAACCCGCTGCTTCTTGGCGTCCGTTCTTAGGGGACAGGTTCAAGATGACGCAGCGCATGGGGATCTCCGGCAAAAGAATAGGAGCACGCTCAGCACTTGCTGCGCGTGCGCTCAGATCTCTTTTTGCTGTTCAAATCCACGCCGTGAAGGCGACATGCGACGCGTTCGGACGTCTATGCGACGTTGACGCGGTCGAACCGGATACTACCTCAGCGCGCCCGGGCTGGTGCCAGGCGGCGCCGATCGCCGAGTAGACGCTTTTCCTGCCCTGGCCGTGGTTTTCGCGCGCCGCTGCCAGCCGCGCCGCATGCCCTGCCCGCCTTGACCGGTGTGCTGGCCACGGCTCTCCTTTGCCGTGGCGCATCGGCCCATGCCGACAAAGGCCTCGAACACAAGCAACTGGCGGGGGCGCAGCACCTGCTCGATCAAGTGGCACGGCTCGCCGCTGCGGCGGCGGCTCCTGCAGCGGTTTCTGATATCCCGGCTGGGCAACTTTGATCTGCGCGCGATGCGTTAGTGGCAGAGCCGGTAGAGGTGCAGCGTACTGGAATCAGTACAGCCGTAGGCCCAAGTCCACGATCTTGCCAATGGGGCTGAAAACCAGCGCGCCGCACCGGCCCGGTTCGACGCCCGCATAGGAAGCGCTCTTGACGATGCCGTAGGCAATGTTTCCGTAGTGGACCGGCCCGCCGCTGTCACCACTGAAGCACGCCAGGTCGTCCCCTACGACCACCTTGTAGGCCCGGGGGTCACAGACCTGTCCGTTGCAATCCTTGCTGCCAAAGCTCGCCGTGCTGCTCGACACGACGCCGCATGTCCACCCGGTCAGCAAGCCCCTGTGGCATACCCGATCCCCAGGTACGGCGGCTGCGGTGGAGAGGATCACCACGCCGCAACTGGAACAGGTGTCCCTCGCAAAGACTTCTCCGAGTGGGCGGTAGCCCAAGACAGGGAAGGAATGCCATGCCAAGTCGTGCGTCGCATCGAATAGCTGGTCCTCGTACGTCAGCTTCGCAGTGACCTGCGCGCCGCTCGCCGCATCCGACCAGTTGCCGTACATGAGGTTCTTGCCACAGTGCGCCGCGGTGACCAGGCCCCACTTGGTGTTGTCCTTGTTCCGCACGATGAAGCCGCCGGTGCACTGGTGCCCGTTGTCCAGATTGAGGATCTGCGAGCCGCCCCGCACATAGGGTGACTCGGTCGTTGCCATTGGCGCACTCTGTGTCGGCAGCGTTGAGCTGGACGATTGCTCGGGCGACTCTTGTGGCTC
Source organism: Xanthomonas translucens pv. translucens DSM 18974 (assembly GCF_000331775.1). The sequence goes on from NZ_CAPJ01000175.1 coordinate 2,520, forward strand.
GGATTCCATGGGGCCCGGCAGGAACTTGAACCTGACAGGCACGCCGAGCTGACGACTCAGCGCTGCGTTCTCCGCTTCGTAGGCAGCTTGCTCCTCCGCAGGGACGAAGACGTAAAGCACGATCGCAGCATCCACTTCATCGATACCCGTGCCCTGCAAGCCGGGCACCTGCTCCTGCAGGCGTGCTTGGTTCGCCGCCAGGACGGCGCTGATCTCGTCCAGCGTCTTGCCGGACACCAGCGTGAACTTGACCGGGATGGTTCCGTGCGGCGTGGACAACTCATGGATAGCGGGTAGCGGACCCTGCTTGAGCCGCAGCACGAGCTTGAATCCGTCGCGGCTATCGTCCCAGTACGAGGTATCGAGACGGTCGGCATAGTCCGCTTTGAAAGCCTCGATCTCCGGCCGCGCAAGCACCTGACGGAGCTCCAGGCGCCGCGAGGCTTCCGCTTCAGCCACGTGATTGTCCTTCGCGTAGCTGCGAGAGATGACCTCCAACTGTTCCAACGCTTTGGCATCCTGGGCCTGGGCGGTACTGGATAGCGCCATTGCGCAGGCTGCGACGAAAAGCCACGTGTGTCTCATCGTTTGGTTGTCCTTGAATGTTGTTCCTGAAGGGCAGTTCCATTTATTTTTCTTGTCGCCGACGCCCGTGTCAAGCGACACGGTTCCAGCATTCCAGCTTCCTTTTTCTCTCGACTTCAGGTGGCACCGAGGGCGGTTGGCGTGGACAACACATTCGTTATTCAAGTGATAACGATAGATCCCTAGAACGTCTTTCCATCCGGCTCGCTGCCGCCAACTGCACCACCGCATTCGCCGGCCAGATACAGGGCCAGAGGAAATATGCGTTTCAAACAGATATTTCCTCTGGCCCCGTTATTTGATATGCAGATATGCATCGTATCGACTCTCGGAGGTGACACCCACAGCGAAGTAGAGGGTCGCGCGCAACTCCTGATCTGTGAGCTTACTCATTGTTCGTCCTCGGAATCCGTACAATCCTTGTCAAAAGGCACTTCCTTCCCTGCGATGTATGTATGAAGCGCGACGCTACGGAGGTAGTCGGAACCGTACTTCTGATATCGAACAAGTTGCCCATTTTCCAGCCGGAACTGATCGTCTGGCCCTGAGAACGCGGGGCATGCGGCGTAGCTCTTTCCCCCGTCATCGCTGCAGTAGCGGACATACAACGTGTCTCCACGCACTTGCCCCTGCAGTTGCCCATCATTGCCGTGGGCGTTCGTCGCCTCGCTCCAATCCCCCGTGACGCGATCGCCATGCTGCTGCAAATGCAGGCTCAGATAGTGGCCCAAGTCGCATTTCTTGGCATAAGCCCACGCCCCGGAAAACGAAGGGGCCTTGCTCGCGGAAGCGGAGCTTGCACACGAGGTGATCGACCCCATCGCCACAACCAGCGCGGCCACGGGAAAGCACGGCCTGGATCGAACTTGCTCAGCCATTTCGGTCACTCCTTGGACATGTCTGCGGCTCGTATGCGCGAAAGATAGCAACTAGGGGTGCGGCATTCCACACATCTCCTGCGAGATGAACCGGCAACGCTCCGCCAGCCCACAGGCAGAGCGTTCTTGCCTCACCTCAGCCATGTGGGATCAATGCAGCCGCCTGCCTCCCGCAGGCGACGCGCTCCCCTCCACCGCATAGACCGCCCGCTCCTCGCGTACGCCGTTGGGCGGGGGTTCGCGCAGCGGCTGGCGCTCGATCTGCAGCAGCAGCGCCCGCATCGCGTTGGCTGCATCGCAGAGCGTGTCCCCCACCTCTGGCAATGCCTGGCCGGCGCACGCTGCTGCATCGCCGGCCGCCACCACTCGGACATGGGCCGAGACGGTCTCGGCCAGCAGGTTGAGCCGGTCGAGTTGCGCCAGCGTGACGCGGAAGGCGCCGCCGCCCATGTCCGGCGCCACGGCGACGGTGGCAGCGGGCCGGGCGCCGTGCGTCGTGTCGGTCCGCTGCGCAGGATAGGACAGCGCGTCCAGCACCAGCTCCACCTGGTCGGCCAACAGCTCCAGACAGACCGCCAGCTCGCCCATGCGCACTTTGGGCTCGGCGGCACGCTCCTCGTCCGGCGTGCGCGGCTGCGCCAGCCGGACCAGGAACCTCACGTGATCGCGCAGCTTCGCCAGCCGGAACTGGCTCTCCTCCGGCAGGAAATAGCCGGGCATGTCTTCATCGTCCAAACGGTCGTACGCCATCGTTGCCTCCTCGTTCCATGAAAGGGTCCGGCCGCCACGCATGGCGGACGGGAAGTCGGGAGGTTCGAAACCGCTAAGAGCCGGCGGGCGTATTTCCCCGAAGGGTGTTGTATTAGCCGCCCTCCCGACGCAGGCATCGCGTCGGCTTGCGCCCGAGGCTCGGGCACAAAAAACCCACCGGTTTGTCGGAGGTGGGTACCGCTCTTAGAGGAGTTTCGACGCTCCTTGAATCTAAGATGCCACCAAAATTCGCAGCCTGTCAAGCCCAGATAAGCGGAAGGCTACTAGAGGTACAGACAGCACCTATATGCTAAATGCCCGTTAGCGACGCAATACGGTCATGAAAATCATTGTAATCATTTCCATGCGCGGCGATCAAGTCAGATATCTTATAAAAACGACTGGTACTAGGCGATTCCTTTTGAGCCGTCACTAAATTTATTTTATCAACATTCACTACTGTCCAGCACTCAACATAACCATTGGCACGCGCCTTTTGATGGCTTTTTTCGGCCTCACCAATACGGTTATGTATGTTGGAAAAATCCAATCCGGCCTTAACTTCAATTGCAATAAGTTGCCGATATTTACCAGGCCGCATCTCCATCCGAATAATTATGTCCGGATCGGCTGCAAACTCAATTAAAACTTTCTTGCCGGCAGCGTTCCTGAGCTCGATTGAGGATTTGTCGACCCTGATCACCGCCCCCCTGACGATTTCATGGATAGCATCAAAAACAAGACGAATGCCGGAAACCCCGCGTCTTACATTTGCACCGCCTCGCAACTGAGGCCCTAGGGTAAGAAGGGTCAGGTCATCCAGTAGGGCAAGGCCAACATTGGAAGTGCCTACTCCAGCGAGCAAGGAGGCTCCAGCAACGCAGAGGGCAGAACATGCCTCCGAAAGTAATTTCTCATTTGATGAACTAAGCGCTCCGCGCTCCTCCATAGTTTTGAACCGGCTAAATCCAGTTGCTGCCGTATAAAATTCCTTCTGACTAAAGCCATAGAGAAGTCTATAGTACCCAATCAAGCGAGGATTTTGTTTAAGAATAGCCGGTACAGCAAAGACTAGCTCACCTCGAACGCCCTGCGCAGCCAAGTCTGTCAGACTTTGCGCCGGAACATGCTTCGAGAGCTGCACATCCACATCGGATATATTCAAATTCTTGACCGCCTCACGAAGAGCTCCCTGCAATATGAATTTACGAGCATCCATAAGGGAGGCTGCAAACTGAATCTGCAACTCTGGAGTGGGTAGCACGAATTTCAATTCTTCGGCCTCTGTATCACTACCTTTGCATAGAGCGCCACGATCACCCGGAGCACTCATGCGGCAACCCGAACGATAGATTGCTCATCAGTCGAAAGACGGCCAGCTGCCAATAGCACGTATTCAGGACGTAACTCTATACCAACATATTCCCTACCTAGCTGATGAGAAACAAGCCCAACAGTTCCAGAACCAAAAAACGGATCGAGAACATAATCCCCCGGCCGAGTTGAGGATTTGATACATGGCTCGATTAGCTTAGGAGGAAACGTGGCGAAATGTGCGCCCGAAAAAGGCTGCGTATTTACATTCCAAACAGTTCTACAGTTACGCCCATTTTCTTCCAAAACGGCGAGGCGATCGTAATAATATTGCTCACTCTTACTAAACATAAACATGTATTCATGAGATCGAGTCGGCCTATCTTTGACGCTTTCAGGCATGGCATTGGGCTTATTCCAAACAACATCTGCACGAAGAAACCACCCGTCATCCTGCAGAGCAAAGGCGAGTCGCCATGGAATACCCATTAGATCCTTTGGTTTAAGACCCTCAGGAGTATCAGGGCGAATATTCATGGCACGGGCTGGATTTTTCTTATCGGGCGCACGCCAGCGCCGATTACCACTGGTGTACCCGTCTCCAATATTCACCCATAATACCCCGTCATCTTTTAGCACTCGCCGCGCCTCAGAAAAAATCGCCTGCAGGCGATGGATAAACTGAATAAGCGTTGGCTCCAGGCCTATTTGGTCGACTACTGCGTAGTCACGGAGCCCCCAATAGGGCGGAGAGGTAACGATGCACTGCACGCTAGCATCGGGTAGCCGCTGCAGAACATTAAGGGCATCGCCCTCAAAGATGATCGACCCCTTAATTGACAGTGGATCAGGCTTTTTTATCTTAGCGGTACGCATTTTTTGTGTTTGGAAGGCTTAGGCACTGCAATGATACATGCTGCGCACTCTCGGTGCACAGACCTTACCAGTCATTTCATTAGCCTCTAACCGTGGCGTAATAGCAGTCCGTATTGAGATCCAAGACATCCCTAAGCTGGGCCTCATCCAACCCATTCATCAAGCCCAACTTGAAGCTTGCATGAGAGCCATAAAAGATATCTAGATGGTGAAGGGGATGCCTACTACCGTTTTCATTCGACGGATCTTGATCATAACGAATATAGCCATCCTCCGAGAGCATTAGCCTCCGAAGCATCTGCCAGAAATTAGAATCATACTCACTATAAGGAAACACATGATCTACAAAAAAATGGAACTCCGGATGTGAAAGCGCGGGATCATGCTCGAGTACCGATATAACATCTGAGGTTACCTTGCTATCTATCTCGGGATAGAAGCTATCTCTAAACACCAGACCACTGTCTGACTCAGTTATAAAAAAAGGACATGCAATTGAGAAAACCTTCCTTTCTGACGTATAGAAGATTCTGTTCATTTTATCGACGTAAAATGTAATTCTTCCGCGCGGATCTTGGGGAGGATCGATGTAACGCGCGATCATTGCGAACTTCAGAGACCTCATTAGTAAAAGCAACGAGTCACGTTTTGACCGAATTGGCCTGAAGATCCAATCGCACTGTGTTTGATCTAGAGAAAAACCGACCAATTTAGGCATCATCTCGGCCCTCACGCATTCTCGCGTAGTTCCACTCTGCCACTTCCTTCACGTTGTTATAATCAAAATCTTCACCTGTAACGCTCTTAACGATATCCATCAGTGGTGGCCGAAAAATAGGCAAAACATGCATTTCGTCGAAAATTCTCGACACAAAGTCGTAAAAAGACTCTGAGTTTTTTGTGTACCGTATGGTCGTTTTAATTTGATTTCTTTCGGGCATAGAAGGCTCACTGACCTCAATCCGCCCAAGCGTATTAATCTTACCTAAACCCCTGTGCAAACTTGGCAGCAAACCAGCGTTTTGATCCATTGACGTCAAAAGGTAGGTCTTCAAGAACGATCTCGTTAGGGTCATATACAATGAGTTCCTGTACCCATAACCGGATGTAATTTTCGAAGTTACGCAAATGACAAATGGAAACTCAAGGCCTTTAACGTTATTTGTGTTGGTAATTAAAACTTGGCCAACCATCTTTTGCTTTGACTCATAACCCTTGTTAACGGTCCACCCAATATCTCTGGGCATAAGAACCTCGAGAGCGTCGGCGAGTTGATAGCTCCGCTTATTCTTATCAAGCAATACGACGCCGATGTCATCCGGCGTCC
>NZ_CAPJ01000174.1 GCF_000331775.1 Xanthomonas translucens pv. translucens DSM 18974
CAGCGACGGCAAGCAGGATCGCTCGGTGCTGGAAGACCCAGCGGCGCAGCAACTGGCGCAGCACTATGCGCCGATGATCGACAAATACCGCGGCGACGTGGCGTCGATTCGCACCGGGGTGACACTAGGCGCACGCAGCTGGCAGGGTTTGATCCTCGATGGTGTCGATGAATTGCGCGGTCCCCTCCCTCCCGGCACGGGGCGAAACATCATTGGCGTACCCAACTGGCCCGAGCATATGCAGCAGTTGAACGACACAAAACAGCACGGCACCGCGCCGCAGGGCTGGCAGACCCCGCTGAATGTACCCGAGGGCATGGCGGCGCAGCCCAAGGCGCATGTCTCGCTGAACGAGGACCCCGGCGCCTTCCTGGATCGAATGCTGGCCGCCGCGCAGAGCGGCGACCGCACTGCGTTCCGGCAGATGACCCAAGAACTGGCCAGTGCCGAGCCTGGCCGTGCGCTTCGCGCCGAGGCGATCGAAACGGTGAACCGACAAGAGCATCAAGCGGCGCAGCAAGCGTTGCAGACACAACGGCAACAAGCAGACATGCAGCAGCAGGAAACACCGCGCATCAGTGCGCGCAGCCTCTGATTGTCTACACGCCCTATCCTAGGAAGCATATGAACCAGTCCGACACGCTGGCACTGGCGAGCAACGCCGCTGCGCTGATGGAACAGTTCGAGCGCAGCTGCGCCGACCTCAATCGACAACAACAGCGACTAGTACAGCACCTCGAACAAGTCACGCAATCATTGCCGGGCGTGACCGTGCGTTCGGTGCAGGAGACGTTGCAGCGTGTTCCGGATGCTTTGATTCGGCAGGTGCAGAATGGCCTTGACGAGTCCGTTGCCGGCTTTGAAAAGCGGCTGCAGCACGCGGGTAGTTTGATCAGCGAGGGCGCGCAGTCGTTGTCCACCCAACTCAAGCACGTCGAGCGCATGCAACGCCTGCTGCTGTGGAAGAGCGCCGCCGTCACGCTTGGGAGCTTGCTGCTGTTGCTCGCTGGCGGCGGCTGGCTACTGATGCAGTACCGCCAGGACATCCGCGAAAACCAACTACGCGCCGAGCTTTTGCGTGCTTACAACGCAGCCGACGTGACGCTGTGCGAGGGTCGTCTATGCGCCAATACCGAGACGCAGGGACCAGCCTACGGTGATCGTCGCCAGTACCGGCTGGTGCGCTCGCGCTGACACCATCTTCTTCAGGCGCCGGTTTTCCTCCTGCAGCACTTTGAGCTGGGACACCACCGAGGCGTCCATGCCCCCGAACTTGCTACGCCACTTGTAAAACTCGCCGAGCTGATGTCGTGCTCACGGCAAAGCTCTGGCACGGGTGTGCCGGCCTCGGCTTGCCTGAGCACCGCGATGATTGGACTCCAAACCGAGGCGCTACTCAAAACTGGGTGGATGTCGCGCAGCCCCTACAAGGACGCTCCGGGTCTATGAGGGTCGCACACGCCGTTGTACAGCCATTCCTTCACGTTGAGGCGCTCTACATCGGGCTGCGGTTCGCCCTTTAGTGCGGTCAACGCGCGTCCAGCCAACGAGAAATCGAATTTGCTCAACGCAGTGCCAGTCTCCTTGTCGCAGCAACAGAACTGTTCAGGACCGACCTTCAAGTTGGCGATGTAAAGCTGGTAGTCCCAGTTGATCTTGTTTTGCTTGCGAATGGCACGACGCGGCTTGGCGTGCAGCGACGTCCCCCGCTGCTCGCACACTGACGCGCGCTGCCTCCCAGGGCCGGCCCCGCACCACGAGGCCAGCTCGCTCCGGCGACGCATCCCGGCCTCATCCAACCCCTGCCGCGATCAATGCAGCCGCCCGCCTCCCGTAGGCGGCGCGCCGCACTCCACCGCATACACCGCCCGCTCCTCGCGTACACCGTTGGGCGTTGGTTCGTGCAGCGGCTGGCGCTCGATCTGCCGCAGCAGCGCCCGCATCGCGTTCGCTGCCTCGCAGAGCGTGTCGCCCACCTCCAGTAACGCCTGGCCGGCGCGCGCGGTTGCATCGCCGACCGCCACCACCCGGGCATGGGCCGAGACGGTCTCGGCCAGCAGGGTGAGCCGGTCGAGTTGCGCCAGCGTGACGCGGAAGGCGCCGCCGCCCACGTCCGGCGCCACCGCGACGGTGGCAGCGGGCCGGGCGCCGTGCGTCGTGTCGGTCCGCTGCGCAGGATAGGACAGTGCGTCCAGCACCAGCTCTGCCTGGTCGGCCAACAGCTCCAGACAGACCGCCAGCTCGCCCATGCGCACTTTGGGCTCGGCGGCACGCTCCTCGTCCGGCGTGCGCGGCTGCGCCAGCCGGACCAGGAACCTCACGTGATCGCGCAGCTTCGCCAGCCGGAACTGGCTCTCCTCCGGCAGGAAATAGCCGGGCATGGTTTCATCGTCCAGACGGTCGTACGCCATCGTTGCCTCCTCGTTCCATGAAAGGTCCGCCCGCCACGCATGGCGGACGGGAAGTCGGGAGGTTCGAAACCGCTAGTAGCCGGCGGGCGTATTTCCCCGAAGGGTGTTGTATTAGCCGCCCTCCCGACGCAGGCATCGCGTCGGCTTGCGCCCGAGCATCTGGCACAAAAAACCCACCGGTTTGTCGGAGGTGGGTACCGCTACTAGGGGAGTTTCGACGCTCCTTGGCTTTAGGTTGCTACCACAAGCAGGAATTGTCAACTATGGCTAAAGAAGTTGACGAGGCTGAGCTTCGATTCCAATTACGGGTGATGACTAGCGCATGGAATGATGCTCAATTATTTTAGTCGCGACGTTTGTGCACTACTTTTTCGCGCACTCTTTTTGTCTACGTCACTTTTTGAAAAATCACTCAAGAACCAAGTCAACTGGCCGATCTATTTCTGGAACATCAAGAGTACTATTTATGCAAGAAAGCACACAACAGCAGCTGGGCTCGATTTTTAATATATTTCGAGACATGACAGAAGATAAGCGCCCTTTATATGAGGCCTCTACACCAAATTTCCTGGCTAAATGCGAATCAATATCTCTGAAATTTTTGATTTTATTTTTATTGCTGATCATTGCGTTTGCCGCTTCATCAAAAATACTCGCAATAAGTCAAGAAAATAAAAATACTGTGATATGGATATTATACGCCCCGCTGGCTTTCTCTTGGTTGATTTATATGATCTCGGCTCTTGCCGGGCTAGTTGCCATATATTTCCGACAACGAAAAATGCCAGGAAAGCACAGCATGATCATGAAGCAGATTCAGCAAGATATCGAAGAAGATTACGATCGCATCATTAAGCTAAAGCTATACCCAAAAGACCTTCTTGAATATGCCTTTATGCAATACAAAGCCACATGGAGCGTAATGAATGACAGGACCGCATTGATAGTAGGAGACCTAAAGAAGTT
>NZ_CAPJ01000173.1 GCF_000331775.1 Xanthomonas translucens pv. translucens DSM 18974
AACCAAAGAAATCCCCGCGGCCCAACAGGCTGCGCAACGCACGCTGGTCGTGTGAGGCGGCCTATGAAAATTCATATTCCCGGTGTTCTTCTCTTTCTTTTCTTGGCGGGGTGTAACCCTATGAATGCTGTTCCTGGCAAGACAGACGCCGATGGCGATCCGATCTACCGCAAAAATCCTCATCCCACCCAGGCGTATCGGATCACGATGACTATCGAGGATGCGCCAGGACCGTTCGGGCATGTGTCGGGTACCGCTTTCTATCAAATGACAAACCATGAGCAATGCACACCGATGGAGCCGATCGAGGGTGTGTGGAGCAAGTCGAAGGAAGATGGCATTCCCATGCGCTTTCAAAAAACCAATGAAACGACGTATGTGGCGACGATTTATGCCGATGGCATGATTGATGCCGACTACTACGGAAAAGGTGTGTGTCATTTCGAGCTGAGTGGAGTCGGAATTACGTTGAAGGCGACGGGGAAGCACGAAGAGACACGGTTTCAACCGGGACTATTCAAGGAGGAAATTTATAGCGCCGTTCCTAGCGTCACCTATTTTTGGTCCGGGAGATATCCAAAAAGCGAGATGGATAATTACCCCGACACGGGCCACTCCGATCCAACGCGGTTCAAGGAGGAATTGCGCAACCAGCTGTTTAAAGTAACTGTTGTCTCCACCAAGGAAACGCCATGAGCATAACAAGTCAGCAGTATGCGGCGCTCGCCGATGATGTCTATAAAAAGCCGCGAGAAGTCGGCGCGGACAGTAGTCCCGTCAACATCGGCGGCGTTTCGTATAAACGCCTCGAATATGTGGATAGCCCTTCGGGCTACCAAGGCATCATTTATCAGCGAGTTGACAACGGCGAAATCGTCGTCGCTCACCGCGGCAGTGAGTTCGGCAGACAGCCGATACAAGATGGTTTATTAGCGGATGGTGGCATGGTCGCTACGCGTCACAACGCGCAGGCAGCAGACGCCATCGAATTGACCCGGCACGCAATGAATATGGCGCAGGACCAAGCCAGGAGTGATGGCTATCGGCCCGAAGTCACCGTCACCGGCCATT
>NZ_CAPJ01000172.1 GCF_000331775.1 Xanthomonas translucens pv. translucens DSM 18974
GGTCTAAAATTTTGATTTCTATTTATATTTTCTAATTATACCACCGACACCGCAGCAATTGCCGTGGCAGACGCTGGCGCCGTGGACAAAGGGAGGCGCTCGCCTTGCGGCGGGCCGGAAACTGCCGTGGCGGCGTGTCAGATTTTTCCTACCCTCCCCGCCATATCCTTGAATTGGCAAGCGACAGGCGATGACCACACTGGCCGATGGTGGCCGGCAGTGGAAATTTGATCTCGTCTATGCCAGAGTTTGCCCAACCTGCCTCAACTGCACATAAGGACGATGGCCGCAGCAGGCTCCAAACCTACCGATATCTTGCGGGCCAACAGCCCGCTCGGGCATCTGTGCATGAACGAAACCGCCTCGCGCCGTCCCGACTCACGCCCTCCTCGTATCCCGCACATGCCTTCTCCATCTGGCAGGATCATCGCCCGCCAGCCAGCGCCGTCTGGTTCTGCATACTGTCCCACCATCCACCTGTACGAACAAGACCGTTGAGGCTCGTCATGACTGAACATTCCCGCCGCCCGCGCCTTCTGTTTTCACGTTTCGTTGTCGGCCTGTTGCTTGCTAGCGGGCTCTGCGCTGGTCAAGCCAACGCCCAGGTGCTCGTCAATGACAACATGTCCATGGGAAAGGCGATACAGGAATACACAAAGCAGGCCGAACGTTGGAACGAAACGCGCAAGCAGTATACGCAAGAGCTGGGGCACTATAAGCAGCAGCTCATCTCGCTGCCGCGGTTGAATCTCGGCGAATCCACCATGCCGGACAATTTTGAGGAACGCCCGCAGGATTACGGGCTGGAGGATACCTGCCCAGGCGCCAAAGGCACCGGTCTCAAGGGCCTGCTGGATAAGTTCAAGTCGCTCGCCCCCAACCTCAAAGGCGACCTGGTGCAGGAACAGCTCAAGATTTGCGCACGCATGGTGCTGGCCCAGAATGCGCAGTACAACGAGTCGGTGCGCATGCTCAAGCGCTTGATCCAGCGCAACACTCAGTTCAACAAGCAGGTGGAAGCGCAACGCGACAGCGGCGGTACCAGCCAAGGCGCCCTGGCGGCCAACGACAACGAGGTCCATCGCTTCGTGGCACAGAACGCCATGGACCTGGACTACTGGCAGGCCCAGATGACAGCGTACGACAACTACATCGTGTCGCTCAAGGATGACCAATCGCGTTTGTCTCGAAAGGCTCTGGACGGCGACAAGACCGGTTGGCTTGCCCCGTTGGGACAAATCGTGCAAGCAGCCACGTTGGCAAAAGCACTAGAGAACTGATTCGCCGGGGCGCGTGAGTCCCACCACGACAAACAGGCAGGCAGCAATGGACGGAAGTTTCCACGGAGCGATGAGCTGGTTGCAGCCCATGGCGGACATGAACATCGGCGATTTCGTTTTCTTCAAACTGGTCAACAACTACTTCACCAACGAGATCGACAAGTTCGGTCTCGAGGTGATGGGCCGCGCCATGAAGTGGGTCAGCGCGATTGCCCTGACGGCGACCACGCTGTGGGTACTACTGCTGGGCTATCGCATCGCGACCGGGCAATCGCGTGAAAGCGTACTGACCACGATGACCAAGGCGGCTAAGATCGTGATCATAGTGACCTTCGCCTCCGCAGTAGGCGCCAATGGTTCCTCCATACAAACAGCGACCCAGAATCTGGACAAGGAGATCCACGAGCTATTCACGGGCGAGGAAGAGAGTTCAGCCGAAGCGATCGACAAGAACCTGGCCTATACGCAGGTCGCGCTGACCGCCCTGGATGCGGTGCGTGTCGTCCACGACGATCCCGAAGCACTGGAGAAGAAGGGGCGGGCCATCATCATGGCGGGCTTCGGCACTGCCGGTCCGCCGATGGTGGCCGGCGCGATGCTTCTGCTGTTCAAGTTCACCATGGCTTTCCTGATCGGCATCGGCCCGATCTTCATCTTGTTCCTGATGTTCGATCAGACCAAAGACCTGTTCAAGCGGTGGCTTTTCTATGTGATCGGCACGCTGTTTTCGATGTCGATGCTGTCGGTGGTAACTGGCATGGTATTAAAATTTACCGCGAAGGCGGCCGCCGCCTACTGGGCTGCGAGGATCATTACGCTGGGTAATGCGGAGGGATTGTCTTCGCAAGCCTTGCAGCAAGGTGGGATTGGATTAATTATGACCTTGGTGATTGTCACGGTGCCAACCTTCGGCGCGGCAGTATGGCAGGCGAACATGGGTAACTTCATGACCTACTCCGCATTCAATAATAATGGCGCAGCCTCGTCCCCGGGTCCGCAGGGGCAGCCAGCGGGGTCGTATGTGCCGCAGCAGAACGGGAAAAATACTACGCAGGGAGAAGAGCGGAGCGCGGAATCTTCTGCCACCGCTAAAGCAATTGGTGGTGCCCGAAATTCTTCTGTTCCCATGCAAGCGCCAGGCTCTCGCGGCAATGCTGGAAGAAACGAAAATGGCAATGCTTAATTGCCAGAAACCTGAAACCTCCGTGGAGGCATCAAGAATATGATGCGTAATAAATTTTTTTTCTTTTGTTTTTGACTGTTGGATCTTCTGCAATGGCTGAGCAAGGCTGTCCGCCTGGGCAGTACCCCATAGGCGGACAGGGTGTTGCAGCATGTGCACCAATCCCTCAAGAAAGCCCGATTCAGCAACAGCCCCGCCCGACTGGTAAATGGATAGAAACCTGGGGAGCGATCGCGCACGATTCAGTTAATGGATACCTTGGTGTCTCGGTGGGGAAGACCTCTAAGGACGAGGCCGAAGAGGATGCACGAGCCAAATGCGTCGAAGTAGGAGGGACTCAATGCAAGGACTGGGCGAACTACAAAAATCAGTGCGCCGCCGTAGCGGGGCCGTATAAGAATGGAAACCCAGCTCCTGGGGCATTGCAATTCGCACGAGGTCCATCACTTCAAGAAGTCCAACACCGTGCAGTAGACGGCTGCTCATCAGCAAAGGGCGCTCAATGCCAGGTTCTTTATTCGGATTGCTCAGAACCTATTTTCCAGAAGTACTGATTGCTGGTCTTGCTGGGCACTAGACATGACGTACCTACGCCAATTGAATCCGGCCCCTCTGTTAAGGAGCAATGCGATGGATCAGTCCACAACTCGGCATATAGGTTGGCAGCGGTCGGTCGAGCGTGTGCCCGCTCTGCTGACCATCGTTATCTTGACGCTCTCGCTCACGGCCTGCATGGCGGTCTTGGCCTATCGTCTGTCAGGTGGTATCGCACTGGTTTTGGCGCAATGGGTCG
>NZ_CAPJ01000171.1 GCF_000331775.1 Xanthomonas translucens pv. translucens DSM 18974
CGCCGGCGGCAACGGCGGCGGTGCTGCATTGAATCCCTGGCCCAGAAAACTGGTGGCTGGCGGCGGTGGCGGCGCGGCCTGCTGCAACTGCGCGATCTGCGCCTTGGCGCTCTCCAGCGCATGTTCGAGCAGCAAGGCCCGCTGCACCAGCAGATAGGCCGCATCGGGTTGACCGGCCAGGCGTTCGCGGATCAGCGCGTCGGCCTGCGGATCGATCGCCACGCCGCCGGCACTGCGCACGCGGGCCAGGAAATCTTCGAGTAGCTGTTGTTCTTGCGGGGTCATACCAGTACCTGGAGGGGGACCGGCCCAATGCCGGCAGGCACAGCATGGGCGCGGACCGGCCGGCGCCAAGGGCTACCCTTGCGGCCTGGTGCGCCGACATTCATTAAAGTGACCGGATCGGCTGCTGCAGCGGAGGCCATCGCCAGCAGTCTCCCGCTCCACGACCGCATGACTTCCGGCATTTCCGCCCGCCCCGCCCATGACGAGACATGTCGTCAAAAAGGCCCGCAACGGGAACCACGATGCAGTGGCGAGGCAGGCAATGGCGATTCGCGCGGGCATTGGCCGCAGCCGCGCCGGCGCCGGCGTCGGGGCGGCAAGCAATAAGGACGGCTGGACGCCAACCAGGTGCATGGCACCCGCAACGGCGATGCGCTCGCCTTCGTGGCCACCTCCGCCAATGGCCGCGTCTACCGCTTCGACGGCCGCGTCGAGAGCGAACGCAGCACCGCGCTGAGCGCCGGAGCCACGGCATTCGTCCACGTAGCGGGAGCGGCGTCAGTCGCGACGGGCCTTACCGACAGGGCCTGCCGCAACCGATGGCCCAAATCAAAAGGCGGCGGCACCACCTCCCGCACAGGAACTCACCCCATGCCCTGCAAGCGCATGCGCACCTCGATGCCTATTCCTCCCCGGCTGCGTCCGCCACGCCGTCGGCGCGCGGCTGCCGCACTGCCCACATGTTGTCGATCAGGTTCGGATACGGGCGGCCGTTGTCTTCCGCACGCTGCCGCGCCGCGGCCTTCTGCGCAGGCGACAACGGCTGCGCACGCTGGCCGCGCGGCTTGGGCTTCTTCCAGGGCGGGGGCTTGGAGGCGGGCATGGGCATGACTGCAGGCAAGGGAGGCGCCCATGGTGACGCGATGCGGTGCGCGAACGAGTGAACGACACCAGCGCACCGATGCGCCCAGGCTGTCCCGACCTGCGAGACCCTATTCCGCATCGATCCCCGCCAGCGCCAACACCCACCCCGGCACCGCCGGCTCGCCGGCATGGACGTCCTTGGGCGTGTGCTCGGCCATCGCGCAACGGTGCAGCCAACTGATGCCACCGCCGCCGGTATAGCCTTCGGCATGCCGGTAGGCCGGATCGCGCAGCGCTTCGTCCAGGCTGACGAACGCATAGCCGCGGCGACGGGGGGCGGCGATCAGCTCCGGGAACGCCACGGCGTTCAACGCGTTGGCATGCATCAACCACACCTGCGCGATGCGGCGGCCGAACAGCCGCTGCGATTGCGCCTCGACATAATCCAGCGTGTTGAGCATGTACGGCACATAGCCCTTGCGCAGCCGCAGCGCAGGTACGCTTGATGTCGATCTTCGAGCAGGCCGCCGATGAAGCCCACAACGCGCACATCGGCCGGGCGCTTGGCCAGTGACATCCGGCGCACGTGCAGGCGGTGCCGAAGGTGGAACCACGGCCATGCGTGGATAGGCCGCCCGATGCCTCGGGCGCGGCGGTGTCCGTTTCGCCACAGGCCACGGTTATTCGGCCAGTTGCGCGCTGTCGTGATGGAGCGACGAAAGAATGGCGCTCCATTCAACGTGTGAGGCGATGTATGCGTCCTGTGGCACTAATGTCTGTAACGCGCCGAGTGGCGAGGCACACGCAGGACGATGTGGCCAACGAACCCGAGGCCAGCTCCTCTGCACGCACGCAGGACCCGCATGCCAACACGCAACTCCAAAGCCTGCCACGGCGACCGGTACGCGCGGCGCGGCTCGGGGCTGCCCAGCCTCAGGAACCGACTGCTGGCGTGCGTGTAGCCAATTTTGTACGTAGCACGGCAAATAACCTCGCATGGGGCTCCGGCGTGGTGTTTGGCATTACCGCATCGAACAGTTTCTCCAACAAGACACAAGGCAATTTCATGGATGACCCGGATTATCAGGAGCTTGCTCGTGGCAATGGCATGGTATCGATGGGTTCGCAGCATTACCATGACCTTGCTCGGCGCAATGGCACTATAGCGGTGGGTGCAGCGGTGGCATTCGGTGGCTTTAAGGCAATCGAGTCTGTCGCCTCCCGGTACATACAACAGGCGCAAACCCCGGTGCAAATCCCTGTGCAAAAAGCCGAGCGGGCAAGGGAATTGGGGACAACCGAAACTTGCCTGGATGAGGCGGTCGAGATGGTGACCATGCCCGAGGACGATGGTCCTGGCTCTCACCTGAG
This sequence comes from Xanthomonas translucens pv. translucens DSM 18974, assembly GCF_000331775.1. Next base: position 2,461 of record NZ_CAPJ01000171.1, read on the forward strand.
CCTGGGCGAGCAGACGGCTCTGGCCAAGGATCTGATGAATCTCATCACCGCAGAGCGTTCGCGCTTGCCTGCGGAACTCTGGAACGCGGCCAGTGGCGTTGGCGACGATGCGCCCAAGCTGGTCAACCGGCTGCTGCTGGCAGCGAGAACCCGCGCGCCAAACGAGACGTCTACGTCGTCGGAAGAAGACTGAACGCGCGCACCATGCAACTTCATAGGGCGTGTCACGAACTTTGAAGGATGGCGGCAGCGTTGCTGAGCATGAGGACCGTGAAGACGACGAAATGCAGGCCAGCCAGAGTTTCCGGCAAGCGCTCGTAGTCGCGTGCAAGCCGACGGAAGCGGTTGACCCAGCCGAAGCTGCGTTCGACGACCCAGCGTCAAGGAAGCAACACGAACCCTTTCTTGGCTTCGGGAAGTTTCACCACGTGCAGATCGATTCCTTCTTCCTGAGCGGCTTGCGCCGGCTGCTGGCCGGTATAGCCTTGATCCGCGAATGCCACCGTCACGGTGTCACCGGTGACGTGTTGTACCTCCTGCGCCAGCGAGCGCACGTGAGCACGCTCTTGTTCGTTGGCAGGCGTGACTTGCACTGCAAGCAAATGCCCGAGCGTATCCACTGCCATGTGCACCTTGCTGCCTTTCTTGCGCTTATAGCCGTCGTAACCGGCGCGCGGGCCGCTCTCACAGGGGATTGCAGTGTCCGCCCGTCCAGGATGACGGCGCTGGGTTGGCCTTGCTTCCCCTGGGCGATACGCAGGATGGAACGTAGATCGCTGACCATGGCTTCAAAGCAGCCCGCCTGCAGCCAGCGCTGCGTCTGCTGGTAAACCGCCTCCCAAGGTGGGAAGTCGTTGGGCAGCAGGCGCCACGGCGCGCCAGCACGCGCCATCCAGCGCAGCGCATTGAACATCGCCCGCAACGCGTACTTGCGCTGCGCAGCTTGCTCCGTCATCAAGCTCAGGTAAGGCGCAGCGAACGCCCACTCTTCGTCGGAAATATCGGTCGGATATGGGCGTTTGCTCTGCATCCAACTACGATAGCTGCATCGCCGAAAAGTTCATAACACGCTATAGCGAAAACTGGCAAGCACAGCCCCCCTCATCATGCTTCCAATGCTTGTTCTACAAGGCGATGCGGGGTTCTTCAGGGGCAACTATTGATCTAGCTAGCGGAAATGTGGGGGAAACCTCAGGGCGGGGTTCACTTCCCATCGCCCGATGCATAGGAGCGCAATGGCACAGAAAGGCAATGCGCGATGCCCATGCAGGGGGAGTGGCGATATCACACCGCAAAGCCTCAGAAGCAAGCGCTTTTATGGGTCAGCGGGCGATGCCAGTCAAGGTCTGTAGCCCCACTTCTCGATAATGGATTCCACGATGGCTTGATTTGCTGGGGTCGTGCCTGGACATGTCGTCAGATATGTCCGGCGTGCCTCCGCCGTGGCCGGCGGGTTGAACTGCGGGCTCCATACCTGGATAGCGTGGAAGACTGCGATCGGCGCCGAGCATTCGGGAGTCGGCGTTCCGGAGCCGGACACGCTGGCCATGCAAAGAAAGACCGTGCAAGGGTCCGGCGCCTGGGCGCGAGCTGGGGCGCTCAGGCCAAGGCCTAAAGCCGCAGCCAGTGCGAAAGTGGCGGGAATAGTGCGTAGCTTCATGGTGAATACCTCCCTGGTAGTGATTGAAATGACGTGCTTGTCTGTGGGCGACTTGCGATAAGCGTGGCTCAGCGAGGGTGACATTTAGTCAGTTCGTAGAAGAAGACCGCGCGGTCCGATGGATACGGTGAAGTTTTGTATCAGGTCTCCGCTCGAAGGTGGGTGTAGCGCTTGAGCATCTGCATAGTTAGTCATGGGTGCTCCAGTAGGAAAATTCCCCGATGCGGCGGGCTGGACCATACGACCATCTAAAAT
>NZ_CAPJ01000170.1 GCF_000331775.1 Xanthomonas translucens pv. translucens DSM 18974
GTCGTGGGCACGCGCCGGCGCCGCCGCCGGCGCGATCAACAGCAGGCGGCCCAGCAGCAGCAGGATCAGCACGGTGATGGCGGCCGCCCCCAGGTGCAGCAGCCGGTCTTGCGCAGGTGCAGACGTCACGACGATCGAGATTCCATAGCGAGGCATGCGTCCACCGGAGGAGTGTTTCCGGACTGCGCTATGGTGCCGTGAGTTCCTGTGCCGCACCGTGTCGGTCGGCACCGGCTGCTGTCATGCACGGCCATGCGCCGCCGGACTGCAGGTGCAAAACCCCTGCCACGCTTGACGCTGCGCCATGACGCGAGGAAACCGGCTAAGGTGGCCGGCGCCGATACGGCGACAGCCGGCGTACAGCCAGCGCGCGTCGTCGGCGCCGATATCCCCCGTTCTGGAGAACGCGCCTGTTGTGGAGAAGCACATGATCCGATGGCTCGGCGCCTGCCTGCTGAGCGCCGCCGCGACGCTGCCGGCCACCGCGGCGCCCTCGCACCTGGACAGCATCGCCCAGCGCGGCACGCTGCGCGTGTGCACCACCGGCGACTACCTGCCGTACAGCCTGCTGCGCGCGGACGGCGGCTACGAGGGCATCGACATCGCCCTGGCGCAATCGCTCGCGGCCAGCCTGGAGGTGCCGGTGACCTGGGTACCCACGCGCTGGGCGACACTGCTGCCGGACCTGCTCGCCGATCGCTGCGACATCGCCGTCGGCGGCATCTCGGTGTCGCTGCCGCGGCAGCGCCACGCCTGGTTCAGCGCGGTGCTCGACGTGGACGGCAAGATCCCGCTGATACGCTGCGCCGACCAGCAGCGCTATCGCGACATCGCGCAGATCAATCGCGCCGAGGTGCGGGTGATCGAACCGCGCGGCGGCACCAACGACGCCTTCGCCCGCCGCGCGCTGCCGCAGGCACAGCTGACCCTGTCCGACGACAACAGCGCGATCTTCCGCGAACTACGCGAAGGCCACGCCGACGTGATGATCACCGACGCCTCCGAAGCGCGCTTCCAGCAACGCCGCGTGCCCGGCCTGTGTGCGGTGAACCCGCAGCAGCCGCTGCAGTACAGCGAAAAGGCCTTCCTGCTGCCGCGCGACGACATGGCCTGGAAGGCCTACGTGGACCAGTGGCTGCACCTGAGCAAGGCCAGCGGCGAGTACCGCAAGGCGCAGGCGCCGTGGCTGGGGGAAGCGGCCGAGTAGCTTGCCGGGAAGCGTTGCGGATCGCACGGTTGCCGGGATCGGCGATGTACGGCGCGTCATGATGCGCATCGACCACGATGCCGCAGCCATCGGCGAACGGCGGCGTGCGGTCAGCCAGCCTGGCCGAGCTGTTCGGCCAGGTCGTTGCGCGGCGAGCGGCCGTACAGGCGGCTGTATTCGCGGCTGAACTGCGATGGGCTCTGGTAGCCGACGCGATAGCCGGCCGAACCCACGTCCATCCGCTCCACCACCATCAGCCGCCGCGCCTCGCGCAGGCGCAGCTGCTTCTGGTATTGCAGCGGGGTCATCGCGGTCACCGCGTTGAAATGGTGGTGCAGCGAAGACGCGCTCATGTTCACCTGTCGCGCCAGGTCCTCGATCCGTATCGGTTCGGCGTAGTGCTGGCGCAACCACGCGATCGCCTTGGCGATGCGGTTGCTGGGGCTGTCCTCCTGCGCGATGCGCAGCAGGTTCGGGCCGCACGGACCGGTCAGCAGGCGATACAGGATTTCCTGCTCGATCAGCGGCGCCATCGCGGCGATGTCGTCGGGCTGTTCGAGCAGCCTGAGCATGCGCAGCGTCGCATCCAGCAGCGCGGCGCTGGCGGTATTGACCGACACGCCGCGCACGCAATCGGCGCTGGCCTGCACCGGCAGCGGAATGCGTTCGAGCAGGTCGCGCAGCCGGTCCGATCGGATCGCCATGCCCACGCCCAGCAACGGCCGCTCCGGGCTGGCCTGGGTGATCCGCGACACCACCGGCAAGTCCAGCGCCACCAGCAGATAGGTGCAGGCCGCGTAGCGGTATTCTTCGGTGCCCAGGCTCAGGCACTTCTCGCCCTGCACCACCAGGGCGAAGCAAGGCCATTGCGCGGTGTGTGCCTTTGGCGAGGGCGCGGTGCGGTGCGAACAGAACAGGCCGTCGATGGCGGTATCGCCGTTGCCGTCGGGGACGGCCAATCGGGCAATGAGTGCGGCGATTTCTTGATAGCGGTCGGCAAGCGCGGTCATCGGCGTCGGGCGCAGCGGCGGGCAATCGAGGGACCTACAGCTTGCCCGATGCTGCGACGGCGCGGTCGCCGCCATGGCACGGTTTGCAGGATCGGACAAGAATTCCGCGGGATCGCGATAACGCGCCGCGGCGCCGCGCTCGCATCCTGTGCAGGCCGGATCCCCCGTCGCGTCTACCGGAGTGCTCCCATGCCCCTGCTGCTTCCCGCCTCGCTCACCTGCATGCCGATCGCCGCCGCCGCGCCCTGCCGCGCCCTTTCCCACCACTGCGCCGCGCCGCGCAACGCGCAGGGCTGAGCCGATGCAAGCGCATACCGAAGCCCTGGAAATCACCACCTTCCGCCTGCAGGACTGCACCTGGCGCACCTTCCTGCGCGCCAACGCCGAGGTCGATGCCTGGTTGCAGCGCCAGCCCGGCTTCCGCTCGCGGCGCATCGCGCGGCGCCGCGATGGCACCGTGGTCGACATGCTGCTGTGGGACAGCGTGGCCCACGGCACCGCCTCGGCACGGCGGCTGATGCGCGACCTGCAAGGCGCCGCGATCCATGCGCTGATCGATCCGGATACGGTCTCCTGGGACATCGCGCCGGTGCAGCACGTCAGCGGCGAAGAGCGCGGCGACAGCGAGGCGGAAGCCGAAGCCGACAGCCTCGCGGCTTAGGAGCAGCGGCCGCCGACGGCGACCGGCGCGCTCACACCCAACCGCGGCGGCGGAACCACGCCAGCGGCAGCACCACGCTCAGCGCGATCACGCCCAGCGCCCAGTAATAGGCGTCGTGCCACTTGAGTTCGGGCATGTGCGCGAAGTTCATGCCCCAGATGCCGACCAGCACCGTCGGCGGAATGCCCACCACCGACGCCACCGCCATCACCTTCATCACGTTGTTCTGGTCCATGTTGATCATGCCCAGCACGCTGTCGAGCAGGAACTCGACGCGGTCGTCCAGGTGCTGCTCGAATTCGCTCAGGGTGACCAGGTCCTTGTGCAGCAGGCCGATGCGCTTGGCCGCATCGTCGCCGAACCAGTCCGGCGCGGCGCCGTCCAGGTAGGTGGCCAGGCGCAACAGGCCGTGGCCGGCGTTGTGCATGCCGCCGAGCCGCCGGCCCATGCCGCCGACCGCGTGCAGCATGCGCTCCAGGTCCCGCGAGGTATGCGGTTGGTCGAAGGCCATGCGGGTGGTCTCGGTGATCTCCGCTTCCAGCGCTTCCAGCCGATCCGCCATTTGCCCGACCAGCTGATCGAGCAGGCGCAGCAGCAGATCGTCGCTGCTCCGGCACGGGTTCTTCTCCAAGTGCGCGGCCACCGCTTGCAACGACCCCATGCGCTGCTCGCGCTGGGTCACCAGCACCCGCGGCGACAGCGCGAAGCCCAGCGGCGCGGTCGGGCCGTCCTCGTCCTGGAAGCGCGGCACGTTGAGGAACAGCACGTCGCCCTCGATGCGCACCCGGCTGCTGAACTCGATCTCCCCGATCGCCGCCCGCGTGGGCAAGCCGAACCCCACCTGCTGGTCGGCCTCGGCGAGTTCCTCGCGGCTGGGCTGGCACAGGTCCACCCAGCAGAACGGTGGCGCGGACGTTCCGGCAATGCGGTGGATCGTGATCATCGGAATCGGCTCGATGGCGGGAGGGCGCGAGCATCCTCTGCCGCGGCTGAAGCGAACGTCAACGGCGCAGGCAAGGGCAGCGGCCGCCAACGCCGCGCCACCGCGCCGAACAGCGCCATCGCCGCGCTATGGCCCCACCCACGCCACGCGGCCGCTGCTTCAGGCGCGCGCGCCACCGCGGCGCTTCAACGCATAGCCAATGCCCAGCAGCAGGAACCAGGCCGGACTGGCCAGCAACGCCTGCCGGGTGTCGTCCTGCAGCGTCAGCAACGCCAGCACGAAGGCGAAGAACGCCAGGCATACGTAGCACATGCGCACGCCGCCGGGCATCTTGAACGCCGAGGCCGCATGCAGCTGCGGGCGCTTGCGCCGGTAGGCGATGTACGCGCACAGGATCAGCGACCAGACGAACATGAACAGCACCGCGGCCAGCGTGGTGACCAGGGTGAAGGCGGTGACCAGGTTCGGGATCAGGTACACCAGCAGCGTGCCGCCGAGCAGGCAGACGCAGGAGAACAGCAAGCCGCGCGCCGGCACCGCCGCGCGCGACAGGCGGGCGAAGCCGCGCGGCGCGTGCCGCTCTTCGGCCAGGCCGTAGAGCATGCGGCTGGTGGAGAAGATGCCGCTGTTGGCCGAGGAGGTGGCCGAGGTCAGCACCACGAAGTTGATCAGGCTGGCCGCGGCCGGCACCCCGGCCAGCACGAACAGCTCCACGAACGGGCTCTTGCCCGGCACCACCTCGCGCCACGGCGTCACCGCCATGATCGCGATCAGCGCCAGCACGTAGAACACCAGGATCCGCACCGGGATCGAATTGATCGCCTTGGGCAGGTTGCGCCGCGGGTCGGCGGTCTCGGCGGCGGTGGTGCCGACCAGCTCGATGCCGACGAAGGCGAACACCGCGATCTGGAAGCCGGCGAAGAAACCGCCGATGCCCATCGGGAACAGGCCGCCGTCGTTCCACAGATTGGCCAGCGCCGCCACGTGCCCGGACGGCGACTGGAAGCCCCAGGCCACCAGCCCGGCGCCGGTCAGGATCAACGCGCAGATGGCCACGATCTTGATCAGCGCGAACCAGAATTCCATTTCGCCGAACAGCTTCACCGTCACCAGGTTCAGGCTCAGCAGCAACAGCACGCACAGCAGCGCCGGGATCCACGGCGCCAGGCCGGGAAACCAGAACTGCGCGTAGGCCGCGATCGCGATCACGTCGGCGATGGCGGTGATGATCCAGCAGAACCAGTAGGTCCAGCCGCAGAAGAACCCGGCCCAGGGACCCAGCAGATCGGTGGAGAAGTCGATGAACGACTTGTACTCCAGGTTCGACAGCAGCAACTCGCCCATCGCCCGCATCACGAAGAACAGCATCGCACCGATGATCAGGTACACGAACAGGATCGACGGGCCGGCCAGGCTGATGGTCTTGCCCGAGCCCATGAACAGGCCGGTGCCGATGGCGCCGCCGATCGCGATCAATTGCAGGTGGCGGTTGGACAGGCTGCGCTTGAGATGGTCGGGCTGGGCGGACGGGTCGGACATGGGCGCGGCCATCGGCGGGGACGATCCGACAACATAGAAGATGCGACGCGCACGCGCCAGAGCGCTGCGCCCGCTTTGCGCGCGGAAATCGGCACAAGGCGCGCCACGCCCGGGCGCCGGCGCTTCAGACGATCTTGGTGCGCCGCCACCACTGCGTGACTTTTTCCTCGCGCACCAGGGTGAACAGCCCTGCGCCCAGGATCAGCGCGATGCCGACCAGCATCGGCCAGTCCAGATGATCGTGGAACAGCCAATAGCCGAAACCGATCGCCCACAGCATCTGGCTGTACTGGGTCGGCGCCACCGCGCTGACCGGCGCCAGCCGCGAGGCATACATCAGCAAGATCGCCGCCAGCCCGGCGAGCAGGCCATAGCCGGCCAGCAGCACCCATTGCTGCCAGGTCGGCCACACGAAGGTGGGCAGCATCAGCAACGCCCCCATCAGCAACGGGCCGAGCACGCCGGCGCCGTACAGGGTCAGGCGCTTCTCGCCCGGCCCGGCCATGCGCAGGCTGATCACCGACACCGCCCCGACCAGGCCGCAGACGATGGCCGCGACATGGCCCTCGCTCAGATGCCGGAAGCCCGGCCGCAACACGATCAGCACGCCGACGAAGCCGACGATCACCGCCAGCCAGCGCCGCCAGCGCACTTCCTCCTTGAGCAGCAACACCGACAGCACGGTGACGAAGATCGGCATCAGGAAGATCAGCGCGAACGCCTCGGCCATCGGCAACAGGGTGAACGCGGTGACCGCCGACAGATTGCCGACCGCGCCGGTGAACGCGCGCAGCAGCCAGATGCTGGGGCGCTGCGCCACCACCACCTCGCGCCAGCGGTCGCCGCGCTTCTTCAGGAACGGCAGCGCGGTGAGCATCAGCAACGCGCCGAAGAACACCACCTCGTAGGCCGGCAGCGTGCCTTCCAGGCCCTTCACGAACGCGTCGCTGACCGAATAAGCGGCATAGCAGGCGAAACCGAGCAGCACACCTTTGAGCATCGCGGATCCTGGCAGCTCGCGCCGCGCGCGGCGTCGGCCATTGAAGGGAGAAGACGGCGCCATTATGCGTCGCCATCGCCACGGCCACCATGACGGTTCGCCGCCGCCAGCACGCGCGCGCGCGCCACGTGCCGCTGTGCGGACTGCGCCGCCGTCGCCGACGAGTCCCGTGCGACGCATGCCGACGACCGCATGCCTGGCACGCCGCGGCAGCGCCAGCGCAGGACGTCGCAGCGAGCCTCGGTTACGATGCCCTCCCCCCCCCGTATCGACGACCCGGCCTCGCGCAGCGCGCGCTGGCGCATCGCCTCCCTCGACGTGACCCATTCCTCCGGCCCCCTGCTGACCCGCCCGCTCGCCGACGCGCTGCTTGCCGCACGTGCTGGCGGCGCCGCCACCTGGACCGGGTCGCTGGATCTGCAGCGCAGCGAAGACCAGGCGCTGCTCGCCGCGGACCGCTGGCAGTGGCGCGGGCAGGCGTATCCGTATCCGCCCAAGCTCAAGGAGCGCACGATCTACTACTGGGACGGCGAGGAGTTCGCGCCGGTGTCGCGCTTCGGCGGCGCGCTGATCAAGCTGGTGCCGACCGAATGGGGCGCGCCGACCTTCGAGATCGACGGCATCAAGATGCTGCCGAGCGCGCAGCTATCCCCGTTCGAGGACGCGCGGCGCAAGGTCGCGCTGATCGAACCGCGCGGAAAGCGGGTGCTCGACACCTGCGGCGGGCTGGGCTATTTCGCCGCCTGCGCGCTGGAGGCCGGCGTGGCGCAGCTGCACTCGTTCGAGAAGAACGCCGACGTGCTGTGGCTGCGCACGCTCAACCCGTGGTCGCCGGATCCGGCCGCCAGCGACGGCCGCCTGCAGCTCGCGCACGCCGACGTCGGCCAGGCCATCGGCGCCATCGCCAGCGATTCGGTGGATGCGCTGCTGCACGACCCGCCGCGCTTCGGCATCGCCGGCGAACTGTATTCGCAGGTGTTCTACGACCAGCTGGCGCGGGTGCTGCGCCGCGGCGGGCGGCTGTTCCACTACACCGGCAGCCCGAACAAGCTGACCAGCGGCCGCGACGTGCCGCGCGAAGTGGCCAAGCGCCTGGAGAAGGCCGGCTTCCGCGCGGAACTGGCGCTGGATGGAGTATTGGCGACGCGTCGCTAAGCTGTCTCGATTCGATCGTAGTCCTTGCAGGAGCCGCGCCGCGTCGCCTCGGGCCACCGGCAACGGTGGGCCGACGACATCGGAAAAAAGCGTCTGGGCTGAAGCCCCTCCTACAGTGGATTCAACCGGCTTGCCGCACGCCCTTGTAGGAGCGGCTTCAGCCGCGACAGACAGCCCATCGCGACCGCTGACCCAACGCCATCCGCAGCCGCTTCCGCATCATGTAAAACACTGGAAAAGGCTGCAGCGCTGCCTTCAAACCGAAGCAGCGATATGCTCGCGCAACCAGCGATGCGCCCGATCGCGGTGCACGCGCTCGTGCAAGAGCAGCGTTCGGCGAACAGCGTGGGTGGCGCAGGTTTGGCGGTGCGCCGTCGCGGGTATGCAGGGCCAGGTCGATCTGGCCCCGCTCGGCCTGGCGCGCGATCTGCAACGGCGCCATTTCCAGCACCGCCAGCCGCATCCCCGGCGCCGCGCTGCGCAGCGCGGCCAGCGCCGGCAGCAGGATGGTCGATTCGTCATAGTCGGTCGCGGCCACACGCCAACGGTTGCCGGCCTGCGCCGGCACGAACGGCGCTTTCGCCGCCACCGCGCGCTGCAACGCCTCCAGCGCCTGCCGCAGCGGCGCGCGCAAGGCCTCGGCACGCGCGGTCGGGCGCATGCCGCGCGGTCCCGGCAGCAGCAGCGGATCGTCCAGCGCGGCGCGCAGCTTGGCCAGGTGCACGCTGACCGAGGACTGCGACAGATGCAGGCGCTCGGCCGCACGGGTCACGTTGTGCAGCACAGCGCCGATCGCGTTCCGCAAGCAGAACGGCGGCGACTATGCCATTCCGGAGCTGACGCTGCAGCGGCATCGCCCGCGCACGACCACCGGATCCGTGAGACATCAAGCGCAGCGTTGGACGGTAGGATGGCGCCTGCGGCGAATGCGCCGCGCTTGCCATCGGAACCATGCCGCACGTCACCGCCCCTGCGTTCGCCCGCCTGCTCGCCCTGTGCGCCACCGTGCTGCTCGGTGCCTGCGCCACGCAGCCACCGCGCGCGCCCGAGCGCACGCCGACCGAGATCAAGGCCGACATCGCACGGCGCATCCCGGCCGCCATCCCCGACCGCAGCGACTGGGCCAACGACGTGTACGTGGCGCTGTCTTCGCAGCAACTGGCCACCAGCGCCGACAACATCTGCGCGGTGCTGGCGGTGATCGAACAGGAATCCACCTACCAGGCCAATCCGCCGGTACCCGGCCTGGGCAAGATCGCGCGCGCCGAACTCGGCCGCCGCGCGTCCGCATTGCATGTGCCCGCGTTCATGCTCGACGCCGCGCTGGCGGTGACCTCAGCGAATGGCCGCAGTTACGGCGAACGCATCGCCGCCGCACGCACCGAGCAGGAGCTGAGCGCCATCTTCGAGGACCTCGCCGGCAGCGTGCCGCTGGGCCAGCGCCTGTTCGGCGACCTCAACCCGGTGCACACCGGCGGGCCGATGCAGGTGAGCATCGCCTTTGCCGAGGCCCATCGCGACGGCTATCCGTACCCGTTGCAAGACACGGTGCGCCACGAGGTGTTCGGCCGCCGCGGTGGCGTGTGGTTCGGCACCCGCCATCTGCTCGGCTATCCGAGCGACGACGACGCGCTGCTGTACCGCTTCGCCGACTTCAACGCCGGCTGGTACGCCAGCCGCAATGCGGCGTTTCAGGCGGCATTGGCGAAGGCCAGCGGCACCACACTGGCGCTGGACGGCGACCTGTTGATTCCCGGCAGCGACATCGACCAGCCCGGCGCCACCGAGCGCGTTGCACGCAGCCTGGGCGCGCGCCTGGCGCTGGACGACAAGGCGATCCGCCGCGCCCTGCAACGCGGCAACGCCGCCGATTTCGGCGACACCGCGCTCTACCGCAAGGTCTTCGCGCTGGCCGAACGCAGCGCAGGCAAGCCGCTGCCGCGCGCGATCCTGCCCGGCATCACCCTGCAAAGCCCGAAGATCACCCGCACCCTCACCACCGCCTGGTTCGCCCAGCGCGTCGCCGAACGCTGGCGCCGTTGCATGGGCAAGTAACACCGGCAGACAGGTCCAACGGGCGGCGCGACTTCGGCTTGTCCACCCACGCGATGGCGGCGGCGACGCCCGCTGCGCGCAATGCGCCCGCACGCGGGTGGCGTCCACCATGGCCGTTGTTTGCGCCGATCCGCACATGCTGCACGTGCAGAGCCGGCTGCACGGCGTCAGCCGCGCATCGCAACCGCGCTCAGCGACGATCGTCCAGCACCGCCACGTCTTCCGGCGCCAGCTGCACCACATCGCTGGCCGCCCCCGCGCCCAGCAGCGAGCGCATCGGTGCCGGCAGGCGCACCTGCTGCGTATCGCTGCCGTGGTTGATCAGCACCAGCACGCGGCGGCGGCCGTCGCTGCGCACGCCGACCTCCACGTCCTGCGGCACGTCCGCCAGCGGTACGCGCACCTGCGCATCGCGCAGCCAGTCGCCGGTAAGGCGATCGAGCGTGGCATCGTCCAGCCAGGCGCCGACATAGCTGATGCGGCCCTTGCCGACCCGCCGGGTCAGCACCGCCGGCGCACCGTCCAGCCAGCCGTTGGCCTGGCCGTAGCGCAACGGCACCTCGGTCTGCGCCGCGCGCGCCTGCAACTGCTCGGCCCAGATCTTTGCGCTGCCCTCGCCGGCCGCACCGGCGACCGGGATCGGCTTGTCCAGCGCATAGAACTGCTGCACGCGGCCGCCCAGCAGTTCGCCCAGCGGGCCGGGCTGGCGCTGTGGCTGCAGGCCGTTGTCGGCATTCTTCATCGCGCTGCGCGGACCCAGCACCAGATGCCCGCCATGCTCGACGTAGGCCTTCAGCCGCTGCGCCTGCGCCTCGCTGAGCACATTGAGCGACGGCGCGACCACCAGCTTGTAGCCGTCCAGCGGCGCCAGCGCCGAGACCACATCGACCACCTGCGCCTGCTGCCGTAGCGGCCGGTAGAACGACTTCATCTGCACGACCGGGTCGAAGTCGGCCGAGTGCTTCTGGAAACCCAGCGCCCAGCGGCTGTCGAAGTCGTTGATCAGCGCAACCTCGGCGTGCGGCGTGGTGCCCGCCAGCGCCGCGCCGGCCTTGGCGAACTCCGCGCCGACCTGCTGGATCTCCGCATACACCGGCACCGGCTCGCCATCGGCGCCGACCAGGGTCCCGTGGTATTCCTCCTGCCCGTTTGGCGCCGCGCGCCACTGCCAGTAAGAGACCGCATCGGCACCGTGCGCCACCGCCTGCCAGGCCATCGCCCGCACCTGGCCCTTGCGCAGCGCCACGTTGGTCGCGCGCCAGTTGACGAAGCCCGGCTGGGTTTCCATCACCCAGTAATTGCGCTGCTTGTAGCCGCGGGTGAGGTCGTGCCGCGCCGCGTTGTCCACCCAGTCGTAGCGCTCGCCGGCGACGTAGTCATCCCACGCGGCGATGTCGAGCACATCGTGCACGGTGTAGGCGTCGAAGCCGGCGAACCAGCCCATCGTGTTGGTGGTGATGAACTGGCGCGGATCGGCGTGCGGGCGGATGGCGTCGATCTGGTTGCGCGAGTAGTCGGTCCAGGTGTCGCTGACGAAGCGCTTCCATTCCAGCAGCAACGCCGGGTTTTGCCCGTCTTCATGGACCGGGATCTGCGCGAAGTCGTTGTAGGTCTGGCTCCAGTACGCTGTGGCCCAGCGCCGGTTCAATGCCTCGATGCTGCCGTACTTGCGCTGCAGCCAGGCATGGAACTGCGCCTTGGCTTCCGGATCGAACGAGGCCTGTGCGTATTCGTTGTCCAGCTGCCAGCCGACCACATGCGGATTGCGGCCGTAACGCTGCGCCATCTGCTCGGCGATGGCATGGGCGAAACGGCGGTAGCGCGCGCTGGCGAAGGAGAACTGCTGGCGGTTGCCGTGCTCGTCGCGCACGCCGTCCTGGCCGACGCGCAGCGTGTCCGGATAGGCCTGGGTCAGCCACGCCGGCGGCGCCGCGGTCGGCGTGCCGAGCACCACCACAATGTGATGGCGCGCGGCCGCGGCGATGGCGCGGTCCAGCCACCCGAAGTCGTACTGGCCCTGGCGCGGCTCCATGCGGCTCCACGCGAACTCGCCGATCCGCACCACGCGCACGTGTGCCGCCTGCATCAGCGTCAGGTCGCGCTCCCACTGCGCCTCCGGCCACTGCTCCGGATACCAGGCCACGCCCAACAGCAACGGCGCGGCATCCGCATAGCGCGTGGCCTGCGCGCGGGCATCGGGCACTGCCACGGTCAGGGCGAACAAGGCGGCGCACACCAGCGCGATCGCGCGCTGCGGGAACCAGGAGGGCGATGACATAGGCGGACTCGGCGATGGGAGGAAAGGCAGCCGGTGGATCCGCTCAGCCGCCAATGCTCATTGTGCACGCCTGCGCCAGGCGCGCACTTGCGCAACTTGCCGAGCCTGGATGCGCAACTGTGCACAAAACGGCACTACCGCGGTTGCGCGGCGCGCGATTGCGCAGCGCAGCACGGCGAGGTTCACCCGCAATTGGCCTGCTTCTACAACGCAGCGACGTGGACGCATCGCCAGCGGCAATGCGTCGTGCGCCACCCAGCCAGCGCGCGCTCAGTCCAGCGCGCTCAGTCCAGCTCGGCCAGGAACGCCAGCAGCGCGGCGTTGAACGCCTCGGCATGGCTGACATTGCAGCCATGCGGCGCATCCGGCAACAGCACCCGCGTGCTGCCGGCGATGGCGCGATGGGTGCGCTGCCCGGAGCCTTCGAACGGCACGGTCGCGTCGGCGTCGCCATGCAGCACCAGGGTCGGCACATCGACCGCCGCCAGGTCCTGGCGGAAGTCGGTGGTGGCGAACGCCTGCATGCAGCCTAGCGCGGCCACCTGATCGCTCTGCTGGCACAGTGCGATCGCCTCCTGCCGCTGCGCCTCGCTGACCTTCAGCACGCCGTTGGCGCTGAAGAACTGGCGGGTGAACTGGTCGAAGAATGCCTCGCGCGACGCAGTCAGCCCCTGCTGCATCTCCTGCGCCTTGTCCTCGCTCAGCGGGCCGTCCGGGTTGTCGTCGGTCTTGAGCAGGTAGGGCGGCACCGCGGCGGCGAACACCACCGCGCCCAGCCGTGCGCTGCCGTGCCTGGCCACATAGCGCGCCACCTCGCCACCGCCCATCGAGAAGCCCACTACGACCGCGTCGCGCAGCTCCTTGTCCTCGATCACACCCGCCAGGTCGTCGGCCAGCGTGTCGTAGTCGTAGCCGGCGGATGGCTTGTCCGAGCGGCCGAAGCCGCGGCGGTCGTAGGCCAGCACGCGATAGCCGGCATCCTGCAGCGGCCCGATCTGCGCCTTCCACGCCTCGGCCGACAACGGCCAGCCATGGATCAGGACCACCGGTCGGCCGTTACCGCCGGTATCTTCAACATGCAGACGCACGCGCGATTGTGCTGCAGTCATGGCATTGCTCACGGGGGAAGGAACCGCAAGCTTCATGGCAGGCATGTCCCGCGTACGTGAGCGCAACGTTGCGAAGGCGTCAATTGCGCCACGCCGCATGGCTATCAGCCGATGCGTTGCAGCGCCCGGCCGAGCTGCTGGCGTGCGCGCGTGGCCACACCGCGGAAGCCTGACGAGATGGCGCCTGCCTGCGCCACGCGCTCGCAGAAATCCAGGGCCATCGTCGCCGCGGCACGCCAGCCGTCGCGGTATTCCGGCGTAGGCAAAGCCAGCGTGTAGTCGCGCTCGACCACCTCGCCGCTGGCCGTGGGGCGAAACGCCATCGGCGGCATGCCGTCCGCCGGGGCCAGCGCCAGTGGCCGCGCATCGGCGAGCAGCACGCCCGCTCGGGCTAGGCACCGATGTCTTCGGCCACGCGGCGCGCGGAGGCACGCCCAAGGAACCCTTGCGGCCGCTGGTCGTCGAATAGTGAATAGACAGTCAAGACATCCAGACGACTAATCCACTTCGATATCAGTGACTTCCCTTCGCCGCCCAAACGAAAGCGGGGAAAACTTGAATAGATAAAAGACTGGATTTAGGGCCGATCGCCTTTGCCAGGGCGGGGTCCATTGCAGCGGCCCCCACCCTGGCGCCAGCCCAAAACAGCGTCACTGGCGACCGGCGATGCGAATATGCAGCCGCTGCAGCCGCCGCCTTTTCGGAACGGGGCGGGAATGCCGGCGGGCGCAACGCGCAGGCGCAATGGCCGTGCAACGCCCGCTCGGTGGCCTCACCCACGGGCACGCCGAGCGGGAGCGCCAGGCCCCCTAGGTCCAGTTATCCCCATCCACGCTGCTGTCGTCCGCGAAGTCCTGACCGGCGTCCTGCAGCGGCGCCTCGTCGTAATAATTGTTGGTGACGTTCTCGACCACGGTGGGCTGCGACGACCCGCCGCCCAGGAACCCGCCGTGGTGACCGCCAAGCAGGCTCTCCACGCCTTCGAACAGGAACATGCCGCCGGCCACGCCCGCCGCCGTGGTGGCTGCAGTGCCGAGAAAACTCGGCCCGCGTGCGGCCGGCGCCGCGACCGGCGCCTGCTCCGGCACGCCAGCGCCACCGCCG
>NZ_CAPJ01000169.1 GCF_000331775.1 Xanthomonas translucens pv. translucens DSM 18974
TTGACGACATGCAGTACACACGTCGCGACTGGCGCAACCGCAACCAG
Source organism: Xanthomonas translucens pv. translucens DSM 18974 (assembly GCF_000331775.1). The sequence goes on from NZ_CAPJ01000169.1 coordinate 48, forward strand.
ATCAAGACCCCGCAGGGCGTGCAATGGTTGAGCGTACCGGTGCTGAGCAAGGGCAAGTATCACCAGCGTATTGCCGACACCGAACTGGACGGACCCGAATGGGCCGAACTGCACTGGCGCGCGCTCGCGCAGAACTATCGCCGCGCCCCGCACTTCGATGAGATCGCCGCCTGGCTGCAGCCGCTCTACCTTCAGCCCCATACCCATCTTTCGCAGATGAACCGGCGCTTCCTGGAAGCGATCTGCGGCTACCTGAAGATACCGACCGTGTTCAGGAGTTCGTCCGACTACGCGTTGCTCGACGGCAAAACCGAACGCCTGGCCGACCTGTGTGCGAAAGTGGGCGCGACCACCTATATTTCCGGGCCGGCGGCAAAAACCTACATCGACGAAGATGTGTTCCGGCAGTACGGCATCGCGCTGGCCTGGTTCGACTATGCCGGTTATCCCGAATACCCGCAGCTGTGGGGCGACTTCGTGCACGGCGTGAGCATCCTCGACCTGCTCTTCAATTGCGGCGCCGAGGCTCACAAATACATGAGACACGTGCGCCCATGAAACTGTCCATCGTCACCACCCTGTACCAGTCCGCCCCCTACATCGCGGAGTTCCATCGGCGCGCCAGCCTTGCGGCACAGCGCCTGGTGGCGGACGATTACCAGATCGTCCTGGTCAACGACGGCTCTCCGGACCAGAGCCTGGAGCTGGCGGTGGACTTGAGCGAGGCTGATCCGCATGTCGTGGTGGTGGATCTGTCGCGCAACTTCGGTCACCACAAGGCGATGATGACCGGCCTGGCGCATGCCACTGGCGAACGGGTGTTCCTGATCGACAGCGACCTGGAAGAAGAACCGGAGTGGCTGGCAGCGTTCAGCCACGCCCTGCAGGAACACGCGGCCGATGTCGTCTACGGCGTGCAGACGCAACGCAAGGGCAATGCGTTCGAGCGCTGGAGCGGGCAGTGGTTCTATCGCGCATTCAAACTGCTGACAGGTATAGCGTTGCCCGAAAACGTGGTCACCGCACGGCTGATGCGCCAGCGCTATGTGCAGGCGCTGGTGCAGCATCGCGAACGCGAAGTGTTCATGGCCGGGTTATGGCATATCACCGGCTTCCGGCAGCAGCCGCATGCGGTCGCCAAGCACAGCACCAGCCAGACCACGTATACGCTGCGCCGCAAGCTGTCGCTGCTGGTGAACTCGGTCACCTCTTTCAGCAATGCGCCATTGGTCAGCATCTTCTATGTCGGCGTGGCGATTTCGCTGATGGCGCTGGTCTATATCGCCTACCTGATGGTGCATTGGGCGTTCCTGGCACGACCGCTCAGCGGCTGGACCTCGGTGATGGCGTCGATCTGGCTGCTGGGTGGCATGATCATCTCCTTCATCGGCGTCATCGGCATTTACCTGTCGAAGATCTTTTCCGAAACCAAGCAGCGCCCCTATACGATCGTGAGGCGGATCCATGCACAACGACACGACTGAGCTGCTCGCCGATGTCGCTGGCTACTATAGCGACAAGCTCGCCCAGCACGGGCAGACCGCGCGCGGCGTGGATTGGAACGGCGAGGACGGCCAGGCCCTGCGCTTCGCCCAGCTGTGCACGCTGATCGGCGGCGACGGCGCGTTTTCGGTGAACGACCTGGGCTGTGGCTATGCCGCGCTCTACGACTACCTGCGCGCGCGCCACGCCGGCGTGGACTATGCCGGCTTCGACGTCTCCGCCGATATGGTGGCGGCCGCGGCCACGCGACACGCCGCGCAGCCCAACGCCAGATTCGTGGTCGCCGCAGAACCCGACCGGATTGCCGACTACGGCATGGCCAGCGGCATTTTCAATGTCCGCCTCGGCCACGATCCGGCGCGCTGGCAATCCTACGTCGAGGCGACGCTGGACATGCTGGACCGCACCAGCCGCACCGGCTTCGCGTTCAATTGCCTGACCAGCTATTCCGACCGCGAGCGCATGCGCGATCATCTCTACTACGCCGATCCCTGCCAGTCCTTCGACCTGTGCAAGCGGCGCTATTCACGCAATGTCGCGCTGCTCCACGATTACAGCCTGTACGAGTTCACGATACTGGTGAGGAAAACACCATGAGCAAGCAACCGCTGGTCATCTTCGGCGCAGGCGACATCGCGCAACTGGCACACTATTACTTCAGCACCGACTCGGACTACGAAGTGGTGGCGTTCACCATCGATGCCGACTACATCACCGACAGCCATTTCTGTGGCTTGCCGGTGGTGGCCTACGCGCAACTCGCAGACGCCTACCCGCCCGAGCGCAACGCGATGTTCATCGCGCTGAGCTACTCCAAGCTCAATGCGATACGCAAGGAGAAGTACCTCGCCGCCAAGGCGGCCGGTTACCGTTGCGCCAGCTATGTCAGCTCGCATGCCACCGTCCTCAATGACGGCCGGATCGGCGACAACTGCTTCCTGCTCGAAGACAACACCATCCAGCCGTTCGTGCAGATCGGCGACAACGTCACGCTGTGGAGCGGCAACCATATCGGCCATCACTCGAGCATCGGCAGCCACTGCTTCCTCGCCTCGCACATCGTCGTGTCCGGCGGCGTGGAGATCGGCGAGCAATGTTTCATCGGGGTGAACGCGACGCTGCGCGACCACATCCGCATCGGCCCCAAAACCGTGGTCGGCGCCGTCGCCCTGCTGCTGGGCGACGCCGAGCAGGAAGGTCTGTATATCGGCGCCGCCACCGAGCGCTCCGCGGTCCCCAGCACACGGCTGAGAAAGATATGACACGCACACCTGCACAGGATGCGCCGGGTCGCATCGCCGGCCTGGCCGAGCGCAGAGCGACTGCCGCCCAGCCGGAGCCTTGCTGATGCCGCCACGGCCCCTGGACTATCTGTATATCGCCGCCACGATCGTGTTCACCGTGTACGGCCAGTTGATCCTGAAATGGCGGATCGCCAAGCTGGGTCCGCTGCCTGCCGAGGCGTTCGACAAGCTCAAATTCCTGGTGTCGTTGCTGTTCGACCCGGCGATCTTCTCTGGCTTCGCCGCAGCGTTCCTGGCCTCGCTGGCATGGATGGCGGCGATGACCCGCTTCGAACTCAGCCACGCCTACCCTTTCATGAGCCTGAATTTCGTCATCGTGCTGTTGCTCAGCGGCTGGTTGCTGAGCGAGCCACTGACGCCGCAACGCCTGGCCGGCGTTGCCTTGATCATGGCAGGCACCGTGGTTGCCGCCCGTGGCTGAGCCGCTCGCCCGCCCGCGCTTCGCCGAGCGGTATCGATGGCTTGTGGTGTCGCTGATGGTCTTGCTGTCGGTGCTGGCGGTCTGTGCCGCCTGTCCGCCGCGCTGGGAAACCAATGACGATGTCGGCATGGCGATGTTGTCGCATGGCTATGGCATGGCCGCCGTCGGCTCGCCCAATCTGGTGTTCTCCAATGTCGTCTGGGGGTACATCGTGCGCCTGTTGCCCACGCCGGGTGGCATCGATGGCTATACGCTGGCGACATTCGGCGTGCTCGTCCTGGTCGCAACGACCTTGCTGTACAGCCTGCGGCGCCTCGGCAACGGCTGGCCACTGGCGGCCGGCATCGTGCTGCTGACGCTGGCACGCCCGCTGCTGCTCCCGCAGTTCACCGTCAACGCCGGCCTGTTGGCGGTGGCTGCGGTCGTGTGTTTGCGCCTCTACGCCCACGCAGGACGCGCCCAGGCGCTGTGGCTCGGCACGACGCTGCTGTTCCTGAGTGGCATGGTGCGCAGCCATGAATTCCTGCTGGTGCTGTTGATCGCCCTGCCGCTGCTGCCCTGGCGCGCGCTGACGCAAGCACATGCTCCGCGCTGGGCCGCCGCCGCGCTTTGTCTCGCGCTGCTTGCCGCTGCGCTGCTGGACCGCAATGCGTACGCCACGCCGGAATGGAAGGATTTCAACGATCTGAATCTGGTCCGCGCCGCATTCACCGATTTCGGCGCCGGCGACTATCTCAAGACCCGTCCCGACATTCTGGCACGCCACGCCTATACGACCAACGACATCGACCTGCTGAGTCGCTGGTTCTTCCCCGACCCGCAGCTGGCCGACCCGATAGCATTGAAGGCGATGCTGGCGGAAGCCGGCGCGCTTGCGCTGCGCGAAAACGGGTTGCGTGCTGGCTGGCAGGGCATCCGCGCGCTCTGGCATCCCAACCTGCTGCCGTCATTGATTGCCGCGTTGCTGCTTGGCGTGCTGCTCCCCAAGCGCAGGGTGGCGGCCAGCTGGCTTGTTTGCGTCTCGGCCGTGTTCATGATGGGGCTGCTTGGCCGGCCCGGCGTCTTGCGCGTGTACATCCCGCTGATCGCCTTGTTGACGATCGCGCCGTTGCTGTTCGGCACCGCGCTGCAGACCAGGAAGCGTCCTGCGATCCTCGCCGTCGTGGCACTGGCGGCGTTGGCCAATGTCTGGCTGGCGGCCGGCGCGTGGCAGACCGCGCGGCGCGCGGACGCGCAGGCACGCGGCGATCTCGCATCGCTTCCGCAGGGATCGATCGTGGTGTGGGGCGCCACCTTTCCTTTCGAGGCCGTCTACCAGCCGCTGAGCGGTGCCGACGAACACGCCCGGTATCGGCTGTACGCACTGGGCGCCTTCACGCTGGTGCCGAACTCCGTTGCCAGGCACGAAGACCGCGCCGGACGCGGATTCGTGCGCCTTCTGCAGCGAAACGCAGGGGTGACGATCGTCGCCAACGAGCAAGGCCTGCAGTGGCTGGACCTGTATTGCAGGCAGCGCCTGAAAGGCGAACCAGCGCAATTGCAGGTGTGGCAGGCCGGCGCGTTGCTGGCCAGCCGACAGCGATGCGCGGTGGCGAGGTGACCGCCCATGGCCACACCGACCGACCCGTTTCAAGCAGATGCCTCTTCCCGGACCGCGGACACGTATCGTATGAGCAACGATTCCATCCCCTTCAACTGGCCACACATGACCGGGAAGGAGCTGTCCTACATCGCCGAGTCGCATTTCAACGGCCGCCTTGCCGGCGATGGCCCGTTCACCCGCCGCTGCCACGACTGGCTGCACAAGCGCACCGGCGCACGCGCGCTGCTGACCCACTCGTGCACGGCCGCCCTGGAAATGGCCGCGTTGCTGCTGAACATCCAGCCAGGCGACGAAATCATCATGCCGTCGTACACCTTCGTTTCCACCGCCAACGCCTTTGTGCTGCGCGGCGGCATCCCGGTGTTCGTCGATATCCGCGAAGACACCCTGAACCTGGACGAGCGCCTGATCGAAGCCGCCATCACCGCCCGCACCCGCGCCATCGTGCCGGTGTACTACGCCGGTGTCGCCTGCGAGATGGACAGCATCCTGGACATCGCCGCACGCCACGGGCTCAGCGTGGTCGAAGATGCGGCGCAGGGCGTGATGGCCAGCTACAAGGGCCGCGCGCTGGGCGCGATCGGCGACATCGGCGCTTACAGTTTCCACGAGACCAAGAACGTGATCAGCGGCGAAGGCGGCGCTTTGCTGATGCGCGATGCCGCGCTGGCGCAGCGCGCGGAGGTCATCCGCGAGAAGGGCACCGACCGCAGCCGTTACTTCCGTGGCGAAGTGGACAAGTACACCTGGCAGGATGTCGGCTCCTCGTTCCTGCCAGGCGAGTTGACCGCCGCCTTCCTGTGGGCGCAGCTGGAAGAGGCCGAACGCATCACCCAGGATCGGTTGCGCAGCTGGGCCCGTTATCACGCCGCGCTGCAATCGCTCGAAGACCGCGGCGCGATCCGCCGCCCGATCATCCCGGACGAGTGCCAGCACAACGCGCATATGTACTACGTCCTGCTGCATCCGCAGTCCGATCGGCAACACGTGCTGGAGACGCTGCGCGCACAGGGCATCGGATCGGTCTTCCACTACGTGCCGCTGCACGACTCGCCCGCGGGCAAGCGCTACGGCCGGGCCGAGGGACACCTGGAGATCACCCAGCGCCAGTCCAGACGCCTGCTGCGGCTGCCGCTGTGGACAGGACTTAGCGAGGCCCAGCAGGACCGGGTGGTGGACGTCTTTGCGCGCGCGCTTGGCTGAGTCGCTGGTCGCGCACGGCAACGCACGGCCGCAGCCGCACCGCATCTAACACGTGGAGTACCGATGACGGCGTATTGGAAGAAACTGGGTCTGGTCTTCAGCGCGAGCGGCCAGACCTCCTGGCCGCACGCCTACGCCGCCGTACCGATCGCCGAGCGCATCGACGACAGCGACCGCTATCGGATCTATTTCAGCAGCCGCGACGCGGCAAATCGCAGTTTCACCTCCTACGTCGTCATCGATATTCGCCACCCCCAACGCATCCTCGATGCCGCCACCGCACCGGTCCTGCACCCGGGCGCTCTGGGCGAGTTCGACGACAGCGGCGCGATGGCGACCTGGCTGGCGACGCATCGCGGGCAGCGCTTCCTGTATTACATCGGATGGAACCTCGGCGTGACCGTGCCGTTCCGCAATTCAATCGGCCTGGCGATCGCCGCGGGAGCCGAACAGCCGTTCGCCCGCCATTTTCCCGGGCCGATCGTCGACCGCTCGGCCACCGAACCGCATTTCTGCGCAAGCTGCTGCGTGCTGCCGGGCGAGGATCTGTGGCGCATGTGGTACCTGTCCTGCACCGGTTGGGAGCTGCACGGCGGCAAGCCGAGGCACCGCTATCATCTCAAGTACGCCGAGTCCGACGACGGCATCGCCTGGCGCCGCAACGGCGATGTCGCGATCGACTATGCCGACGCCGCGGAGTACGCCATCTCCCGCCCCTGCGTGATCCGCGACCCCGACCGCTGGCGCATGTGGTACTCCTGTCGCGGCAGCGCCTATCGCATCGGCTACGCCGAGTCCGCCGACGGCGTACGCTGGCAGCGATTGGATCATCTGGCGGGAATCGCCCCCTCCCCCAGCGGCTGGGATTCACAGATGATCGAGTATCCCTTCGTGTTCGATCACGATGGCGAGCGCTACATGCTCTACAACGGCAACGACTATGGCCGCAGCGGCTTCGGGCTGGCGGTTCTGGAACACGGTCAGTAGCGGCCTGCGCCAAAGCCCCCGCGCGATCCGGCCAATGCGTCGATCGCTGCGGCGCACGGCCGGTTCGCCGGCACGTGGTCGTACACGGCTGCCAACCTGCACGCGCAGCGGCAGTGTCAGCTGAAGGTCTCGCATGGCCGCTGCCTGAGCACATCACGGGCGGTCTTGCGCTGGCCTCAGGCTTGCGCAAGGCGCCAGTTCGAGGCCAGCCACGGATGGCCCAGTGCAGCGCATTGCCAGGGCATTCGGCAGCGACGGCATGCCCCGGCTACGGCCGCCTGCATGCCACGCCGATGGGCGACGCTTCGCAATCGCCACTTCGCGAAATATAATCATTCTCGATTACCCCCTTCCCTAACCACGGTCGCGATGAACCTGCATCCCCTTCCGCTCGCCTGCCTGCTCGGCATGGCGGCTGCCACTGCCGCGCGCACGGCCGACGCCACCGACGCCGCGCAGGCCACCGCATTGCCGGCAGTGCAGGTCCGCGCCGAGGCCGCCGACAATGGCTTTCGCAGCACTGCGCCGGCGCAGTCCGACAAGTCGGACACGCCGCTGGCGCAGACCCCGTTCTCGATCACCGTGGTGCCGCGCGCGCTGCTGGACAGCCAGCAGGCGCAGACCCTGGCCGATGCCTTGCACAACGTGTCCGGCGTGGTCGCCAACACCTACGGCCGGCGCGGCTGGGACGACCTGATCATCCGCGGCCAGACCGCCTCCGATTCGCTGTTCGTCGACGGCCTGCGCACCGCCTCCAACAACCGCGTCGCCGAGCAGCTGTTCGGCATGCAGCAGGTGGAAGTGCTGAAGGGCCCGGCCTCGCTGCTGTACGGCCAGGTGCTGCCGGGCGGGCTGGTCAACCTGGTCAGCAAGCGGCCTGACGCGCGCCCGCTGCGCCGCGCCGAACTGGGCGTCGGCAGCGACGGCCTGCAGCAGGGCAGCTTCGATCTGAACCAGCCGCTGTCGGTCAACGGCAAGACCGCGCTGCGGCTCAACGGCCTGGCGATGAACGCCGACGACCCGACCGATCACGTGTATTTCCGCAGCCGCTGGATCGCTCCGTCGCTGTCGCTGGACCTGGGCGCGCGCACAGACTTTGTGCTCCTCACCAGTTACCAGGAACGCGACTACCTCCGTCAGCAGGGCCTGCCCTGGGAAGGCAGCGCCGCGGCCAATCCGAACGGCAGGATCGATCGCGCACTGTTCACCGGCGAACCCACCCAGCCGCCGTACCACAGCCACCAGAGCCGCATCGGCTACGTGCTGGACCACCGCTTCGACAACGGCTGGACCCTGCACCACGCCGCGCGCTGGCAGGCCTTCGGACTGGACGGCTTCATCGTCGCCAACAACGGCCTGGCCCCCGACCTGCGCACGCTGCGCCGCACCGGCACCGACCAGCACTACGACGGACGCACCTGGGTGCAGGACACCTATCTGCAGCGCGGCTTCGCCAGCGGCGCCTGGCAGCACACGCTGACCGCGGGCGTGGACGCGTTCAAGACCTGGGAATCGAACCTGCAGTCCACCTGCCGGGTCGGCACGCTGAACGTGTACGCGCCGGTCTACGGCGGCGCGATCGTCTGCCCGGCCACGCCCAGCCGCGACAACCTCAGCGTGGTGAGCTCCGGCGGCCTGTATCTGCGCGACCGCATCCAGTTCACGCCCGACTGGCAACTGCTGCTGGGCGTGCGCCACGACCGTAGCCGCAACCGCAGCGAGGATGACCTGAGCGGCGTGGACACGCGCAACGCGGCCAGCGCCAGCACCGGCTCGGCGGCGCTGATGTTCGATGCCGGCGGCGGGCTGCATCCTTATGCCAGCGTCGCCACCTCGTTCTATCCCAACGTCGGCACCGACGCGCAGGGCGCGCAGTTCGATCCCGAGCGCGGCCGCCAGGTGGAGCTGGGGCTGAAGATGGAACTGGACGCAGGCACCAGCCTGAGCATGGCGCTGTACGACCTGCGCCGGCGCAACGTGCTGCAGAGCGACCCGTTCAACGACGGCTACAGCATCGCGGTCGGCGAGCAGCGCAGCCGCGGCATGGAACTCAACGCCGCCGCCGACCTGGGCAGCGGGGTCAGCCTGTTCGCCGGCTACGCTTACACCGACGCGGTGGTCACCGACGACGGCGCGCAGCGCCTCACCACCGTCGGCGATCGCCTGTACAACGTGCCCAAGCACAGCGGCTCGCTGTGGCTGCAGTACGCCGCGCATGGCGTGGACGACGGCTGGACCTTCAGCGGCGGCGCCCGCGCCGAAGGCGAAAAGACCGCCTACGGCCAGCGCATTCCCGGCTACATGGTGTTCGATGCCGGCCTGGCCTATCGCCAGGGCCACTGGCGCTACGCGCTGAACCTGAAGAACGTATTCGACCACGATTACTACAGCGGCGGCCTGCAGCGCGCGGTGGCGCTGGGCGACCCGCGCACGCTGCTGTTCTCGGTAGGCGTGGATTACTGAGCTACTGAGTGCGTGTTGCACTTGGCAGGAAGTTCAGCGGCCCCGGCGATATGTCGCGGCTGAAGCCGCTCCTACAGTGCACCCGGCGAGTCAGCAGCAAGCTTCCTGTAGGAGCGGCTTCAGCCGCGACGAACGAAGCCATTCTGCTATCCGGCTTCGGACGCAGTCGGACTGATGAGCGCACTGTGATCCGCGACGGTATCAGTAGCGGGGTCCCAATCCCTCGACGCCAGTCTCCCTCAGCCCTGCATGCACGGCTGCGCCGCGGCCGGGGTCTCGGGTGCGACGCACTGGCCGAAGTCGCGCGGCAGGCCGCCGACCTCACGGCGTTGGCCGACCTGCAGGTCGAACTCCTGCAGCAGGTGCGGCACGCACGCAGCAGTGCTGCCGGCGGGCACGGCCGGCGCCGCGCAGGCGGCGTAGACCTGGTAGTGGCAGCGCCCGCTGCGGCTGTCCACGCAGCGGAACGTGGCCAGCCCGCCGCGGTAGCTGGTGCGGCTGAAGATCACCGCCACGCCGCGCTCGCTGGCATGCACCACGGTCTGGCGGTGGGCGTCGGTGGACAGGTCGAGGGTGGCGTGGCCCTGACAGCCGGCGAGGCTGAGCAGGCACGACCAAAGCGCGGAGAGCAGACGCATGGCGGATTCCTTGTTCCAGTGCGGAGATGCGGAGGCGGCGCTTACATGCCGCGGAACAGACTCATGTACGGCTGGCTGACGGTCAGCACTTCGTCGCGGTGGCGCAGCTTCATCCGGCCCTTGCCGGTGTCGTCGCGCACCACCGAGGCCACCGCTTTCAGGTTGACGATGGTGGAACGGTGGATCTGCCGGAACGCGGCCGGGTCGAGCACGTCCAGCAGTTCGCGCAGCGGCGTGCGCAGCAGCGCCTCGCCATCGCGGGTCAGCACCGTGGTGTACTTGTTGTCGGCCTGGAAATAGACCACGTCGTCGAGCAGGATCAGCCGCGTCTCGCGGCCGCTGTTGGCGGTGATCCAGGCCAGCGGCGGCGCCGCGGCGGGCGCTGGCGGGCGCTGCCCCAGGCGGTGCAGCAGCGCATCCAGCACCGCCACGTCCGGCCCTTGCGCGGCGCGCGCCTGCAGCCGCTGCACGGTCGCCTGCAGGCGTTCGCGCACGATCGGCTTGAGCAGATAGTCCACCGCGCCCTGCTCGAACGCATCGATCGCGTACTGGTCGTAGGCAGTGACGAACACCACCTGGGTGCGCGGGCTCAGTTCGCCCAGCGCGCGCGCCACCTCGATGCCGCTCAGGCCGGGCATGCGGATATCCAGGAAGGCTACGTCCGGCTGGTGCTCGGCCAGGCGCTCCAGCGCGCTGGCGCCGTCCTCGCACTCGGCGACGATGTGCAGCTGCGGCCACACCTCGCCGAGCAGCGCGACCAGCGCGCTGCGCAGCAGTTCCTCGTCTTCGGCGATGACAGCGTCAACCATGACCGGCTCCAGTCGGCAGCGGCAGCGGCAGTGGCGGCGAAGGCGACGACGGCGGACACGGCAAGGTGATCGTCGCGGCCACGCCGCTGGGGAAATTGGACACGATCGCGAACGTGGCCGCGCCGGCGTAGGTCAGGCGCAGGCGTTCGCGCAGGTTCTTCAGGCCGATGCCGGTGCCGCTGGACTGGCTGTTGAAGCCCAGGCCGTCGTCGGCGACGGTGAGGGTGACGTGGTCGTCGAACGCGCGTGCCAGGATCCAGACCGTACCGCCGCCGGGCTTGGGTTCCAGGCCATGCTTGATCGCGTTCTCGACCAGGGTCTGCAGCATCATCGACGGCAGCGCCAGGGGCTTCATCGCCTCAGGCACCTGCAGCTCCAGCTGCAGCCGCGCGCCCATGCGGATCTTGAGGATCTCCAGGTAGGCCTGGGTGCGTTCCAGCTCTTCGCCAAGCGAACTCAATGCGTCCTCGGCGCTGGGCAGCGAGCGGCGCAGGTACTGGATCAAATAGCCGAGCATCAGGTCGGCGCGCGGCGGATCGGTGCGCGCCAGGACCTGCGCGCTGGCCAGCGTGTTGTACAGGAAGTGCGGCTCGACCTGCGCGTGCAGCAGATTCAGCCGGGCCACGGTCAGCTCCTGATCGGTGGCCGCCTGCTTGGCGGCGGCCTGCTCGTCGCGGCGCGACTCGGCCACGCGGCGCGCCACCGCGCGGCTCAGCGCCTCGGCGTTCTCGTAGTTGCTGCCCTCGTCGACCGCGAACAGGTCGATCCAGGCGCTGGCGTCCGGTTCCAGCAGCAGGGTCAGGCTGCTGGTGCCGGCGCCGGGGGTCAGCGTCGCCAGCACCTGGTTGCGCTTCACCGCCAAGCGCGCGGCCAGGTTCCAGCGCGACGGCGTGCGGCCGTTGTACGGGTCGATGCGGCGCACCTTGGCGCGCACCTGCAGGCTGTCGGCGGTGCTCTCGATCTCCTCCACGCGCGGCAGCTCGCGCACCGCCGCAGCGACCAGCGCGAACGCCTCGCGGGTGCCCAGCGGGATCTCGATCTGGCGGCGCTGGCGGCTGGACAGGGTGGCATTGTCCAGCCGCCCGGCGATCAACCAGACCCGGCGCAGATGGGTGATGCCGGCGACCAGCGCCGACAGTATCAGCAGCATCGCCAGCAGGCCGAAGAACCAGCCGGGCCGGTTTTCCATGCCGTAGAACAGGCCGCTCCAGACGAAGCCGGCGACGATCACCGCCGCCACCCAGGCGCACAGCAGGCGGAGGATCAGGGACACGCTGGAAAACATGGCGGCGGGGATCGGTGACATGGCCGCGAGCATAGCCGCGGCAGCGCAGGCCGCCAGTCCCGGTGCGACGAACGCCCGCGCGTACGGATGGAAGCGCCAATCGGCAGAGCGAAACCGGGGCGCTGGCGACGGCCAGCACGCCAGCCGCGACCGCAGCGCGCCAGCGGCCATGCGCCATCGCCTGCAGCGAATGCACCGCGTGTCATGCGCCGCAACGGATCGGTGCACGGCCGGGGTGACGGCGAGCGGACAGTCCGCGGCCGGCAACCGCCGTCCGACCCGGCGCCGCGCACACGGGCCGTAGACCCCCCAGGCTCAGGCGTCGAGCAAGGCGACCGCGCGGGTCCAGCCGGCCGAAGCGCGGTGGATCTTGACCGGGAAGCAGCACACGCGGAATCCATGCGCCGGCAGCGCATCCAGGTTGCGTAGCTTTTCCATGTGGCAGTAGCCGGTCTGCATCCCGGCACGATGGCCTTCCCAGATCACGCTGGCGTCGCCGGTCTGTGCATAGCGGCGCGCGGTGTGGCTGAACGGCGCGTCCCAGCTCCAGGCATCGGTGCCCGTGACGCGCACGCCGCGTTCGAGCAGATAGAGCGTGGCTTCGCGGCCGATGCCGCAGCCACTGTCCACGTAGGCCAGCTCGCCGTGGCGGGCCGCGGCGGCGGTGTTGACCAGGACGATGTCCAGCGGCTGCAGCACATGGCCGATGCGCGCCAGCTCCGCCTCCACTTCGGCGGCACCGACCACGTGGCCATCGGGCAGGTGGCGGAAGTCGAGCTTGACGCCGGGACGCAGGCACCAGTCCAGCGGGACTTCGTCGATGGTCATCGCCGGCGCGCCGCCGTCCATCGTCGAGTGGTAGTGATAGGGCGCGTCCATGTGGGTACCGTTGTGCGTGGACAGGCGCAATTCCTCGATCGCCCAGCCTTCGCCGCCGGGCAAGTCCGCCGTGTCGAGCCCGGGGAAGAACGCGGCCATCTGCGGCGCGGTCGCGTGGTGTCCGTGGTAGGTGATTTTCGGTTGCATCATCGGCGGATCGGAGGGCACATCGTTTTCGATCGCCATCGACAAGTCGATCAGGCGCGGCAGCGCGGCGGGGGAAGCGGCAAGCGAGCTGGGCATCGGACTTCTTCTTGCGGACATGGCCGCATGCAGTGGGATGCACCATGGTAGGCGACACGCGCAGGGCGGGCAATGCCGAAACCGACTGGGCGCTCAAGTGCGCTACAGCGAGCGCCACAGCGTGGCGTGCGCCGCGTCGCGGCCTCGATCCCGGTCACACCTCACCGCCGTGGCTGCGGGCTGCAGGCGTTGCACTGCCGACCTGCCGCGCACGGCTGCCATGCGGCGATCACCCGCCGCGTTTCGCCGTGGCGGTGCAGCGCGTAGACGATGTCCGGCACGCATGCCGCCGCTTTACTTCGCGGCGGCATATGGCGTGCGCTCACCTACCGGTCGGCGCAGCGCGCACCGCAACGTTCCGATGGCGCGATCGACCACCCGGCGCGGCACGCGCTACAGCCGGCTGACGCTGCGGATGCGGATCTCCTCGCTGTCCACGCCGTGCCGCTGCGCCGCCTGCGCGCGCAGCTGCTGCAGCAGGCGTTGCGGGTCCAGCGGCGCGGCGGCGTCCCAGCTGTGCGCCAGCGTGCCCCAGGCTACGCGCTGACCGTAGCTGTAGGCGTTGTAGTCGGCCAGGTAGTGGCGCGCGCGCTCAGGTGCCGACGTGGACATCGCCTTCGTAGCCGTTGCAGCCCAGGTGTTCCAGCGCGATCGACAAGGCCAGCGCGTAGCTCTGCGCGCAGTAGCCGCCGACCTGCCCCACGCGCTGCCGCGAGGCCGCGCACAGGCAGGGTTCGCGCTGGTCGCAGGCATCGTCGTGCACTTCCACATACGGCCGGCCCAGCCGCGCGACCGCGGCGGCGGCGGCGGCGCTGTCCGAGCAGGCGCCCGGATCCAGCAGCAGCATTTCCACCCGCGCCGCGTCGGCCTGGGTCAGCGCCTGCAGCAGTTCGGCCTCGCTGGCGCAGCCGCGCACCGCCAGGGTCTTGCCGGCGCGACCGGCGTGTTCCAGCAATTGCCGCATCATCCGCGGCGCGATACGCGCCGGGCGGCCGCGATGGCCGGCCACACTGTCCGGGCCGCGCAACAACAGGATCGACATGGCGGCGCCCTCAACCGGCCAGCGCGGCGCGCGCGCCGAGGTGGCGCGCCGCCACGCCCAATGCGATCGCGTAGCTGTCGGCGAGCGCGCCATTGGCGATCACGGTCAGCAGCGGCGCGTGGCGCGGATGCAGCAGCGGCTCCAGCGCCTGTGCGCTGGCGTCGTGCACTTCGATGTACGGATGGCCGAGCGCATCGAGCGCCTCACGCAGGTGCGCGCCGTGATCGGCCAGGTCCGCGGCCGGCAGCTCACCGGAGTCCAGCAGCACCAGTTCGGTGTCGTCGCGTGCGCCCTGCTGCAGCCGCGCCACGATCTGCGCCGCATCGGCGCAGGCCACCGGCACCAGCTGGGCGCCGGACGCCCCGGCCAGGCGCCGCGCAACGGCAATGGCCGGCGCATCGCGGTGCGGGCCTTGGATCACCAGAATCGACATGGAACACATCCAACGGAAAGGACGCTGCAGACTGTAGGCCCGTGCCGCGTAAGCGCGCTATTGCGCTATGCGGTTGGGGCGTAAAGCTTGCGTAAGAAGTTTCGGGACTCGGGACTCGGGACTCGGGACTCGGAAAAGCGTAACGCCGCGAACTGGGGCATTACCGACTTCCGTTCTTCCAGTCCCGAGTCCCAAGTCGCGCGCCCAAAGCCGTGCGATCCCCGGCCGCATCTGCGATCATTCCCGGTTTCCCGCTGCCGACGCTGCCAGGAACCTCCCATGACCCAGACTGCCTTGCGCCGCGATGTCGGCCCATTCGCCCTGATGCTCACCGGCCTGGGCTCGATCATCGGCTCCGGCTGGCTGTTCGGCGCCTGGCGCGCCGCCGGGCTGGCCGGCCCCGGCGCGATCTGGGCCTGGCTGCTGGGCGCGGCGATCGTTACCACCATCGCCCTGGCTTACGCCGAACTGGGCGCGATGTTCCCCGAGTCCGGCGGCATGGTCCGCTACAGCCACTACTCGCACGGCTCGCTGGTCGGCTTCATCGCCGGCTGGGCCAACTGGATCGCGATCGTGTCGGTGATCCCGGTCGAAGCCGAGGCGTCGGTGCAGTACATGGCGTCGTGGCCGTGGCAGTGGGCGCAGGATCTGTACGTGCAGCAGCCCGGTGGCGCAGGCGAGCTATCGGTGCCGGGCCTGTACATCGCCGCGGCGCTGGTGCTGGTGTATTTCCTGCTGAACTTCTGGAGCGTGAAGCTGTTCGCGCGCTCCAACAGCCTGATCACCGTGTTCAAGCTGGTGGTGCCGGCGCTGACCGGCATCGCGCTGGTCGCCAGCGGTTTCCACAGCGAGAATTTCAGCGTCGGCCTGCATGGCGGCACGCATACGATCGATTTCGCGGCGGTGCTGACCGCGGTGGCCACCGCCGGCATCGTGTTCAGCTTCAACGGCTTCCAGAGTCCGGTGAATCTGGCCGGCGAAGCGCGCGATCCCGGGCGCAGCATTCCGTTCGCGGTGCTCGGTTCGATCGCGCTGGCCACGGTGATCTACGTGATCCTGCAGGTGGCCTACATCGGCGCGGTGCCGCCGGAGCTGCTGGCCAAGGCCGGCTGGCACGGCATCGATTTCCGCTCGCCGTTCGCGCAGCTGGCGATCATCGTCAACCTGCACTGGCTGGCGATGCTGCTGTACGTGGACGCCTTCGTCAGCCCCAGCGGCACCGGCATCACCTACACCGCCACCACCGCGCGGATGATCTACGGCATGGAGCGCAACGGCACGCTGCCGGCGGTGCTGGGCAAGCTGCATCCGCACTGGGGCGTGCCGCGCCCGGCGATGTTATTCAACCTGGCGGTGTCCTACCTGTTCCTGTTCTTCTTCCGCGGCTGGGGCACGCTAGCCGCGGTGATCTCGGTGGCCACGATCATCTCCTACCTGACCGGCCCGATCAGCGCGATGGCGCTGCGCCGCCACGCGCCGGAGATGCACCGCCCGTTGCGCATCTTCGGCCTGCCGGTGCTGGCCGCCGCCGCGTTCGTGCTGGCCACCGAACTGCTGTACTGGGCGCGCTGGCCGCTGACCGGCGAGATCATCGTGCTGATGCTGGTGGCGCTGCCGGTGTACGCGTATTACCAGCACCGCCAGGGCTGGCAGGATTTCGGCCGGCACCTGCGCGGCGCCAGCTGGCTGATCGCCTACCTGCCGACCATCGCGCTGCTGTCGTGGGCCGGCAGCACCACCTTCGGCGGGCATGGCTACCTGTCCTATGGACCGGACCTGATCGTGGTCGGCGTGGTCGCGCTGGGCTTCTACTTCTGGGGCGTGCGCGCCGGCTGGCGCACGCCGTCCTTGCAGCAGGCCAGCGCCGGCTGAGGCTGGTGCTGGTTCGGGACTCGGGACTCGGGACTCGGAAGAGCGTGGCGTCGCGACCTGAAGCTCTACCGACTTCCGTTCTTCCGGTCCCGAGTCCCGAGTCCCGAGTCCCGGGGTCCCGAGTCCCGAGTCCACCGGCGTGAAGTCGCGCGCTTGCGCCTGCTTCTTCAAGGCCTCGAAATCCAGCCCGGCGCGCTTGAACAGGTCCACCGCCAGGTCGCGCGGGATCCAGCCTTCTGCTTGCCCTGGGTCAGCGCCTGAGGCTGGCCGCCGTTCTCGATCGCCAGTTGTGGGCTGCCGACGATCTCGGCACGGCGCAGCGGCACCGTCTGCGTCCACAGGCGCTTGCCGGCGCGCAGGTCGCCACCAGGCTGCAGGCCGGCGGCCTGGAACTGCGCGCTTCAGGTAGCCACGGTCTTGTCCTCGCCCGGCGTGGCCGGCGCGCGGCCGGCGTACGCGTCGGAGGCCAGCGTCTTGACGTTGGCAGAAATGCGCTGCGTGTCGAAACGCGGTGCGGACGGCGGCGCCGCCATCAATGCGCCGGCAACCGCCAGCGCCAGCATGCCCATGATCGGTCGCTTCACTCTTGCCCCTTGGAGTTGGCGGATGCGTTCGAATGTAGCGACGCCGGCGGCGGGCGAGCACGCGCTGCCGGCGCCGCCCAGGACGACGTGATGCATACCACAAATTCCCATCGGCGCGTGTTCTAATCGCCGCGCTCGCGAATCGCCCCGCAGGGTCCGTGGACAACACCGTTTTCTGTGCGGTCAATCACGGCACTCGCCTCATCCGCTCTCGATGATGCCCGCCATGCGCCAGCCTGCGCCCCCACCTTGGCCGCTCCGTCTTGGACCGGCCGCTTTCGGAGTGAACAGAGATGATGTCGATGTCGAGAAAATCCCGCATCACCCGCTGCGTGCTGGCCGCAGCGTTGCTGGCGGCAAGCGGTTCTGCATGGAGCTACGCCATCAACGGCGGCAAGGTCGTGGACGACAAGGGCAACGCCGTGCAGCTGCGCGGCGTCAACTGGTTCGGTTTGGATACCAACGTGCACACCGTGCACGGCCTGTGGGCGCGCAACTGGAAGGACATGATCACGCAGATGCAGGGCCTGGGCTTCAACGCGGTGCGCCTGCCGTTCTGCCCGCAGACCTTGAACGGCACCGCGCCGAGCAGCATCGACTACGGCCTCAATCCGGACCTGCAGGGCCTGAGCGCGCTGCAGGTGATGGACAAGGTGATCAACGAACTCAGCCACCGCGGCATGTACGTGCTGCTCGACCACCACACGCCGGACTGCAGTGCGATTTCCGAGCTGTGGTACACCTCCTCCTATAGCGAGCAGCAGTGGCTCAAGGACCTGAGCTTCGTCGCCAAGCGCTACGCAAACGTGCCGGGCGTGATCGGCCTGGACCTGAAGAACGAGCCGCATGGCGCGGCCACCTGGGGCAGCGGCAATGCAAGCACAGACTGGAACAAGGCCGCCGAACGCGCTTCGGCGGCGGTGCTGAAGGTGGCGCCGAAATGGCTGATCGTTGTCGAGGGCATAAGTGATAGCGCTAACTGCTCCAGCAGTGGCGGCCACTTCTGGGGCGGCAACCTGGAGCCGCTGGCCTGCACCGCGCTGAAGATCCCGGCCAACCGCCTGCTGCTGGCACCGCATGTATACGGTCCGGACGTGTTCATGCAGTCCTATTTCAGCGCCTCCAATTTCCCGGCCAATATGCCGACGATCTGGGAGCGGCATTTCGGCCAGTTCGCCAAATCCGGGCATGCCTTGCTGCTGGGCGAGTTCGGCGGCAAGTACGGCCAGGGCAATGCGCTGGACGTGCAGTGGCACAACGCGCTGGTCAACTACCTGATCGGCAAGGGCATCCACAGCGGCTTCTACTGGTCGTGGAATCCGAACAGCAACGACACCGGCGGCATCCTCAACGACGACTGGAAGTCGGTACGTACCGACAAGGTCACCCTGCTGAAGAAACTGTGGGGCGATTCCAGCAGTTCGACACCGACGCCCACTGCTGCCCTCAGTCCTGCGCTCACATCCACCCAGGGCGGCGCCAGCTTCAGCACCAAGACCGTGGTGGACAGCGACTGGAATGCCGGCTATTGCCACCGCGTGCAGGTGACCAACACCGGCAAGGCCAGCGGCAACTGGGCGGTCAGCCTGTCGATCGGCGGCGCCGTCAACAACCTGTGGAATGCGACGTGGACGCAGTCCGGCAGCACGCTCAACGCTGCCGGCGTAGGCTGGAACAAGACCCTGGCCCCCGGCGCCAGCGCCGAATTCGGCTTCTGCGCCGCGCGCTGAGCGCCTGCAGCGACACCGTCGTCGCGCGTCCTGCGCGGCGATGGCAACGACCGGCAGCGCTCACGGCGCTGCCGGTCGCGTTTCGGGCCAGCACCATGAGCGGCGGCGCGGATGACGATCGTTGCGTGCGCGGATCCGTCCTGCGCGACACATCGGACATCGGACGACGGGCTTCTCCTCGGCAGCGGCCGCCACGGCGTCTGCGGCTCGGCACAGCCCCCGCGGCCAGGCATCGGTGCCCTGCCATAAGTCACCTTCCGGGTCCGGCACGCGGCCACTATGCTGTTCGATCATCCTCATCAGGCACGGTCCATGCTCCGACCCTTGTCGTTGTTGATCTCCAGCATCCTCACCCTTGGCGTCGGTGCCGCCATCGCCCCAGCCAGCGCCGCGCTGCCGGTGCTGGCCGCCAAGGCCACCGTGCCGGAGATCGCCTACACCCGCTTCACCCTGCCCAACGGCCTGACCGTGGTGGTGCACGAGGACCACAAGGCGCCGGTGGTGGCGGTGAGCATCTGGTACCACATCGGCTCCGGCGACGAGCCGGCCGGCAAGACCGGCTTCGCCCACCTGTTCGAACACCTGATGTTCTCCGGCTCGGAAAACCACAAGGGCAGCTATTTCCAGCCGTTCGAGAAAGTCGGCGCTAACGACATGAACGGCACCACCGGGTCCGACCGCACCAACTACTTCGAGACCGTGCCGACCACCGCCCTGGACCTGGCGCTGTGGATGGAATCGGACCGCATGGGCCACCTGCTCGGCGCGATCGGGCAGAAGGAACTGGATACGCAGCGCGGCGTGGTGCAGAACGAGAAGCGCCAGGGCGAGAACGCCCCCTACGGGCGCGTGGACGAGAACATCCTGGCCAACATCTTCCCGGCCAACCATCCTTACCAGCACACGACCATCGGCTCGATGGCCGACCTCGACGCGGCGTCGCTGGACGACGTCAAGCAGTGGTTCCACGACAACTACGGCGCCGCCAACACCACCCTGGTGCTGGCCGGCGACATCACCGTGGCCCAGGCCCAGGCCAAGGCCGCGCAGTACTTCGGCGACATCCCCGCCGGCAAGCCGGTGCCGCGCCAGCAGCCCTGGATCACCCCGCTGGCCAGGCAGACCCGCGGCGTGCAGCACGACCATGTCGCGCAGCCGCGCATCTACCGCACCTGGGTGGCGCCGCAACTGGGCAGCGACGACGCGGTGCAGCTGGACCTGGCCAGCAACGTGCTCGGCGGCGGCAAGACCAGCCGCCTGTACCAGCGCCTGGTGTACCGCGACAACCTGGTGGACGATGTCTCGGCCAGCATCCAGCCGTTCGCGCTGGCCAGCCAGCTGCAGATCGTCGCCGACGTGAGGGACGGCGCGGACCCGGCCAAGGTCGAGGCCGCCATCGCCGACGAGCTGAAGAAATTCCTGGCCGAAGGCCCGAGCGCCGACGAACTGCAGCGCGCGCAGGTCGCGTCCCGCGCCGGCTTCGTGCGCGGCCTGGAGAAGGTCGGCGGCTTCACCGGCAAGGCCGCGATCCTGGCCGAGGGCCAGGTCTACCGCAACGATCCGGGCGCCTACCAGCACGACCTGCAGCGCGCCCAGGCCGCCACTGTGGCCAGCGTGCGCAAGGCCGCCGACACCTGGTTCGGCAAGGGCGACTACCTGCTGACCGTGCTGCCGGCCGGCGACGGCTTCGACCCGGCGGCCGAGGACAAGGCGGTCAAGCCGCTGCCCGTGGCCGCCGGCAAGCCCGCACCCAAGCTGCTGACCAAGGCCAGCTACAGCGTCGGCAAGAACCAGGTCGACCGCGCCGCCGGCATCCCGGAGACCAGCCAGTTTCCGAGCCTGAGCTTCCCGCAGCTGCAGCGCGGCAAGCTCAAGAACGGCATCGAAGTGGTGCTGGCCGAACGCCACACCATCCCGGTGACCCAGGTCGAACTGCTGTTCGACGCCGGCTACGCGGCCGACCAGGGCGGCAAGCTCGGCACCGCCAACTTCACCGCCGCGCTGATGAACGAGAGCACCCGCAGCCTGGATTCGGTGGAAGTGGCGCAGCGCCGCCAGCGCCTGGGCGCGATCACCAGCGTGGCGTGCGAGCTGGACAGCTGCGCCGCCTCGCTCGACGCGCTCAACGACCAGCTGGCGCCGTCGCTGGCGCTGTTTGCCGACATCGTGCGCAACCCGGCGTTCAAGGCCAAGGACATCGAGCGCATCCGCGGCCAGTGGCTGGCCTCCATCGCGCAGGAGAAGACCCAACCGCAGGACCTGGCGCTGCGCATCCTGCCGCCGCTGCTGTACGGCCCGCAGCATCCCTACGGCGTGCCGCTCACCGGCAGCGGTACCGAGGCGGCGATCAAGAGCCTGAGCGCCAGCGACCTGGTCGCGTTCCAGAACACCTGGCTGCGCCCGGACAACCTGCGCATCCTGGTCGCCGGCGACACCACCCTGGGGCAGATCATCCCGCAGCTGGACGCGGCGTTCGGCGACTGGCAGCCGCCGGCAGCCACGCGCCCGAGCAAGACCCTGGCGCAGGTCGCCGCGCAGCCCAAACCGCGCGTGTTTCTGATCAACCGCGCGGACGCGCCGCAGTCGCTGATCCTGGCCGGCCTGCTGGCGCCGTCGAACAAGGCGCCGAACAACATCGTCATCGGCGTGGCCAACGGCGCTTTCGGCGGCGACTTTACCTCGCGGCTGAACATGAACCTGCGCGAGGACAAGCGCTGGTCCTACGGAGCCTACACCTTCATGCTGGATACGCAGGGCCAGCGCCCGTTCCTGTTCTCAGCCCCGGTGCAGACCGACAAGACCGCCGAGTCGGCTGCCGAGATCCTGAAGGAAGCCAAGGCCGTGGTCGGCGACAAGCCGCTGACCGCCGAGGAGATCGCCAACAGCAAGACCCAGCGCATCCGCGCCCTGCCGGGCAGCTTCGAAACCACCGACGCGGTGCTGGGCATGGTCGAAAGGATCGTCCAGTACGGGCGCCCGGACGACTACGTGCAGACCCTGAAGACGCACATGGAAGGCATCGACCAGGCAGCCGCGCAGTCGGCGATCAAGGCGATCGTCGCGCCGCAGGCGATGACCTGGGTCATCGTCGGCGACCTCAAGCAGATCGAGGCGCCGGTGCGCGCGCTGAAGCTGGGCCAGGTGCAGGTGCTGGACAGCGACGGCCAGCCGGTCAAGGCGAAGGCCAAGGCCACCGCCAAGCAGTAACGCGACACCCACATGGCCGGGAACTGCCGGCCATGCGTTGCAAGGCGGCGTGCGGGCGGATCGCCCGCGACGCTGGACGTCTCGGCAGCACCACACCCCTGTGCAATGGTCCACACCCTGCCCCGCTGCATCGTCCTGCACAGCCGTGGAGAGTGCTTGATCCTGTCGGCCAGCCCAGTTCCCGTGTCGGGACTGACTCGATCGTGTCGGTAACGCCGGATTCCCGAATCCCGACCACTGGGCGCAGCCGACGCCGGCTTGTCGCGCCTGCTCGAAGGCGCCGTGCTTGAACTCGGCACCGATGCGTCCCACCTGGCTTGCGGCCCCTGCCGACCGCCGGCCATCTGCCCCAGATCGTTTTGACTCGTGCGCTCCCATCGCTGTCCGACCGGCAGCGAATTTCTTGGTTGTCGCCGCCATGCGCGAGTAGCGCGGTGTTCGAGCAAGCGGGCGTGTCGGACAGGGACTGCGCTCTGGTGAACACCGCCTTCCGGCGTGCCGCCGATGTGGGCATGCGCGAAGTGGAGCGTCATCTGTAAGCAACACCGCCGGCCGTCCACCCAGAGCACTGCAAGCATCGCCCCTCGGCACGCTGATCGGCTGGGCGATGGGCAGACCGGTGCTCCTGCCAGGTGTCGCGACCACCGCGACCCGCCGATTGGCCCCGCTTTTGCATCGCTTGCGATATGCCCCCGGCCATGCCTCCGTTCAAGCCGATCGTAACGCGGCCGCTATCAGCAGATCGGCTAACCGCGCCACGCGCTGCCAGGATCGCGGCGCATGCACGCCTGTTCCTCGGCAAGCGACCGCCACAGCCGCCAGTCACCCGCCTCCTCCTTCGGTCGTTTACCATGCCGCACGCATCCTGCTCTGGACTCGAGATGAGCCATGCCGCTCCCCCCTGTTGCACGCCGCTGCTGAGCCTGTCGCTGGGCCTGCTGCTGGGCAACTACGACACCGCCTCGGCGCAGCCCACGCCGCGCGCGATGCAGACCGCGCGGGCGCCGGCGCCGCTGACCCCGGACCTGGCCTATCCCGAACTGTTCCAGGCTGTACAGCGACAGGAACTGTTCGACGACCAGAAGCACTTCGTCGATGCGCTGCCGCTGCGCGACCCGGCGCTGATCAACGCCGACTACCTGGCGCAGCGCCAGCAGCCGGGCTTCGACCTGCCCCGCTTCGTCGCCGCCAACTTTGAGGAATCCGGCCCGGTGCAGACCGAGGCGATCCGCCAGGACACCGGCCTGCGCGAGCACATCGACGCGCTGTGGCCGCTGCTGGTGCGGCGCCAGGTGGACGTGCCGGCGCACAGCAGCCTGCTGTCGCTGCCGCAGCCCTATGTGGTGCCGGGCGGGCGCTTCCGCGAGGTCTACTACTGGGATTCGTACTTCACCATGCTCGGCCTGGTCGAGAGCGGCGAGCGGGAGCGCAGCCGGCAGATGCTGGACAACTTTGCCTACCTGATCGACACCTACGGGCACATCCCCAACGGCAACCGCAGCTACTACCTGAGCCGCTCGCAGCCGCCGTTCTTCTCGCACATGGTGCAGCTGCAGGCCAAGGTGGAAGGCGACGCCGCCTATGCGCGCTACCTGCCGCAGTTGCAGAAGGAATACGCGTACTGGATGCAGGGCGCGCAGGCGTTGGCGCCGGGCAGCGCGCAGGCGCACGTGGTGCGGCTGGCCGACGGCAGCCTGCTCAACCGCTACTGGGACGCGCGCGACACGCCGCGCCCGGAAGCCTGGCTGCACGACGTGCGCACCGCCGCCGAGGCCAAGGACCGCCCCGCCGCTGACGTCTACCGCGACCTGCGCGCCGGCGCCGAGAGCGGCTGGGACTATTCCAGCCGCTGGCTCGGCGACCGCAAGACCCTGGCCACCATCCGCACCACCGCCATCGTCCCGGTCGATCTCAACAGCCTGCTCTACCACCTCGAAACCACCCTGGCCGTGGCCTGCAAAAAGAACCCGGGCGCTTCGGGCTGCGACACCGACTACGCGGCCCTGGCCAGCGCGCGCAAGACCGCGATGGACAAGCACCTGTGGAGCGATGCCGGCTACTACGCCGACTACGACTGGCAACAGCGCCGGCTGCGCGAACAGGTCACCGCCGCGGCGCTGTATCCGCTGTTCGTCGGCATCGCCTCGCCGGCGCGCGCCAAGCGCAGCGCCGACACTGTGCAGGCGCAGCTGCTGCGTCCCGGCGGCCTGGCCACCACCCGCCTGCATACCGGTCAGCAATGGGACGAACCCAACGGCTGGGCGCCGCTGCAATGGATCGCGGTGGACGGCCTGCGCCGCTACGGCCAGGACGCGCTGGCGCAGCGCATCGGCAGCCGCTTCCTGGCGCGGGTGCAGGCGCTGTTCGCGCAGCAGCACAAGCTGGTGGAGAAGTACGGCGTCGACGCCAAGGCCCAGGGCGGCGGCGGCGGCGAATACGCGTTGCAGGACGGCTTCGGCTGGACCAACGGCGTGACCCTGCTGTTGCTGGACCTGTACGCGAAACCGGCCGTCGCCGCGCCGCCCGCAGCGGCGGCGCAGCGCCACGCACAGCCGGAGCCGGCCACGCCCTGAGGCGACGGCCGGCGGGTGTGCGGCCACGGCATCGTCGCCATCCCCTCGCCTTACGAACCGCTGACGCTACCGGTGAACGCGCAGCGCGGCCCGCTGTTCACCGTCGCGCGCTACTGCACCGGCATTTCCGTCCTGATCCCCATCGCCTCGCGGTAGCGCTGGTACAGCGCCATCACCTTGTCGATGTAGTCGCGGGTTTCCGCATACGGCGGCACGCCGCGATAGCGCGCCACGGTGCCGATGCCGGCGTTGTAGGCGGCCGCGGCCAGGGTGCGGTCGCCCTGGTAGCGGCGCAGCAGCGACTGCATGTAGCGCGCACCGCCGGCGATCGACTGATCGGCGGCGAACGGATCGGCCACGCCGTATTCCTTCGCCACCTGGGGCATCAGCTGCATCACGCCCTGCGCGCCCTTCGGCGACACCGCCGCGGCGTCGAAGCCGCTTTCGGCATGCGCGATCGCGCGCAGCCACGGATCGTCCACCCCGGTGGCGCGCGCCGCGGCGTGGAACTGCTTGGCGTGCCTGTTCAACTGCGGCACGCCGACCGTGCCCAGGCCAGGATGCGCCGCCTCGCCGGGCGGGGTCACCGCGGTGAAGCGCAGGTATGGGCGCGAGCCGGGCAGATTGCGCGTGGAATACACCAGGCGCCCATCCTGCTCGCGCTCGTACAAGGTGCCGCTGAACACGCCCATGCTGCCCCACAGGTTGGGCGTGGCAATCGCGGCATCGTCCAGTTCCTTCGGCGTGCAGCGCGACCCCGGCTCCGGCGCGGTCGCCAGGCTGACCGTGCCGTCGCGCACGCAGCGGTAGACCGTACGCGCCTGCGCCGCAGCGACGACACAGCAGCACAGCAGCAGGCTCAGCAGCGTTCGGGCACAGCGCATGGGGCGGGAGATGGAACCGGCGACGGTGGGCGCGCATCATCGCGCAGCGGGCGTCGGCGCGGGTGAGGACCGGCCAGGACGCTCGTTTTGACCCGCGCCG
>NZ_CAPJ01000168.1 GCF_000331775.1 Xanthomonas translucens pv. translucens DSM 18974
CGAGGAACAGTTCGCGCGACAGGCCCGCCGCCGGCACCGGCAGGCGCAGGCCGGCCAGCACCGCCAGCACCTCGCGCGAGCGTGCATCCAGTTGCAGCTGCGGACGCACTTGCGCGAAGTAGTCCAGCACCTCGCGCTCGCTGCCCGGCACCGCTTGCGCACCGAGCGCCTCGGCCACGCGCCGGCCCTCGGCGTAGTAGCGATCGGCGATGGCCGTCGGCACCGCGCGGCAGTAGCGGCGATAGCCCTGCAGGAAACCGTAGGCCTCGGTGACGTGGACCCAGGTCAGCAGCGCCGGATCGGCGGCGGCGTAGGCACGGCCGTCGGGCGTGTGGCCGCGGATCGGCGCGTGAATGCTGCGCACGCGCGCGATCAGGCGCTGCGCCTCGGCCGTTGGCGCATAGCTGGTGGCGGCGACGAACTGGGTGGTGCGGCGCAGGCGCCCGACCAGGTCCTGGCGAAAATTGGAATGGTCGTAGACGCCGGCCAGCGCCAGCGGATGCAGGGTCTGCAGCAGCAACGCGCACAGCCCGCCGGAGAGCATGCCGGGGAACTCGGCATGGATGCGCCAGGTGACGCTGTCGGGCCCGAACAGGCCGGCGTCGCCCAGCGGCCGGTCGTAGTCGATGCCGCCCTGGCCGCGCGGGAATACGTCCAGCACCCAGCGGCGGATCCGGGCGACGGCAGGGGCGGTGAGCGTACGCAACATGGCAGTCATCGTGCCATCGTAGCGAGCGGCCTGCATGCGCCGTGCAAACCGCGGGCGGCGACACCGGACCGCGAGCGGCCGCCACGGCCAGGCGCGCGCGTCGCAATGGCGTCGCGCGGGAGCGCGCCGCGAGCGGCCCATGTGCGGATGCAACATGCCAATTGCGCACACTGTGCTAGAAAGAAGCTGCGTCGCTCGTCGTCCATCACCGCATCTGCAGGGAGCCTGTCATGATCGCTCTGTTCAAGGGGTTGGGGTTATTGCTGGAGGACAACGCGCTGCATCAGCGCTCGTTCCCCGAACAAGTCGCGCACTGGCAGCACAAGAGCGAGGCGCAACTGCGCTCGGAAGTGGATCTGCTGGCCCAGGCCAAGCAGCAATGGCTGGTGGCCTCGATCATCGGCTGGCAGGCGATCTCGCTGATCATCCTGGGCGTGATCACCAATCAGCTGTGGCAGCACGACTATCACCTGACCTTCTCGCGCATCGTGATCGTGGTCAGTTCCTGGGTCGCGATCCTGTTCGTGATCTGGTTCATCGCCAACATGTTCGACCGCACCGCCGGCTTCGAACGCTGGCTCACCGCCTTCAACAGCCGCGAGCCGCTGACCGCCGACGCCGATACGGTGGAGTGCGTTGCCGACGCGCTGAACATGGCGCGCAAGTATCCGGAAATCCTCGACTACAAGCGCGAAGTGTTAGCCAACCGCGCACTGCGCCACGAGGACATCCGCATCATGCGCGAGATGGGCCGCATCCGCCTGCATGCCGAACTGGTCGCCGCCCTGACCCAGTTCGAAGGCACGCCCCCCGGCGGCCAGAACGGCGTGCTGCGCGTCGCCGGCTGAACCGGCAGCGCCCGCGCGGCGTTTACGCCGGCACAACGTGGCTGCCACATGCCGCCGCCCGCGAGGGGACGGCGCGCATGTGGCGCCGATGCCCGGCGATGCCGCGGGTTCCAAGGAACATGCGAGCAACGCTCAGTCCGCGCTGCGCCATGCAGCAGCGCTGGAATGAACGCGCACGGCAGCGTCGTGCGGCATCGCCGGCACCGACGCCGCGCTCGATTACCGCCATGCCGGGTCCAGCGCTGCACGGCCAGCAGGCGCGCAGCCGCAGCGGCGCTTCGCCAGGCGCAATGCCCTGCCTCCGCGCTTGCACGACTCCCGTGCGGAGCGGCCCCGCCCCACTGCACCGGCAGCGACGGCCCATGCCGCCAGAACCAGCCCGGCGGCGGCGGCGTCAACTGAATTTGCCAACTCCCCGACAACTCCATTGCATGACGGTAAGATGCGTGATGGGGACGCGGGCCGGCATAGCCACAACGTCCGACGGCCGCATGGATACATAGGAACGCACGGCCCCGACGCCTCCCCTCTCCTGGACTCCGAGCCGAAGTGGCAACCCCTCAGCACCAGCACAACCGTGCCAGTTTCATGCACAAGAGTCATGAAATCCTTGCGGCGTGCCTTGCGTCATTTGCGATTTTCCTGGCCACGTCCGTAGCGTCGCTGATGTTCGCGCAGCGGCTATCGCTGCGCTTCTCCGTCGTCGCAGTGCTGATCGGCGGCTTGGCGGTTGCGACGCTGTCGGCGACGGCGATGCAGGTGATTGGCGGCTATCGGCGCCTGCGCCAACCTGGGCAGCGCCTGCACCTGGCCGGGGCGATCGCGCTTGCCCTGGCCGGCGGCTGGCTGGCGATGTCGATCAATCGCCCGGATATCGACGACTCCATCTACGTTCCGAAGGCGGTTTACTACGTCGAACATCCCGATGCGCCGATCGACACCAGCGTGAACTGGCTGGCAGGCCTGGAGCGCACTCCCAACTCCGGCGTCTTTCCCTACTACGAACTCACCCAGGCCGCCCTTTCCTGGCTAGGCGGCGTTCCGTATCTGGCCGTGTATCACGTGCTATTCCCGGGAATCGTCGGCTTTTTGATGTGCGCGGCCGCGATCGTCCTGATCGGAGCGTTCGAGACGCGGCCGCGCACGATCCTGCTGTGCGGCGTCTTCTACCTGCTGTTGCTGCTCGCGCTGGGGGAAACCCATCGCGCCTACGGCAACCTGAGCATCGCGCGCGCCTTCCATGGCAAGTACATGTTCCTGTCCGTGGGCGTGCCCGCGTGGATCTATTTCTCGCTGCGCTATCTGCGCCAGCCGCAGCCGTGCAGCTGGCTGATCCTCACCGCGGTGGGCGTGGGCATGGCTGCCGCCACACCCACGGCGATGGTGTTCCTGCCCTTCCTGGCGCTGACCCTGGCACTGGCGGTCCACGTGCAGGAATCCAGAGCATTTGCCTCGACCGCGGCATGGCTGGCGGCGCTGCGCTACGGTGCCTGCCTGGCGCCGGTGGTGCTGATGGCGATCGCGTTTCGCTTCTACGCGGTGGACAACATCGCGGCGAGAAGCCAGATCAACGCGGGATTCCCAACGTCGTTCGCCGATCAGCTGCGCCTGATCGTGAATCCCGACTACCCACTGACGCCGCTACTGTTCGTGGCGTCCCTGGCGCTGGTCCTGGCGTTCTCGCCGTATCGCCGCTTTTTCGCCACCTGGGTGGCGACGCTGTGCGTCCTGCTGCTGAATCCGTGGGTGTCGCACCTGGTCATGCTGCACCTCACCACCGAGAACATCTACTGGCGCATGTTCTACCTGCTTCCATTTCCGCTGCTCGCCGCGCTGGCGCTGGCGCCGCTGGCCAATGCCGGCCGCCGCGGCCCGATCTGGGCGGGTCTGTGCCTGGTCGCCGCCGGCATCGCGGCGACGATCGGGCCGACCTCGGTGCTGCGCCACGACAACGGCGCAACGCTCGCGCTGCCCGGCTACAAGATCGGCACGGCGGACAGGATCTGCGCGCAGCAGCTGGTGCAGGGGGCCGCGCCGGGTTCGATGCTGGCCCCGGTCGAGATCGCCAGCAACGTGCTGTTGCTGTCCTCGCGCTTTCCGCAGTACGTCGTGCGCGAAGACTATCTTGGCCTCATGATGAGCAGCGTACCGGCGCGCATTTCGTTCCAGCAAAGGCAGGACACCGCGGCCTACCTGTACCGCAATGCCGCCACCCCGGAAGCGGAGAATGCCTTCCGCGCCACGATCGCCGCAGCGAACGGACCGGCGCATGTCCTGGTTCGTACCGATGCCGATCGCCACGCGGTCATCGCAGCGCAGCTCGGTGCCGCAGGCTACCGCCGGGCATTCGCCGTCGCGGGCGGATACGAGCTGTTCAGCCGCACACCGAGGCCCCATCCGTGACCAAGAAAGTCGCCATCCTGCAGTCCAACTATATTCCGTGGAAGGGCTATTTCGACCTGATCGCCGCCGTCGACGAATTCATTCTTTATGACGACACC
>NZ_CAPJ01000167.1 GCF_000331775.1 Xanthomonas translucens pv. translucens DSM 18974
GAAGCGTTCGCCCAGCCCGCGCAGCCGCTGCGCCACCGCGCAGCGCACCGCATCGCCAGCGGCCTGGCCCAGCGTGGCGCCGATCAGCGCCAGCCCGCGCAACTGCACGTAGGCCACCGCATAGCCGGCCTGGTGGCGCGCGTCCAGCGCCTCGGCCAGGGCGCGCGGATTGAGCAGGCCGGTGGTGACGTCGTGGCTGGCGCGGAACGCCAGCTCGCGCTCGTCCGCCATGCGCTGGCTGACGTCCTCGGCCAGGATCAGCCGCGCCGGCACGCCGCCGAAGTCCAGGTCCGCGCTGTGCGTCCGCACCGACAGCAGGCTACCGTCCTTGCGCTGGTGGGTCCACACGCTCGGCGCGTCGAAGCCTTCGCGTGGCATGCGCACGTCCTGCAGCAGCCGTTCGGCCTCGCTGCGCGGGCGCAGGTCGAGCAGAGTCATGCCGAGGAATTCTTCGCGGCTGTAGCCGTACTGACGGATCGCCGCCTGGTTCACTTCCAGGAAGCGCAGGCTGTCCACCGCGAACAGCCAGAACGGCAGCGGGTTGCGCTCGAACACCAGGCGGAACTGGCGCTCGGCGTCGAACAGCCGCGCCTGCGCCTCGAGCCGCTCGCTGACGTCCTGCACCGCACCGGTCATGCACAGCCCGTCGCGGCCCTGCACCCGCGCACCGCGCGCGGCCAGCCAGCGCAGGCCGCCATCGGGCGTGTGCATGCGGTACACCACGTTGTACTCGCCCTTGCCCTGCAGCGCCTGGTCGTACAACTGCTCGATCCGCGCGCGATCGTCGTCGTGCACCCGGGCCAGGAACGCGGGCAGGCTCATGCGCAGCTGCGGCGACCCGAACAGGGCGCCAGTCGGCTCGGCCAGCAGCAGGTGGCCCCGATCGGCCTCGACCCGCCAGGTGCCGATGCCGCCCATCTCGTGCGCCAGGCGCAGCTCCTGGTCGCCGCGGCGCAAGCGCTCCAGCATCTGCCGCTGTCGACCCTCGGCGCGGCGCAGGCTGCCCAGCAGGTAGCCGAACCCGGCCAGATACAGCAGATAGACCGACAGCGCCGCGCCGGCGAACCACCACCACGGCGCCAGCGCCTCGCGCACCGACAGTCCGGCTACCGCCAGCAACGGATAGTCGCCTCCACCGCTCACTGCCAGCATGCGCGCCTGCTGGCCGAACACCGCATGGTGCATGCCCATCGCGCTGCCCTGCGGCCGCCCGCGCACCAGGCCCAACGGCAGCCGCACGCGGGTGCCGATGGGCCCGGCAGCGGCGCTGCTGGCCGCAAGCAGCAGGCCATGCGTATCGGTCAGCGCGACCACCCCGTCGCGCCCGGCATCGACCCCGCCGACGATGCGTTGCAGCGCCGCGACCCGCCAATGCGCCACCACCCAGTCGCCCGATGCCAGCGGCAGCGCAAGCGTCACCACCGCTTGCCCGTCGGCCAGGCGACGGCACGGGCCGACGAACACGTCCTCGCCATTGCGGCGCGAGCCCAGCGCCCATTCGCGCAGGGTCGGATCGCCTGGCCCGCCGAACCTGCGCTGGCCCTGCGCATCCAGCAGCGCGACGTCGTGCAGTTCCGGATGGCGCCGCAACAACCCGCGCAGCGATGCCTCGATCAGCTCCGGCGCGCGCGCGGGCGCGTCGGCCAGCAGCGTTTGCGCGCCCACGCCTTCGCCGCGCAGGGCCTGGCTGAGGTTGTCCAGCTCCAGCTGCAGCAGGCGGTCGGCGCCGGTCGCCAGCGCCAGGCTCTGCCGCTGCGCGGCGGCCAGGCGGTTGCCGCGATCCTGCACCAGCACATAGGCCAGCCCGCAGGCCAGCAGCAGCGCCAAGGCCAGGCCCCAGACCAGGATCGCGCGCAGCGGCGCGCGCAACGCACGCCGCAGGCGCTGCCGGAAGCGGACCTCGTAGAGCTTGTCGGCGGTGGCGAAACGGCGCTGCATCGGTCCTGCATAGAGCGGCCCAGGTGCGGCGATCTTGACCGGACGGCGGCGCCGCGACGCAGGCCGTCCGCCGCAGCGCCGATACCGTTCAGCTTTGTCGGCGCGGCGGCAACAAAGCCCACGCGCCGCCAGCGGCCGGCGGCCTGCTCAATCGGGCCACTGCGTCAGGCGCTGCGGGGCGACGCCGACCCGGCGGCAGGCGCGCTGCGCGATGCCGTCATGGAGCGCGATGCGGAACAACGGCGACAGCCCCTGCAGCACCCGTGCCGACGTGGCCGCCTGGACGCGTTGCACGCGGCTGCG
>NZ_CAPJ01000166.1 GCF_000331775.1 Xanthomonas translucens pv. translucens DSM 18974
GCGCGCGATTCCCGGCATGCCGCCCGGGCAGGCGCTGCCCGCGGTGCGGGTGCGCGCATTCGCCGCGCGCGAGCATGACGGGCTGATCTGGCTGCGAGCGGACCCCGAAGGCGACGCCGAGCCCGCACCGCTGGTGCGGGCATTGCAGCCATCGGCGCGGCGCTTCCTGTGGCGCACGCGCTGGGAAGCGCACGTGGTCGATGCGCTGGAGAACTTCCTCGATCCGTTGCATACCCACCTGCTGCATCCGGGGCTGGTGCGCCACGGCGGCGCGCGCAGCGCGATGCGCGCCTGCCTGCATACCACGGCCGAGGGCTTCCACGTGGACTACGCCGGTGCCGCCGCGCAGAGCGGCTGGCTGTACCGCCTGTTCGAATCGCCGCGCACGCTGGAACGCGCGCATTTCGCCGCGCCCGGCACCGCGCAGATCGAATACCGCTACGCCCGCGGCGGCCGCGTGCGGATCAGCCTGCACTTCACCCCGGTCGGCCCGCGCAGTACCGAGGTGTTCGCCAGCTTGCACGTGGACGGGCGCTGGGCGCCGGCGTGGGCGGTGCGCTGGCTGGTGTGGCCGCTGCTGCGCAAGGTCGGCGAGCAGGACCGGCGCATGCTCGCGTTGCAGTCGCACAACCTGCAACGCTTTCCCGGCGTGCGCGGCGCCTGCACCGCACTGGATCTGGTGCGCGAACCCTTGCGCCGCTATTGGGATGGCGAGCCGCTGCCCGCGCCGGGCGCGCAGCACGGCATCGACCTCATGTTGTGACCGCGTCGCGCGGGCCGAGCGCGCCGATCACCTGCGCCAGCGGCGCCGGCCGGCCCAGCAGATAGCCCTGCACATGGTTGCAGCCGTGCGCGCGCAGCCACTGCAGCTGTTCCTCGGTTTCCACGCCTTCGGCCACCACGTCCAGGCCCAGGCTGCGGCCGAGCGTGAGCAAGGCCTCGCAGATCGAGGCGTTGCGCGCGTCGCGATGCACGTCGGCGATGAAACTGCGGTCGATCTTCAGCGTGTCCAGCGGCAGATCGCGCAGGTAGGCCATGCTGGAGAACCCGGTGCCGACATCATCCAGCGCCACGCTCACCCCCAGCGCACGCAGCTGCCGCAGCACCTCCAGCGCCTGCTGCGGCTGCCGCATCAGGCTGCTCTCGGTCAGTTCCAGGTGCAGGCCGTCGGCGGCCAGCCCGGCCGCGGCGCAGGCCTGCATCAGGTCCGCGACCAGATCGCCGTCGAAGAACTGCAGCGCCGACACGTTCACCGCCACCGGCAGGTCGGCCCAGCCATGCAACGCCAATTGCCGCCGCGCCTGCGCGGCGGCCTGCATCACCCAGCGGCCGAGCGGCAGGATCAGCCCGGTGTCCTCGCACAGCTGGATGAACTGATCCGGGGCGATATAGCTGCCGTCGGCCTGCGGCCAGCGGATCAGCGCCTCGAGCAGGCACGGCGCACCGCTGCCGGCGTGCATGATCGGCTGGAAATGCAGTTCGAACTCCTGCCGCGCGATCGCCTGATGGATGCGCCCGGCCAGGCGCAGGCGTTCGCCGATGCACGCGGACATGCTGCGCTCGAAACGGACCACGCTGCGCCCCTCGGCCTGCGCCGCATGCGCGGCCTGCGCGGCGCTGCCGATGGTCTCCTCGGCGCCTGCGGCATCGTCCGGGCATAGCGCCACGCCGACGTGCGCCTGCAACTGCTGGGTGAAAGCGCCGCCCTGCACCGGCGCCGACACCGCCTCGAGCAAGGCCTGCAGCGCCTGCGGCAGCTGCTGCGCATCCAGCACCGCCAGCACGAAATCCTGCGACGGCTGGTGCGCGGTCA
>NZ_CAPJ01000165.1 GCF_000331775.1 Xanthomonas translucens pv. translucens DSM 18974
CCAGTGCGCCGACGCCACCACGATCGCGCGCGGACGCGGCAGCGCCGCCGCCAGTTCGGCCAGGCGCACGCCGACCAGGCCCGGATCCAGCGCGGTCATCGGCGAACCGTGCGAGATGTACAGCGAGGGCAGACGCGGCATGATGGCTTCTCCAGGAGGATGCGGCGCTGCGTGCGCCGGCCGGGACCTTGCCGCGAGCGGCGGCACCTACATGCGTTGGCGGCGTTGGCGGTAGCCATGGCAGCGGATCCACAGGATATTCCCGACGTCCGAAGAGATAAATTACCCTGCGACCGGATATCTATTTCAGGAACGGCAACAATGGATACGCTGGAAGCGATGCGCGTGTTCGTCACCGTGGTCGACCGCAACGGCTTCAACAGCGCCGCCGAGGCGCTGGGCATGTCCACCGCCAGCGTCACCCGGCAGGTGGCCTGGCTGGAGAAGCGGCTGGGCCTGCGCCTGCTCAACCGCACCACCCGCCGGGTCAGCCCGAGCAGCGTCGGCACCGCGTATTACCAGCGCTGCCAGGTGCTGCTGGCCGAGTTCGACGACATGGAGGCGGCGGTCGGCGAGCAGGCGCTGACTCCGTCCGGCACGCTGCGCATCAACGCGCCCTTCAGCTTCAGCATCGCCCGGCTGGGGCCGCGCCTGGCCGGCTACCGCGCGCGCTATCCGCAGGTCGCGCTGGACCTGTCGCTGTCCGATCGCATGGTGGACATCGTCGAGGAAGGCTACGACATGGCGATCCGCATCACCCGCCAGGTCACCCCGACCCTGATCGCGCGCAAGCTCGGCCAGGTGCAGGCCGCTCTGTACGCCGCGCCGGCCTACCTGCAACGCGCCGGCACGCCGCGCCTGGCTGCCGACATCGCCGGCCACGAATTCCTGACCTACAGCTACATGCCGCTGGACGAGATCGCCCTGCACGGCCCCGACGGCGAGACAAGGGTGCGCGTGCAGGGCGGGCTGCGCGCCAACAGCGGCGACGTGCTGCGCGAGGCCGCCATCGCCGGCATGGGCATCGTCCTGCAGCCGGACTTCATCGCCCAGGACGCGCTGCAGGACGGCCGCCTGGTGCGGGTGCTGCCCGAGCACCGGCTCGGCCCGATCGGCGTCTACGCGGTCTATGCCAGCCGCAGTCATCTGGCACCGAAGGTGCGCAGCTTCATCGACTACCTGGTCGAAGTCGGCATCGAGCGCGAGATGCACGGCGCCACGGCGCCCTGAGGCGGCGAGCGGCAGGCGCACGGCGGCGGCCGGCCGGTCGAACACAACATCCCGCGCGTGGCAATGATCGAAGCGGCGGCGCATGCGCACAATGCCCGCGTTTCCCCCGTCATTTCAGGAGCTCCCCGATGAGCAAGATCGCGATCGTCTATTTCAGCGGCTACGGCCATACCGTCAAGCAGGCCGAGGCAGTGCACGCCGGTGCCGCCAGCGTCGGCGCCGCCACGCTGTACCGCATCGACCAGGACGGCAACCTGGCGGACGGCGCCTGGGAAGCGATCGGCCAGGCCGATGCGATCGTCTACGGCAGCCCGACCTACATGGGCGGCCCGGCCTGGCAGTTCAAGAAGTTCGCCGACGCCAGCTCCAAGCCGTGGTTCGCGCAGGCGTGGAAGGACAAGATCGCCGCCGGCTTCACCAACTCGGCCTCGGTCAACGGCGACAAGTTCGCCACCATCGAATATTTCTGGACCCTGTCGCAGCAGCACGGCCAGATCTGGGTCGGCACCGGCCTGCTGCCGGCCAACACCAAAGCCCACGGCCCGGCCGACGTGAACTGGACCGCCGGCTCCGGCGGCGCGCTGGCGATCTCGCCGTCGGACGCCTCGCCGGAAGAGGCGCCGCGCGCCGGCGACCTGGAAACCGCCAGGCTGCTCGGCCAGCGGGTGGCCGAATACGCGGCCAAGCTCAAGGGCTGAGCCGCGTACGGCGTCGCCACCGCCATGCGGGCGACGCCGGTTCCGCGTTGGCACGACCGGTGCCGGCACCGAACACCAACGGACGCGGTGGCTACCCCGCCGCCGCGTTCGCCGCGCGTAGATGGTCGATGAACACGCGCAGTTTCGGCGCCAGTGTGTTCGCGCGCCGGGTAGTAGAGATGGAAACCGGCGAAGGGCTGCTGCCAGTCGTCGAGCACGCGCAGCAGGCGGCTGGCGGCGACATCGGCGGCGACCACCGATTCAAAGCCCTGCGCCAGGCCCAGCCCGGCCAGCGCCGCGGCATGGGTCAGGCCGCTGTCGTTGAACACCAGGGTGCCGCTCACCTCCACCTCGAAATCGCGGCCGTCGCGGCTGAACTCCCAGGCCATGCGCCGGCCATTGCTCAGGCGATGCACGATGCAGTCGTGGTCGACCAGGTCGGCCGGCGTGCGCGGCGGCGCATGCCGCCGGAAATAGTCCGGTGCGGCGCAGATCACCTGGCGCTGCAGCGGCCCCAGCGGCACCGCGATCATGTCGCGGGCCAGGCATTCGCCCAGCCGGATGCCGGCATCGAAGCCCTTGGCCACCACGTCCACCAGCGCCGGGTCCACGCACAATTCCACTTCGATCTGCGGATAGCGGGCCAGGAACGCCGGTAGCCACGGCATCACCAGTTGGTCGGCGACCACCCGCGGCAGGGTGATGCGCAGGCGCCCGGCCGGACGTTCGCGCACCGTGTCAAGGTCCAGGAACGCCGCCTCGATCTGCGCCAGGCTCGGCGTCACCCGTTGCAGGAAGCGCGCGCCGTGTTCGCTCAGCGCCACCCGGCGCGTGGTCCGGTCCAGCGCGCGCACCCTCTGCGACAGGGCCGAGGCCGAGACGCCGAATTCGGCGGCGGCGCAGGTGGCGCTGGCCTGGCTGCTGCAGCGGCCGGGCGGCGGCGCGATCCCGATCGTCGGCGCGCGCACCCTGGCGCAGCTGGACGACAACCTCGGCGCGCTGGAACTGCAACTGGACGCGGCGCAGCTGCAGCGGCTGGATGCGGTCAGCGCGGTGGCGCATCCGTTCCCGCACGCGTTCGTGCGCCTGCCGATGCCGCGGCAACTGGTACCCGGCGGCACCCAGCTGCGGCCACGTACGCCGGCGATCTGAACCGCGCCGCCGACGCGTGACGGAACGCGGCACTGACTTTGCGCAAACGTCGGCCATGGCATGGTCGGCGCCTGCGCAATCGCGGCGCGGCGCGGCGGCGCGATTGCAGGATCGGACAAGGATCCTGCGCGATCGCGATAACGCATCGCCGCGCCGCGCTCGCATTCTCCGTACCCCGCGACCACAGCGTGCGCGCCGCATCTTTTCTTCCACGTCGCTTCCCGCTTTCAAACAGGAGTTTCCCGATGCAAACCCGCACCCTCGGCCGCAACGGCCCCCGCGTGTCCGCCCTCGGCCTCGGCTGCATGGGCATGAGCGCGTTCTACGGCGGCCGCAGCGACGACGCCGCCGCGATCGCGGTGATCCATGCCGCGCTCGACCACGGCGTCACCCTGATCGACACCGCCGACATGTACGGCCCGCACACCAACGAAGTGCTGGTCGGCAAGGCGCTGGCCGGGCGCCGCGACCAGGCGTTCCTGGCCACCAAGTTCGGCATCAAGCTCGATCCCGACGATCCCAGCGTGCGCAGCGTCGACGGCCGCCCCGAGTACGTGCAGGCCGCCTGCGAGGGTAGCCTGCAGCGCCTGGGCGTGGACCACATCGACCTGTACTACCAGCACCGGGTGGACCCGAACGTGCCGATCGAGGACACCGTCGGCGCGATGGCGCGGTTGGTGGAACAGGGCAAGGTGCGCTTCCTGGGCCTGTCCGAGGCCGCCGCCGGCACCATCCGCCGCGCGCATGCGGTGCACCCGATCACCGCGCTGCAGAGCGAATATTCGCTGTGGTCGCGCGATCCGGAGAGCGATCAGGTGCTGAATACGGTGCGCGAGCTGGGCATCGGCTTCGTGCCGTATTCGCCGCTGGGCCGCGGTTTCCTGACCGGGGCGATCCGCTCGCCGGAGGACTTCGAAGCCGACGACTACCGCCGCCACTCGCCGCGCTTCCAGGGCGAGAACTTCGCGCGCAACCTGCAACTGGTCGAACAGGTGCGCACCCTGGCCCAGGCCAAGGGCGTGACCCCGGGCCAACTGGCGCTGGCCTGGGTGCTGGCGCAGGGCGAGGACCTGGTGCCGATCCCGGGCACCAAGCGCCTGGCCTACCTGGAAGAGAATCTGGGCGCGCTGCAGGTGACGCTGAGCGCGGCCGAACGCGCGCAGATCGAGGCGATCTTCCCGGCCGACGCCGCCGCCGGCACCCGCTACCCGCCGGCGATGATGGCAACGCTGCAGCGCTGACCCACGCTGCGCGGTCGCGGCGGCGGCGCGGGCGGATTTGCCCGCACCGCCGCCGCGCCGCATGATGCGGGGCGTGATCTCGTTCATCGTCCCCGCCCACGACGAAGCCGCCCTGATCGGCGACACCCTGGCGTGGCTGCATATCGCCGCCGACGCCTTGCGGCTGGACTACGAGACGCTCGTCGTCGCCGACGCCTGCAGCGACGACACCGCGCAGATCGCGCGCCGCCACGGCGCGCAGGTGCTGGACGTGCAACTGCGGCATATCGCCGCCGCCCGCAATGCCGGCGCCGCCGCCAGCCGTGGCCGTTACCTGCTGTTCGTCGATGCCGACACCCGCGTCAACACGCCGCTGCTGGCCGCGGCGCTGCGCGCGCTGCACACCGGCGCGGTCGGCGGCGGCGCGCAGGTGCAGCTGCTCGGCGACATCGCCTGGCACGAACGCATGGCGCAAACCGTGTTCGCCTGGCTGTTCCGCCGCACCGGCATCGCCCCGGGCTGCTTCCTGTTCTGCACGCGCAGCGCGTTCGACGCCGCCGGCGGCTTCGACGAACGCTACTACGCCGGCGAGGACGTGGCGCTGAGCCGCGCGCTGGCCCGGCGCGGGCGCTTGGTGATCCTGCGCGAGCCGGTGCACACCTCCGACCGCAAGCTGCGCAGCTTCAGCAAGCGCGAGCACCTGGGCCTGCTGCTGCAGCTGCTGCGCCGCGGCCGCGGCATGCTGCGTTCGCGCGACGCGCTCGGCTTCTGGTACGGGCAGCGCCGCGGCCGCTAGCGCACGCGCTCCATTCGCGGGCAGCACGCGCCGCAGCGGCGCGGTTGCCGGCGCCGATCCGCTGGCAGTACGCTGCGCCTCCTTTGCCCGAGCTTTGGCAATGACCGTCGCCCCCAGCAGGCCCATCGCGGTGCGCATCCTCGGCACGGGCGACTATCTGCCGGCGCGGCAAGTGGCCTCGGACAGCTTCGACCAGCGTTGGGGCAAGCCCGCCGGCTGGACCCTGCGCCATGCCGGAGTCGGCGTGCGCCACTATGCCGGCGCCGACGAACCGGCCTCGCTGATGGGCGAACGCGCCGCGCGCGCGGCGCTGGCGGCGGCGCAGCTCGAACCGGACCAGGTCGATTGCGTGATCTCCGCCTGCAGCGTGATGGAACAGGCGATCCCGTGCAGCGCCGCGCTGCTGCACGCGCGGCTCGGCCTGCAGGGCAGCGGGTTGCCGGCGTTCGACATCAACGCCACCTGCCTGAGCTTCATCGCCGCGCTGGATCTGGCCGCCTGCGCGATCGCCGCCGGCCGCTACCGGCGGGTGCTGATCGTGTCCAGCGAGATCGCCAGCGTCGGCCTCAACGGCGAGGACATGGACACCGCGCCGCTGTTCGGCGACGGCGCCGCGGCGGCGGTGCTGGGCGCGGACAGCGGCGACAACGGCTCACAGCTGCTGGCCGCGCACCTGGAAACCTATTCCGAAGGCATCGAGCATTGCCGGGTCCGCGCCGGCGGCACGCGCCTGCGTCTGGAACATGGCATCGACGCGTTGCGCGCCGGCTCGCTGTTCGAAATGAACGGCCGCGCCACCTACCGGCTCGCCGCGGCGAAGTTGCCGGGGTTCCTGCAGCGGCTGCTGGACAAGGCCGGCGTCGAACTGGCGCAGTTGCAGCGGATCGTGCCGCACCAGGCCAGCGCCAAGGCGCTGCGGCATCTGCAGGGCGCGCTGCGGCTGGCGCCGGACACGCTGGTCAACGTGATCGGCGAACGCGGCAACCAGATGGCCGCCTCGATCCCCAGCGCCCTGCACCAGGCCATCGCCGACGGCCGCATCGTGCGCGGCGACCTGATCGGCCTGGTCGGCTCCGGCGCCGGGCTGGCGTTCGGCGGCGCGGTGCTCAGGTACTGACATGGCGCGCATCCTGGTCACTGGCGCCTCCGGCTTCATCGGCGCGCACATCGTCCGCACGCTCGCTGCCGACGGCGCGCAGGTCCGCGCCAGCGGCCGCAATGCCGCCGCGCTGGCCGCCTTCGCCGGCGATCCGCGCATCGACGTGGTCCGCGCCGACCTGTGCCGCGACGATCTGGCACCGCTGCTGCACGGCTGCGCTGCGGTGATCCACTGCGCCGCGCTGTCCGCGCCGTGGGCCAGTGCCGAGCTGTTCCGCCAGGCCAACGTGATCGCCACCGAACGCCTGCTTGCCGCCGCGCAGCGCGCGCAGCTGCGCCGCTTCGTGCACTTCAGTTCGCCGAGCATCTATTTCCGCTTCGCCGACCAATACCAGGTGACTGAGGACTTCAGCCCGCCGGCGCGCTGGATCGGGGGCTATCCGCAGACCAAGTGGGAGGCGGAGGAAAAAGTACGTGCCGCCGCCGCGGCCGGGCTGCCGGCATTGGTGCTGCGCCCGCGCGCGGTGTTCGGCCCCGGCGACAACGCGATCGTGCCGCGGCTGCTGGCGATGGCGCAGCGCGGCTGGTTCCCGCTGGTGCACGGCGGACGCGCGATGATCGACGTGTGCTGCGTGGAGAACGCGGTGACCGCGGCGCTGGCCGCGCTGCGCGCCGAACACCTCGGCGACGGACGCGCCTACAACATCAGCAACGGCACGCCGATCGCGGTGCGCGACCTGCTCACCCAGTTGTTCGCGGCGCTGCAACTGCGCGTGCGCCTGCTGCCGGTCCCGCGCCGCCTGGCCCTGGCGCTGGCCACGGTCGGCGAACAGATCGCGCTGCGCCGGCGCGGGCAACCGGAGCCGCGGCTGAGCCGCTACGGCATCGGCGTGCTCGGCTATTCGCATACGCTGGACATCGGCCGCGCACGGCGCGAACTCGGCTACGCGCCGGTGCTGTCCACCGAGGCCGGGATCGCGGCCCTGGCGCGCACGTGAGCCAACCTCGGCAAGCTGCTGGCCAGCCCCCGGCCTACGCAGGCGCACGCGCCTTTACACGTGCGGGAGGGACTTCAGTCCCGACGCGACTTACCCGCCAAAGTGTCGCGGCCGAAACATCGCCCCCCCATCGCGCAGCCGGGCGGGAACGCACATGAGCGCAGCGACGCTGCGCTGGCGGCTGTACGAAGCCGGCCACTGCACCCATCCCGAACGCGCCACGCGCCGCGGCGCGACGCTGGCGCCCTGCCAGTTCCCGGCGCTGGCGGCGCTGCTGCAGCATCCGGTGCACGGCAACCTGCTGTTCGACACCGGCTATTCGCAGCACTTCCTCGCGGCCACTGCGCATTTTCCCGAGCGGCTGTACCGCCTGTTGACGCCGGTGCACCTGGCGCCGGGCCAGTCGTTGCGCGAACAGCTGGCCGGCGACGGCATCGACACGGCGGCGATCGACTGGATCGTGCTGTCGCATTTCCATGGCGACCACATCGGCGGCGTGGCCGACTTCGCGCAGGCGCGCATCGCCTGCGCGCAACAGGCCTGGGACGATCTGCAGCGGCGCGGGCGGCTGGCGGCACTGCGCGAAGGTTTCCTACCGGCACTGCTGCACGGCGCGCGCGAACGCATGCACTGGTTCGAAGCACTGCCGGCCTGCCCGGGACCGGCGGCGCTGCGCGGCTTCGGCACGCGGCGCGACCTGTTCGGCGACGGCAGCGTGCTGCTGGTGCCGCTGCCCGGGCACGCCCCCGGCCACTACGGGCTGTGGTTCGAGGACGCGCACGGGCCGGTATTCCTGGTCGCCGATGCGGCCTGGTCCAGCGCCGCGATCGCCGACGGCACGCCGCCGCCGGCGCTGGTCACCCACTTGCTCGGCGAACACCGCGTCTACCGCGACACGCTGGCGCGGCTGCACGCCTTGCGCCTGGCCGAACCGACGCTGCGCATGGTGCCCTCGCATTGCCGGCAGTGGCGGCCTGTTGCCGCCGCGAGCATCGATGGCTAACGCACCGGCCGTCCTGATCACCGGCGCACGCGCACCGGTGGCGCTGGACCTGGCGCGCCGCTTCGCCGCGCAGGGCTGGCGCGTGCATCTGGCCGACAGCGTGGCCTGCCGCATCGCCGGCTGGTCGCACGCGGTCGCCGCCCGCCATCGCATCGCCCCGGCACGCTACGCGCCGGCCGCCTACATCGCCGACCTCAACGCGCTGGTCGCACGCCAGCGCATCGCGCTGCTGCTGCCGACCTGCGAGGAAGTGTTCTACCTTGCCCGCTACCGGCATGCCTTGCCAGCGCAGCTGGACGTGCTGGTGGACGCGTTCGACACGCTGCGCGCGCTGCACAGCAAATGGCACTTCCTGCACCTGGCGCGCGCTATCGATGCCGACGTGGACGTGCCCGACAGCATGCGCGTGCGCAGCCTGAAGCAGGCGCGCGACTGGTCCGGCCGCGCGCCGCTGGTCCTGAAACCGGAATACTCGCGCTTCGGCGTGCACGTGCGCGTGCATCCGCACGGCCTGCCCGGCGCGGCGCCGCCGCTGCCCGAACAGGGCGACTGGGTCGCCCAGCGCTATTGCGCCGGCGAGGAACGCTGCTCGTACGCGGTGGCGCGCGACGGCGTGCTGCTCGCGCATGCGGTGTACCGGCCGCGCTACCGGCTGCAGCGCAGCTCCAGCTACTACTTCGACGCCGCGCCGGCGCCGCAGATCGAACGCTTCACCGCGCAGCTGGTGCGCTCGCTGCGCTTCAGCGGACACCTCTCCTTCGACTGGATCGTCTCGGCGCAGGGCCGCTACAGCGTGATCGAATGCAATCCGCGCGCGACCAGCGGCCTGCATTTGTTCGCCGCCGCCGATCCGCTGGTCGCGGCGCTGGACGGCAGCTGCCGCGACCCGGCGGCGATCGTGCGCCCGGCGCCGACGCGCGCGGCGATGCTCGGCCTGTTGATGCTCGGCGTGGCGTTGCCGGCGGCGCTGCGCCATGGCCGCCTGCGGCAATGGCGGCACGACTACGCGCGCGCCGACGACGTGCTCGCCCCGCGCGGCGATCGGCGCCCGCTGGCCGGCGCGCTGTGCGACCTGGGCAGCCATGCGCGGCTGGCGCTGGCGCAGCGCTGCAGCGTGCGCGAAGCCTCCACCCGCGATACCGAATGGGACGGCCAGGCCCTGCCGCCGCCATGAACGGCGCCGCCGAGACCGGCAGCGACTACGCCGTGCAGGCACAGCGCTTCGCCGACCTGCATGCCGGCCGCGATGCGCAGCACGTGGCCGGCAACCTGTACGCCCGCATCGACATGCTGCAGGC
The DNA here is from genome assembly GCF_000331775.1 of Xanthomonas translucens pv. translucens DSM 18974. The sequence continues at coordinate 9,494 of NZ_CAPJ01000165.1, forward strand.
CGGCACGCTGTCGATGCCGGTCACGGTGAGCGAGGAGCGCGCGGGCAACGCCTGGGTCTGCTCGCCGCGCACCACCTATGCCGACTACGCCGCCGAGGAGGCGGTGCGCCTGTTGCCGCGCGCGCTGGCCGCGCCGCTGCGCGGAGTGTGCGGCGGCATCGGCGCCTGGCTGGACTGGGCGCAGATCGACCGCGCGGTCACCCTCAACAACTGGCTGCTGTCCACCAACCTGTATCCGCCGCTGCCGCGCGAAGGCCTGGGCGCCCTGCTGGACGCGGCGCGCGCGCGCTGGCCGGACCATGCGCTGTGGTTCCGCTCGCTCAATCGGGTGGACACACCGCAGTGGCTGGATGCACTGCAGGCGCAAGGTTTCACCCTGATCGGCAGCCGCCAGGTGTATCTGTACGACGACTGGCCGGCGCTGCTGCAGCACCGCGACCTGGCCCGCGATCTCAAACTGACCGCACGCACCGACCTGCAGCGCTGCGGCAACGGCGCCATCGGCGAGGCCGACTACCCGCGCATCGCCGCGCTGTACGCGCAGCTGTACCTGGACAAGTATTCGCGCTGCAATCCGGCCTACCGCGCCGCGTTCCTGCGCGCCTGGCACCGCGCCGGGCTGCTGCACTTCGACGGCTTTCGCGACGCGGGCGGCGAGCTGGTGTGCATCACCGGCCTGTTCGGGGTGGGGCAGACGCTGACCGCGCCGATCGTCGGCTACGACCTGCGGCAACCGCAACGGCTGGCGCTGTACCGCACGCTCACTGCCTGCGGGTTCGAACATGCGCTGCGGTACGGACGCCGACTGAACCAAAGCGCCGGCGCCGCCAGTTTCAAGCGCCAGCGCGGCGGCATGCCGGTGATCGAGTACAGCGCGGTGGATGCGCGCCATCTGCCGTTGCGCCGGCGCCAGCCGATCGCCGCGCTCGGCGTGCTGACCGAGCGTCTCGGCGTGCCGCTGATGCGCCGCTATCGGTTGTGAACGACCGGCATGCCGGTGCCCGCAAGGTCGCAACGGCAAGGACTCAAGGCCACGCACACACCGCCGATATCAGGGCAAGCACGCACGTTAGCGCCAGGAACCCGGATGCACCGAATCGCCCCTTGCCGTCGAGCTGTGCCGCGCCTGCAAAACCAAGCCGGCGTGGGCAGCAACAGCGGCCTGCCGCGCACGGCATCTGGAAACACTTGCAACGGGAAAACCACTGCAAACGTGCGGCTCGCATATTCTCGCCGCCCTATACTGGGCGGCATCTAAAAATCGCTTCCGCCGCGGACCGGGGGACCTGTGGATTCGATCACACACCTGGCTCACGCTGGCACCTTGCTGATCGTCAATGCCTTGCTGGCGGCGGTCTCGTCGGCGGTGTTCCTTGCCATTCATTTGACCGGGCGCAAATCCAAGCACAGCTGCGGATTGCTGCTGCTTGGCCTGAGCTACGCCGCATTCGCGGCGGGCTTTGCCGCACTCGTGCTACCGACGGGGTGGCCGGGGCACGACGCCGCCCTGGGATTGATCGGCAACTTGACGATCGATGCCGCCACGGTGCTGGAGTTGTGCGCGGTGAACGCCTATCTGCGGCGGCCGCTGATCCAGCCCTGGATCCTGCTCACGGTCGCGCTGATCGGCGCGGCGGAGATCTATTGCGTTCACAGTGGAGGCGAGAATCTCAGGATCATGGTGATTTTCGGCTGCACCCTGCGCGGCCTGTTGACCGTCGCCACCGGCATGGCTTTGTGGCGCCATGCGGACGCGGAGATGCGCGCCGCGGCGCGCTTCACGGCCGCGTTCCACTTGATGTGGGCCTTGATGCTGCTGCTGCGCATCGTCTGGTGGACGCTCCACCCCTCCGCGGACACCAGCTACGACCCCACGTCGAAATTCGGCCTGCTCTCGCGCATGATCCTGACCTCGATCATCACTCCAGGGTTCCTGTGGATGCTGGCGCGGAAAATGAACGCGGAACTGATTCGCCATGCCACGCTGGACTCCCTGACCGGCGTGGCCAACCGCCGCATCATGTGGGAAAAAGGCGAATCAGCCACGCAGGACGCGCGCGACAGGAACGCGCCGATCGCGGTGCTGATGATCGATGTAGACAATTTCAAGTCGATCAACGACCGCCTGGGCCATACCGTCGGCGACCAGGTGCTGATCGCCATCGCCGACACGCTTGCGCGGCATATCCGCAGCCCGGACTTTCTGGCCCGCGTTGGCGGCGAGGAATTCATGGTGCTGATCCCGCATGGCGACGAATCGGTAGTGCGCGACATCGCCGAACGCTTGCGGCGCGTGGTCGAACGCCAGGACATCGCGCCTCCCTCCAGCGCCGCGCTGGTCTGCACGGTCAGCATCGGCTACTGCATTTCGACGCAGGCGCAGATCGAGTGGCAGAAGCTGGTCGTCATCGCCGACCAGGCGCTGTATGCGGCCAAGCACGGCGGACGCAACCGAGTCACCGGGACGGTCGTCGCGTAGTGCGTCGCGTTCGAGCGTGCATGCGGACATCCGCCTGCCGCGCATGCGACGCTAGCAGCCATGAACGCCTGGCATCCCTCGTTGTACCGACACTGGTTCGCCGTGGCCCGCGCCGACGCAGTGCGGCAGCGGCCGCTGGCGGTGACGGTGATGGACCGGCATGCGGCGATCGCGCGCTGCGCCGACGGCAGCCTGCTGGCGCTGGAAGACCGTTGCCCGCACCGGCATGCGCCGCTGTCGGCCGGCTGCGCCAGCGGCGACGGCCTGGCCTGTCCCTACCATGGCTGGCGCTTCGGCCGCGACGGCGCGCTGCGCGCGAT
>NZ_CAPJ01000164.1 GCF_000331775.1 Xanthomonas translucens pv. translucens DSM 18974
CGGCAAGCGCCGCCAAGCCGGCGACGGTGACGATCGCGGCGCCGCGCACCACCTCTCCGGAGATCGCGGCCGACGCCGCCCGCGAAGCGATCCGTGCGGTCAACAGCGTCACCGGCGGCAAGCCGCGCAGCAGTACGGCGCCGTCGCCGGCGACGGTGACGGTGACCGCCGAGGGTGAGGAGCAGCGCTGAGACGTTTCGGCGCGCTCCCCCTCCTGTGTAGGAGCAAATGTCTTCAGCCGCGACAAGCGGAGTGGTGAATTTTCCGAGCTGGCATGCAGTCGGGACTGAAGTCCCTCCCACAAGCTGCCTCGCAGCTGCACGGCGCCGGTGGAATCCTTGTAGGAGCCACTTCAGTCGCGACGAACGCAGCGGCGGGCCTTCTGGCTTCGGACGTTGTCGCGGCTGAAGCCGCTCCTACAGGTATGCCCCACTGCGGAAAAGCGCTCCAGCGGCGCACCTACCTGTCCACCGCATTGCGCACTCGCGCCGCAGCGCTCACGGTGCCAGCGGTTGCGCCACGCCTTGCGCGATCGCCTGCTGCACGATCCGTTCGATGTCGCGCTGCAACGCCGCGTTGGCGATCTGCTGGCGTTGCGCCAGCACCGCCTGTTGCCTGGCGAACCCCGCCTGCTGTTCGGCCAACGCCGACTGGCGCTTGGCCAATGCCTGCATCTGCTGCGGGTAATCGGCCTGCGCTGCGTCGGTGCGTGGCGCAGCTGCGGACGCGGCCTGATCGCCGCTGGCGGCGCGCCGCGCCTGCGCGCTGGCCGCCCTGGCCTGCTCGACGGCCACAACCGCCTGGCGCTGCGCGATGGCGCCCTGCTGCTCGCCGAGCTCACCCTGGCGCTGACCCAGCCGCCCCTGTTGCGCGCCGAGTTCGCCCTGCTGCCGTGCCAGCGCCTGGACCGGCGCATAGGCGGCCTTCACTTGCCCGATGGTGGCCGCATCGCGCACCACGTAGCGCTTGCCGTCCTTGCGTATCCACCACAGCGTCTCCTCGCCGCGGCGCGCACGCCGCGCCTCGCGCAGGTCGCCGCTGCTGCCGTACACGTTGGTGTCCCCATGTTCGAACAGCACCGACGCGTTGCGGCGATCGTTGGACAGAGTGGTGACGCTGGAACGGATCGCCATGCGCTGCGCGCCGGCTACGTGGTGGGGCGGCATCGGCGCTGCGGGCGGCGCTGGCGGTTCGGCGCTCGGCATCGCCGCATCCTGGGTGCTTGCCTGCGCGCACGGGATCGCGGCAACGGCGACGGCGGCCAGGACCAGCAAGGCGGCGCGGCAGCGCCAGAGCATGAGGTGCGAGTGCAGCATGCGGTGTCTCCTGGTGGGCGGATCGAAATGGACGAGGCGATGGCATCCGCGCAGCGCGAAGCCGCCGGCAGCGCCACCGACCACGCGCTGGCGTAGCGCGCTGCCGATTCCGCTGCCAGGGCGAACCCCCGCCGCGGCTGCGGGACGATGGTTCGGGCTGTGCGTCGGTGTCGGCAACCGATAACTACACCTGTAGCCAAACTATCGATGACTACACATGTAGTAAAGCCTGCCGAAGGTCATGCCGGCCGGCCCCGCTACAATGGCGCCCACTCCACGAGCGAGACGAACGTGTCCAAGCAATCCAAAGCCAAGCGCGACAAGCGCAAGAAGCAGCAACCCAAACGCGGCTTCGCTCGCTTGGGCCGCGAGCAGCCCATCGCCAACCATGCCGTGCTGCAGGACGACAGCGGCCGGGTGCTGGCCGCGATCGGGCTGCAGGGCAGCGAATGGCGGCTGTCGATCGGTGGCCAGACCATGGGCAACGCCGACAACCCGGTGCCGATGCTGGCGATGCTCAAGCACCTGGCCAACGTGCAGGAGCAGGAAGGCAACACCATCACCCTGGACTACTCGACCCAGTTGCAGCAGATGATCGACGACCTGGCTGCCGACGAAGGCCAGACCGCGGGCGAATATCTGGACGCGCTGGTCGCCGAGTTCGCCGAGGGCGATGAGGCCGCGGCCGAAGAAGAAGATGGCGTCGCCGAGGCCGGCGACGCTGCTGCCGCTGGCGCAGCGGACGCGGCAGGAAGCGACGCTTCGGCGCCGGCGGCCGACGCCGAAGCGGACGCCGACAGCGAGCACAAGCCCGCCTGATCGGCGCGGCGATGGCGGTCTACATCGACGATGCGGTGCATCCCTGGCGCGGCCAGCGCTGGGGACACCTGCTCGCCGATACGCTGGACGAACTGCATGCGATGGCGGCGCGGCTGGGCATTCCCCGCCGCGCCTTCCAGAACAAACGCAGCGGCGCGCACTATGACGTGCCCGCCGCCTTGCGTGACGAAGCGATCCGGCTGGGCGCGCTGCCGGTGTCGCGGCACACCGATCGCGCGCTGATGAAGGCGCTGATCCGCCAGGCGTGCGCACAGGCGCGCGGCGAGGCCGATTGAACGGCTTGGGACCTGGATAGGCGCCGCCACGATCCTCTCCGAATCAGGGGATACCCCTGATGGGTAATCAGGTACCCGGAAGCCTTCGTTTTTGGCGCACAAGATTCTTTGCGCAAGAATCCCCAGAAACTGACTAGGCGGATCATTCGCGTTGCGGCGCCGCACCGGCCTGACGAAGGCGTTCCCGGCTCGCGCATAACAATACGTGTCTGATGTTGGAGTTTTTTCATGACTAGTCCAATTCGTGGCGCATCAAGCAGCAGCTATCACCCCTACCAAACAAACAGCCCGGAAAGCTCACCGCCGCCGCACGATCAATCGCCAAGCCCCGCCCAATCCTCAGGGCTCCGGTCGCTGCAGCGCTTGAACGCTAGCCGCCTCACTGCCGGAAGAGCATTCAACGCACGCTTTTCGGATGCGCACACCACTCATGATGTACCTGAATATGATGTTGGCCGGCAGGCACACATTAGCGTGCAAGAGGACACGCAAATTAGCCAGAAAGCGTATAGCCTCTGGAAGAGATATCCTAATGGCCTTCCCATCGACACCGAGAAAGAAGACACCAAGAAAGAAGACACCAAGAAAGAAGTAAAGAAAGATCGTAAACTTTACGCCGCCTACAAAGAAATCAAAGAGAACAACGGCTACAAGGGATAATGCTCTCAATGCAATACAGCCGGGCCGAAGAATTTTTCGGCCCGGCCATGTACAACGTCTATGCGCCCCTTAGGGCCTGTTTACGACCTTCTGAGCAGTAGTGCCAAGAAGCCTCTGGCGATGAACTGCAAGCTGGTGTTGAGGTTGCGTTTGCAGTTCTTCCACAGCAGTAGGCTCTTCTGCAGCCGCGTAAAACTGCACTCGACCCACCGTTTGGGCATGCCTTGAAGGTATGCACAGCGCGCAGAGGCAGCTCAACAGACCAGCTCAAAGGCTTTTTTTAACCGCGCTCGATCTTGTCCGCATTTGTCTACAGGCCATCCAACGACAGCGTTATGATTCGAGCTAGCCTCTGCTGAGGCTCTCACTACTTGAATCGCCCATTTTTAATGGTTCGCATCCTGGCACGCCAGCGTTGCGGCGTGCCTGTGCATGTCGTTCCGGCGTGGTCGTTTCGCAGCTCCCTATCGAAGGTCCGCCTGCATGAAAGATGCCTCCCTGCTTCGCTGCCTCCCTCTGCACCTGGCCTGCCTGGCCGGGCTGTCCACGCCTGCGATCAGCGCCGCGCAGAGCGGCCAGACCGCGACGCCGGAGATCGCCCATCTCCCGGCACAGCTGCAAAGCGCCAAGCAACTCGGCGCGCTGACGGCAAGTGCGCCGATCAGTGTGGTGATGACCCTGCCGTTGAAGGACGGTGCCGGTGCCTACGACTACGCGATGCACGTGTCGCGACCGGGCGATCCGCTATATGGGCACTACCTGACCCCGAGCGAATTCGCGGCGCGCTTCGGCACGCGGCAGAGCGACATCGACGCGGTCAAGGCCTTCGCCCAGGCGCATGGAATGCAGGTCAAGAGCATCGGCGGCGCCGGCTCGCTGATCACCTTGAAGGCACCCGCCAGCACCTTCGCCCACCATCTCGGGGTGAACTTCGGGCGCTACCAGGCCAGCGACGGCAAGACCTTCTTTTCGGCCGATCGGCAACCGCAATTGCCCCGCGAGATCGCCAGCCACGTCGGCGGCATCGTCGGACTCAACGACGCCGTCCGCTTCGCGCCGCTGGCCATCCGCGCGCCGGCGAGGCCTGCGGCGATGGCCGACGATCACACCAGTGGCAATGCGCATGCGGCGACCGAATCCGCCGGCCACGGCCCCAACGGCGGCCTGAGTCCGCAGGACATCCGCACGGCCTATGCCATTCCCGCGCAACTGGCACCGGGCAAGCAGGAGACCCTTGCGCTGTTCGAACAAGGCGGCTTCCTGAGCAGCGATATCGCCACCTACGTCAAGAAGTTCGGACTGCCGAACGTGCCGGTGAAGGTCCGCAACGTCAACGGCTATGCCGGTGCGGTCAACGATACAAGCGTCGCTGGCGAGGCGGCGCTGGACATCGACATGGCGATCGCGGTGAATCCGCAATTGCAGCAGATCCAGGTCTACGAAGAAGGCGACGATCCGTATCCGGTGTCGCTGCTGGCGGCACTGGGCGCCATCGCCGACGACAATACCGCGCAGACGGTGAGCATTTCCTACGGGGTGGACGAGGAAATCCTGGGCAATGCGGCGCTCGCCGCGGAAGGCCAGGTGCTGACGCAGATGGTCGCGCAAGGCCAGGGGGTCTATGTCAGTTCCGGCGACCAGGGCGCCTACGGACGCACCGGCAGCGGCCTGCACGGCGAGGATCCCGGCACCCAGCCGCTGGTCACCTCGGTCGGCGGCACCGCGCTGTTCACCCGGCAGAACGGCAGCTACCTGAACGAAGAAACCTGGAACCTGCTCGGCAAGGGCGAAGGCGCCACAGGCGGTGGCATCAGTGCCTACTGGCCGATCCCGGACTACCAGCTGATCGCCGACGCCCAGGGCAAGCAGACGTCGATCGCCGCGCCCAACCACGGCTCGTCCACGCAACGCAATTTCCCGGACGTGGCCGCCGTGGCCAGCCCCAGCACGCCGGTCGCAGTCTATTCCGAACTGGAAGGTGGCTGGATCAACATGGGCGGCACCAGCGTCTCGGCGCCGATCTGGGCCAGCTTCATGTCCATTGCCGACCAGGCGCACCAGTACGCGGGACTGGGGCGAATCGGCTTCGCCAATCCGTTCCTGTACAGTACTCTCGACGGCACCGTCTCTATCGATACCCACGACGTGCTCAAGGGCAGCAATGGCAACGCCAAGCTGTTCGGCGGCGTCGCCGGCTTCTCTGCCGGCCAGGGCTACGACAACGTGACCGGGCTCGGCTCGATGCTGTCCTCCTCGCTGCTGATCGACTCCCTGCTCATCGCGCACGACAGCAGCACGCCACCGCCGAACCAGGCGCGCGGCGTGCACGCCAGCCCGACCACGACGACGAGCACGCTGGAATGGAGCGCGGCGGACAACGCGACCGCGTACGAGCTGATTGCGGAAGACTACGCCAGCGGCGCGTTGAGCGGCTACGCACTCACCCGCGGCACGCGCTACACGTTCAAGGACCTCAAGCCGAACACCTACTACGCGTTCCTGGTCATCGCACTGAACAAGGGCAGGGCGACGCAGAGTTCGCCGGTGATCGTCAAGACCGCGAAGAAGAGCTAGCGCTCAGGCCGCCGTCCGGGCCGCCGTGCGCGGCCCGGACCGGCACGGCGCACGCGGCGCCTAGAACGGATCGCTGCCCGGGCGCAGGTCGATGCCCAGGATCGCCGCCAGCCGCTGCATGTCCTCGTCGTCGCGGCTGAGCGCCATCCAGCCGGCACGGTCGTCGCCGCCGGTGTCCCAGCACCAGATGCTGTAGCCGTACTCGCGCAGGCGGTCGTAGGCCACCGCCAGCAGCGAGGCGGTGTCGTGGGCGCCGAGGAAGTCCTCGTCGTCGAGGTCGCCGCCCCAGTCGAGGCGCAGGTTCCAGCGCGCGGCCAATTCGTCGATCGCGCCGATCAGCGCTACGGTATCGCCGCCGTCCACGTAGAAGCCGGAGGTCCAGTCGATGGCGTCCTTCAGCGTCCACAGCCAGCCGTCGCCATCGCTCTCCACCTCGCCCGCCGCCTCGCGGTAGGCGTTGAACTGGCGCAGCGCGGTTTCGTCGTCGCCGGGATTGATCAGCAGCAGCAGGTTCCAGATCAGCCCCTGCTGGGTATCCGGATCGTCGTCGTCCGCGTCGCCGCTGAGGTCGTCGGGGTCGTCGTAGTCGGCGCTGTTGTCGGGCATGGCGGCGGATCTGTGCTGCGGAACGCGCAGTGTGACGCGCCGGGCGCGGCGACGGAAGCGCGGCGACACTCGGCAGCGGCGCCGCAGACGTTTATCCTTCGCTCCCGGAAGACGGCGCCACCCGCCGCCAAGCGAACCCACGACCATGCCCGATACCCCTCCCGATCACCTGGCGATCAGCCCGCAGAGCCCGTTTCACGATGCGCAGGCGCTGGCGCGCGGCGTCGGCATCCGCTTCAACGGCGTGGAGCGCGACAACGTGGAGGAGTATTCGGTCAGCGAAGGCTGGATCCGCGTGCAGGTCGGCAAGGCGCGCGACCGCCGCGGCAATCCGATGACGATGAAGATCAACGGCCAGGTCGAGGCGTACTACCTGGAAAAAACCGCCTGAGCGCCGCCCGCGGCCGCCGGCTCAGGATTTGAGCCGGTAGCCGCTGCGGAAGATCGCCCAGACCACGCTCAGGCACAACGCCAGGAACACCCCGGTCATGCCCGCGCTGACCGCGATGTGCACGTCGGCCTTGCCGAAGAACGCCCAGCGGAAGCCGCTGACCAGGTACACCACCGGGTTGAACCAGCTGATCTTCTGCCACAGCGGCGGCAGCATGCTGATCGAGTAGAAGCTGCCGCCGAGGAAGGTCAGCGGGGTCACCACCATCAGCGGGATCAACTGCAGCTTCTCGAAGCCGTCGGCCCAGATGCCGATGATGAAACCGAACAGGCTGAAGGTCAGCGCGGTCAGCACCAGGAAGCCGAACATCCACAGCGGATGGGCGATCTCGTACGGCACGAACGCGCGTGCGGTGAGCAGGATCAGCAGGCCCAGCAGCACCGACTTGCTCGCCGCCGCGCCGACGTAGCCGATCACCACCTCCCACCATGCCACCGGCGCCGACAGCACCTCGTAGATGGTGCCGGCCCAGCGCGGCATGTAGATGCCGAACGAGGCGTTGGACACGCTCTCGTTGAGCAGCGACAGCATCACCAGCCCGGGGATGATGTAGGCGCCGTAGCTGATCCCGTCGATGGCGCCCATGCGCGAGCCGATCGCCGCGCCGAACACCACGAAGTACAGCGAGGTCGACAGCACCGGCGAGGCGATCGACTGGGTGAGCGTGCGGAAGGTGCGCGCCATCTCGAAACGGTAGATTGCGGCGATCGCATGCAGGTTCATGCGCGCACCTGCGTGCAGGCGGCGGCCGGGCGCACCAGGTTGACGAAGATTTCCTCCAGCGAGCTTTCGCTGGAATGCAGGTCCTTGATCTCCACGCCCTGCTCCTCCAGTTGCCGCAGCAGGCTGCCGATGCCGGTCTGTTCGGCCTGCACATCGTAGGTATAGGTCAGCACGGCGCCGTCGGCGGACAGTTCCAGCGGCTGCGCGGCCAGCGCCGCGGGCAATACCGGCAGCGGCGCCTGCAGGGTCAGCGCCAGCTGTTTCTTGCCGAGCTTGCGCATCAGCGTGCGCTTGTCCTCCACCAGCACCAGCGCGCCGCGGTTGATCACCCCGACCCGGTCGGCCATGTCCTCGGCTTCCTCGATGTAGTGCGTGGTCAGGATGATGGTGGTGCCTTGCTCGCGCAGGCGCCGCACCATCTGCCACATGTCGTGGCGCAGTTCCACGTCCACGCCGGCGGTGGGTTCGTCCAGGAACAGGATGCTCGGTTCGTGCGCCAGCGCCTTGGCGATCAGCACGCGCCGTTTCATGCCGCCGGACAGGGTGGAGATCTTGCTGTCGCGCTTGTCCCACAGCGACAGCTCGCGCAGCACCTGCTCCAGATAGGCGGGGTTCTTCGGCTTGCCGAACAGGCCGCGGCTGAAGCGCAGCGTCGCCGACACCGTCTCGAACGCATCGGTGGCCAGTTCCTGCGGCACCAGCCCGATCCTGGCGCGCGCGGCGCGGTAATCGCTCACGATATCGTGGCCGTCGGCCAGCACCGTGCCCGAGCTGGGATTGACCAAGCCGCAGACCACGCTGATCAGCGTGGTCTTGCCGGCGCCGTTGGGACCGAGCAGGGCGAAGATCTCGCCGCGCTGGATGTCCAGGTCGATGCCTTTCAGCGCCTGGAAGCCGCCGGCGTAGGTCTTGGTGAGCTGCTGGATGGAGATGATCGGGGGCACGGGAGGCCTGGGCGGGAGTCGGGACCGGGGACCGGGGACCGGGGACCGGGGACCGAAGAGCCTAGCAGCAGTCAAGTGTTTGTTGCGGCTACAGCGCCAAACCATGCGTTGCGTCTGCGCAGATGCGCTACCAGATCAAGTGCATCTCCGGGTCCCCGGTCCCCGGTCCCCGGTCCCGATCAACTCTTTCGCCGCGCCTCCAGCAAATCCAGATTCCGGATCAGCCGGCGCGCGATCTCGTCGGAGATCTTGCGCTGGCGGGTCAGTTTGAACAGTTCCTGGCGTTCGGCCTGCAGGCCGGCGTGGCGCAGCTGGCGCAGCACGTCGTCCAGCCGCCGCGCCTCTTCCGGATCGCTCTCCATCGCCTCGCCGTGGTCGAGGTGGCGCTGGTACAGGGCGCTGACCCGGATCGCCGCCTCGTTGTAGAGGTCGGCGTGTTCGCTGTCCTGCACCAGCCGCTGGCGCAGCTTCTCCACCGCCGCCAGCGCCGCGCGCGAGGATTCGCGCCGCGCCAGGTCCTCCTCCAGGCGGTCGCTGGGTTCCTCGGGCAGTTCCAGGCCGCGCAGCAGCCGCGGCAGTGCCACGCTGGCGACCAGCAGCGAGGTGACGATCACCGCGCTGGCCAGGAAGATCACCAGGTCGCGCGCCGGGAACGCAGCGCCCGTGGGCAGCAACAGCGGCAGGGTCAACACGCCGGCCAGGGTGATCGCGCCGCGCACGCCGGCCAGCGAGGTGGCCACGATGATCCGCGACGGCGGACTGCGCCGTTCCTCGCCGCGGCGCCGCGCCTTGAGCAGGTTCCAGCGCAGCGACAGCCACACCCAGACGAAGCGCAACAGCAGCAGACCGAGGTAGATGGCCAGCGCGTAGCACAGCAGCCACCACGGATTGAGGTGCCCGGCCTCGTCGATGTTGTGCACCGCGCCCTGCACGATCCCCGGCAACTGCTCGCCGAGCAGCACGAACATGATGCCGTTGAGGGTGAACTGGACCATGTCCCACACCGCCGAGCGCTGCACGCGCATGCTGCCCGGGGCGCGGCCGCTCAGTTCCACGTAGCTCATGCTGATGCCGGCGGCGACCGCGGCGAGGATGCCGGAGGCGTTGATCGCCTCGGCCAGCAGATAGGCGGCGAACGGCAGCAGCAGGTTGACCAGGATCGCCGCGCCGGGTTCCTCGCCGACCTGGCGCCAGATCCAGCGTTGCGCCAGGCTCGCGCCCAGGGTCACGCCAACGCCGGCGGCCACGCCGACCAGCGCCACCCACAGGAAGGTCAGCGAGGCGTCGGCCAGCGAGAACGTGCCGGTCATCGCCGCAGCCACCGCGAACTGGAAGCAGACCAGGCCGGATGCGTCGTTGAGCAGCGATTCGCCTTCCAGGATGTGCATCAGCCGCTTCGGGATCGGCGCCCGTGCCGCGATCGAGGACACCGCGATCGGATCGGTCGGCGACACCACCGCGGCCAGCGCGAACGCCACCGCCAGCGGCATCGCCGGGATCATCCAGTGGATCAGGAAGCCGGCGCCGACCACGGTGAACACCACCAGGCCCAGCGCCAGTTCCAGGATCGCGCCCTTGTCGCGGAACAGGCCCTGCTTGGGGATGCGCCAGCCGTCCAGGAACAGCAGCGGCGGCAGGAACAGCAGGAAGAACAGCTCCGGCTCCAGCGCGTAGCCCTTCTTGAACACCCCGGCGATAACCGCGCCCAGGCCGATCTGCACCAGCGGCAACGGCAGCGAAAACGGCAGTACGCGGACCAGATAGCCGCTGGCCACCACCGCCAGCAACATCGCCAACACCACTTCGATCGAATGCATGCTCGTCCGGACGGCGACGCCGCACCGCCGGCACCGCACCATGAATGGGGGAAGCGGCAAGCAAAGCGCACCGCAGGCGCGATGTCCAGTGGCAGCTGCGCGCGGTATTCATGCGCCGGCATGGTGGCGAAACCTGCGCGACCCGGCGCCGCAGCGCGGCACGCGCTACCATCGCATCGATCTGTGCGCAGACCGAACCCAGCGTGCCGCCGCCGTCGGAGACTCCATGCTTACCATCCAAGAACTCAACCGCTTCCTCGACGACCCGGCGGTGAGCGACAACGTCACCCAGGTCTGGACCCTGATCGGCCAGCATTTCGAGCAGGCCCAGGCCAACCTGCCGGCCGAACACGCGATGCAGCGGCGCGAACTGTCGTTCCACGATCATGTGCGGCTGCTGGGGTATCTGTGCCTGCTGCTGGAGGGAATCCCCGGCGACCTGGTCGAGATCGGCGTGTGGAAGGGCAAGTCGCTGGTGCTGATGAACGAGATCAGCAATCGCCAGCGCCGGGTGATCGGCATGGATCCGTTCGCCTTGCCCAACCAGTTCGAAGAGTTCAACCACTATCGCCAGCTGCTGCTGCCCAATGCGCAGTTCATCCGCGGCTACTCGGAGTTCTGCGCCCAGCATTTCTACAACATGAAGCCGGAAGTGGTCTTGCTGCATATCGACGGCGGCCACACCGGACGCAATGTGTTGCTGGATTTCCTGCTGTATGCGCCCAGCGTGGTGACCGGCGGATTCGTGGTGTTCGACGACTACGGCGACCACCAGCACTCGCCGGAAGTCGGCCCGGCGGTCGACCTGCTGCGCGCCACCGGTTACTTCAACGACTTCCATGTGCTGGGGTGCGCGCATGGGTTCGAGAACAGCTACGTGCTGCAGCGCCGCTGAGTCCGCAGGTGGTGTCTACCGCGCCCGTCAGCGCCGGCCGGTGGCAGCGCCTGCATGGGCGCTCGACGCGCAGCATGTGCGGCAGGCACACGTCCGTCGCCATACGCGGTCTTGCCTGCGCGGCGTCGGCACGGTCGCGGCGCAGGCGCGCTCGCCGGCAACGCGCGTAGCCGCGCGGCGCGCTACCACGCGCGATGCCCATTCATCATTATCTGGGAGGCGTGATGCAACCGCGCCAGCGCAATCGCCGTAAACCGTGTGCACGGTCGACTGGCCGGGCATTCCCTCAAGGAGCAATCCCATGAAGATCAACTTGCTGGCCCTGGCCCTCGCCGGCCTCGTCTCGCTGCCCGCCATGGCCGCAACCAGCCCGGCGGCGATGCACGACCACGCCGCGATGACCGAGGCCAAGCCCAATCCGATGGTCGGCGGCGCCCCGATGTACGCGACCAAGGACATCATCGACAACGCGGTCAACTCCAAGGATCACACGACCCTGGTTGCCGCGGTCAAGGCCGCCGGCCTGGTGGACACGCTGAAGGGCGCAGGCCCGTTCACCGTGTTCGCACCGACCAACGCTGCCTTCGCCGCACTGCCGGCAGGCACGGTGGACACGCTGCTCAAACCCGAGAACAAAGCGAAGCTGACCCAGGTGCTGACCTATCACGTGGTCGCCGGCAAGCTGGATGCGACGACGCTGCTGGCGCAGATCAAGTCCGGCGGCGGCAGCGCCAAGCTGACCACCGTGCAGGGCGAACCGCTGATCGCCAAGACCCGCGGCGGCAAGGTCACCCTCACCGACGCCAAGGGCCATACCGCCCAGGTCACCACCGCCGACGTGATGCAGAGCAATGGCGTGATCCATGTGGTGGACAAGGTTTTGATGCCGTAAGCACACCTCGGGGGGTGCATTGGCATCGCGGGGACGGCTGCGGCCGTCCTCGTTTTGCGCCATCCATTCGGCAGGTCGGGACCTGCGCGGCCGGCCCACTGCAATGACGGGCGCGCGCTCAGTCGCCGGCATTGCCCTCGCGCGGCGCCTGCGTCTGCCCGGCGAGAACGCGCAAGTCGTCCACGAAGCCTCGATAGGCGGCCTCGGCCGCCTCGCGGCCGCGCTGGCGCAGCACCCACGACGGATGCACCGTGGCCAGCGCGCGGCTGCCGTCGGTCAGCGGTTGCCACTGCCCGCGCTGCGCCATCAACGCAAAGCCGTTGCCCAGCACCGCGCGTGCCGCGGTGGCGCCCAGGCACAGCACGATGCTCGGACGCACGCGTGCCAGCTCGCCGGCCAGCCAGAAACGGCAGGCTTCCACGTGCGCGCGCTCGGGATTGCGATGCAGCCGCGCCTTGCCGCGCTGCTCGAAGCGGAAATGCTTGACCGCATTGGTCACGTACAGCCCGGCGCGGGCGATGCCGAGTTCGTGCAGCGCGCGATCGAACAGGCGCCCGGCCGGACCCACGAACGGCCGCCCGCTCAGGTCTTCCTCGTCGCCGGGCTGCTCGCCCACCACCATCACCGCCGCATCGTGCGGCCCCTCGCCGAACACGGTCTGCGTGGCCGGTTGCCATAGCGCACAGCGGCGACACTCGCGCGCCGCCGCGCGCAGCGCTTCGAGGCTGTCGTCGGTTGCGACCACGGCCGGCGCCGGCGCTGCGGGAATGCGCCGGCGCACCGGCGCCGGCGCGCGCTCGGCCATGGCGCGCACACGTTGCCCGGCCTCGCGGATCAGGCCCGGCAGCAACTGCGTTTCCGGCAGGTTCTTCCAGTATTTCTGCGGCATCTCCTGGCGCATCATGTCCGGATTGAGCCGCGCCGGATTGAAGATGTTGGCGTAGTAGGTGCGCCACAACACATCCTGCGCATCGTCGGCCGGCGCATCGGTGCGCTGCGCGCCGGCGCCGAACTGCAGCGCCGCGCCATCCCAGCGCACACTGCGGTACGGGGTCAGGATCGCCCAACGCATGCCGGCGAAACGGCGCGCGAAGAACGGCGCGACGCGATCGACGATGCGATGTTCCGGCTCGAACCAGGCGACGAACGTCTCCTCCTCGCCAGGCACCTCGCGAAAGCGCACGAACGCCTTCATCTTGTGACTATCGCGGCGCACCGCCTGCGCCCACTGCTGCGCCCGATGCACATCGGCATCGGTGACCCGCTGCAACAGCGCCCGCTCGCCCGACGCGATCCGCCACAACAACCGATACAGCAACGCATGCCGCTGCGCATCGCGATGGCACAGCACCGCCCCGGCCAAGGCCAGGAACTCGGCGGAAACCCGCGGCGCCGCCACCGTCGCGGTCAACGCCGCCACATCGGTCCCGGCCAGCAACCCGCCCTGAGCATCCCCTTCCCAGACCAGCGACTCCGGCGCCACCTGCGCGCACCATGCCGCCCGCGCCGCCGCCCGCCACGTCTCAAGACACCACGGCGGCACCACCTCAGCCCGGAACACACTTCACCCCTCGCATCACCCCACCAGCACCAACGCGACAGGCACCAGCGCCACACTCACCACAACAACCGCCGCCGCTGTTGCTGTTGCTGTTGCTGTTGCTGTTGCTGTTGCTGTTGCCGGTGATCTTGCTTTTAAAACTTCCCGCCTTAAAGCGAGCCGAGCACCGCAGCGGCGAGCGGCCGAAGAGGCGCCCTTGTTTGAGCGAAGCGAGTTTGGGCGCCGTGCCGCTCGCCGCGAGGAGCGCAGGGGACCGGTGCGGCTGTATCGCACCGGCTCGTGTCGGGCGGGAGCGGTTTTGGTTACTTTTGCCAAGACAAAAGTGACTCGCGCCGACCGGCGCGAAAGCTCTTGATCTTGCTCTTGCTTCAGCCGTTGCCGTTGCCGTTGCCGTTGCCGTTGCCGTTGCCAAAGTCATCGCAACACCGCACATCACGTCAATCAAACAACCCACCCTGTCGCGGCGCCGGCGCCAACTGCGCCCGCAACCGCTGCGGATCGTCCAGGCGTCGGCGCGGATGATGATCCACCACACTGACGAACGGCAGCACCTTCTTCATCGGCATCCGCAACCGCGCCAGATCCTCGACCCGCAACCGCGCATGCCGCCGTGCCAACAACAACCGTTCCACATTGCGCGTCCCCAGGCCCGGCACCCGCAACAACATCTCCCGCGCCGCCGTATTCACATCCACCGGAAACCGCTCCGGATGCCGCAATGCCCAGGCCAGCTTCGGATCCACATCCAGATCCAGCATGCCGCTGGCCGCCTCCGGCGCGATCTCCTCTACCGAAAAATCGTAGAACCGCAACAGCCAATCGGCCTGGTACAGACGATGCTCGCGCTGCAACGGCGGTGCCTGCAACGGCAGCTTCGAGGACGCATCGGGAATCGGACTGAACGCGGAGTAATAGACCCGCCGCAGCCGGTAATTGCCGTAGAGATTATGGCTGGTGCGCAGGATCGCGCGGTCGTCGGCCCCATCCGCGCCGACGATCATCTGCGTGCTCTGCCCGGCCGGCGCGAAACGCGGCGGCTTGGCGCTGAGCTTGCGCTCGGCCTTGCGCGCCGCCTTGCTTTCCTCGATGCGCCAGCGCAGCTCGCCCATCGCCGCGCGGATGCCGCCGACGCTCTTCTCCGGCGCGAGCTGGGCCAGGCCCTGTTCGGTCGGCAGCTCGACATTGATGCTGAGCCGGTCGGCGTAGCGGCCGGCCGCGGCCAGCAGGTCCGGCGCCGCATCGGGAATGGTCTTGAGATGGATGTAGCCGGCGAAGCGATGCTCCTCGCGCAGCTGCCGCGCCACTTCCACCAGTTGCTCCATCGTGTAGTCGCTGTTGCGGATGATGCCGCTGGACAGGAACAGGCCCTCGATGTAATTGCGCTTGTAGAAATCCAGGGTCAGCTTCACCACCTCGGCCGGGGTGAAGCGCGCGCGGCGCACGTTGCTGGACACCCGGTTGACGCAGTACGCGCAGTCGAACACGCAGAAGTTGGTCAGCAGGATCTTCAGCAGCGACACGCAGCGGCCATCGGGCGTGTACGAATGGCAGATGCCCATGCCTTCGGTGCTACCGATGCCACCGCTGCGCAGCGAATGGCGCTGGTCCGCGCCGCTGGAGGCGCAGGAGGCGTCGTATTTGGCCGCGTCGGCGAGCACGGCGAGCTTTTCGAGGGTATTCACCTGGATACGATGCCCGGCGACCGTCTCAGTCTGTGAGACGGCAATGCGTGATCGCCTTCACCGCGATGAACGACTCAGCCGGTCGCCGGCCCAGCCGGCTCAGGCCGCGGCGCGCGGCGCCCCGCCGTCGAACCGATACAGGTCCATCGCCAGCAGCCCGGCATCGATGCCGGCATCGATGCGCTGTGCGCCCAGTCCCTGCTCGCCGGCGGCGCCCATCGCGAAATAGAGCGGCAACCAGTGCTCGTCGGTAGGATGCGCGCGGTCGGCGAACGGCGCCTGGCGGCGGTAGTCGAGCAAGGCCGGCAGGTCTTCGCGCCGCAACGCCTGTTCCACCCAGTCGATGAACGGGCGCACATACGGCGCGTCCTTGCCCTCGGCGTAGCGGCCGAGGTCGTGCAGGTTGTGGGTGATGCTGCCCGAACCGATCAGCAGCACGCCGTCGTCGCGCAGCGGCGCCAGCGCGCGGCCCATGGCCAGCTGGTGGGCGGGGCCGAGTTCCGGCTGGATCGACAGCGGCACCACCGCGATGTCGGCCTGTGGGTACAGCAGCGACAACGGCACCCACACGCCATGGTCCAGGCCGCGGCGCGCGTCCACGTAGGGCTGCAGGCCGGCGCGTTCGAGCTGCGCGGCGACCTCGCGCGCCAGCGCCGGCGCACCCGGCGCCGGGTACTGCATCTCGTGCAGCGCGCGCGGGAAACCGCCGA
>NZ_CAPJ01000163.1 GCF_000331775.1 Xanthomonas translucens pv. translucens DSM 18974
GGCTTTCAGCCGCGACCGGGCGTTACTGGCAACGCCCGGTCGCGGCTGAAGCCGCTCCTACATAAGGGCATGGCGATAGCAATGCCGCGCGCTGTTGGGCTTAGGCAATCCGTCTTCCCGACCGATCATCGCCCGGCCGCACGACGAGGCCGGGCACAGCGAACCAACCCCGACTACGGTCCGGCCTTCGGCGTCACCCGCCAGATCACGTTGCCGACGTCGTCGGCCACCAGCAAGGCGCCGGGCTTGTCCACCGCCACGCCGACCGGGCGGCCCTGGGCCTTGCCTTCGGCATCGAGGAAGCCGGTCAGCACGTCCTGCGCCTTGCCGCTGGGCTTGCCGTTGGCGAAGGGCACATAGATCACCTTGTAGCCGGACGGCGGATCGCGGTTCCAGGAACCGTGCTGGCCGATGAAGGCACCGCCGCGATACGCCTGCGGCAACAGCGCGCCTTCGTAGAAGGTCAGACCCAGCGAGGCGGTATGCGGGCCGAGCGCATAGTCCGGCTTGATCGCGCTGGCCACCATCTCCGCGTTCTGCGGCTGCACGCGTTCGTCCACGTGCTGGCCGTAGTAGCTGTACGGCCAGCCGTAGAAGCCGCCTTCGCGCACCGAGGTCAGGTAGTCGGGCACCAGATCGCTGCCGATCTCGTCGCGCTCGTTGACCACCACCCACAGCGTGTCCGCGCCCGGTTGCCAGGCCAGGCCAACGGGGTTGCGCAGGCCGCTGGCGAACACCCGGGTGGCGCCGCTGTGCGCGTCCACTTCCAGGATCGCGGCGCGGTTGAGTTCGGCGTCCATCCCGTTTTCGGCGACGTTGCTGTTGGAGCCGACGCCGACGTAGAGCTTGTTGCCGTCGCGGCTGGCCAGCAGGCTCTTGGTCCAGTGATGGTTGATGCCGCCGGGCAGGTTGGCGACGAAGCGCGGCGCGGCGCTGATCTGGGTGTCGCCCTCCTTATACGGGAAGCTGACCAGCGCGTCGGCATTGGCGACGTACAGGCGGTCGCCGACCAAGGCGATGCCGAACGGCGAATACAGGCCCTTGAGGAACTGCGTGCGCACCTCCGCCACGCCGTCGCCATCGGCGTCGCGCAGCAAGGTGATGCGGTTGGCGCTGGGCACGGTCGAGCCGGCCTTGGCCATCATCGCGCCCTGGATCTTGTCGCGCAGGCCGCTGCCTTCCTTTTCCGGCGCCGGCGGCGCCGCGGTCTCGGCCACCAACACGTCGCCGTTGGGCAGCACGTACATCCAGCGCGGATGGTCCAGGTCGCGGGCGAAGGCCTGCACCGCCAGGCCTTCGGCCGGCACCGGCGCGGCGCCTTCGGCCCAGCGCTTGACCTCGGCGACCTTCACCGTGGGGATCATGCGCTTGACCGGGTCGGGCAGCACCGGGTCGGGCCCCATCCCGTCCTCGATGGAATGCTTGGCGGTGTCGCCACAGGCACTCAATGCGGCAGCGGACAGGAAACAAAAGGCCCAACGGGCTGCGGACGTAGGAAGTCGCATCATCGCTGCTCAGCTCTCCATGGTGACGACAGGATCACCGATGATGCACAGCGCGCGCTCGGTAAACGTGAAATAGATGTCACAAATACCGTTATGCGTCGCCGTGCCTGGCTAATGAGGTCGGCGTCAATGGCGCGACCTCGCCGATGCGATCCAGCCAGACGTCGTGCTGTTGCTCGGGATGCAGCAGATCGTCCAGGCGCAGCAGCGCCTGCGCCTGGTCCGGCCATGTCGGCCGCCATGCCTGCAATGCGGCGATGGCGCCGGGATCGGGATGCACCGCATCGGCGAGCTTGCGCATGCGCCGCTCCTGCGAAGGACCCTGCGCAACGGAGCGGCAATGCGCTGAAAACGCCGGGAAGCGCGGCTACTGCTGGCGCGCGAAACGCACCGCGGACACCAGCTGGGCCACGCTGTACGGCTTGGCCAGGTGCTCCTGGAAGCCGGACTGCAGCGCACGGCGGCGATCGTCGGCACGCGCCAGCGCGGTCACCGCCACCGCCGGCAACTCGGCCGCCTGCAGCCCCATGTTGTCGCGGATGGTGCGGATCAGGCCATAACCGTCCATGCCCGGCATGCCGATGTCGGTGACCATCACATCGATGCGGGTGTGGCCGCCATCGTCGAGCAGCGCCAAGGCCTCGCTGGCGGAACCGGCGGTGACCACCTCCGCGCCCTGCTCCTCGAGCAGCCGCCGCAGGTATTCGAGCATGTCCGGCTGGTCTTCCACCGCCAGCAGGCGCATGCCCTTCAGCGCATACGCTTCCACCACCTGCTCGGCCACCGCGAACGTACGCACCTCGCGCATCGGCCGCTTGCCCGCCTTGTCGCGGTGCAGCGGCAGGCGCACGGTGAACACCGCGCCGCAGCCGCGGCCTTCGCTGGCCGCACTGACCTGGCCGCCATGCATTTCCACCAGTTGCTGCACGATCGCCAGGCCCAGGCCGAGGCCGCCGTGCAGGCGGGTGGTGGTGCCGTCGGCCTGGCGGAAGCGGCCGAACAGATGCGGCAGGAACTCCGGCGGAATGCCGTCGCCGGAATCGCGTACCGCCACCGTGGCGTGTTCGCCATCGGCATCGACGTCGATCGCCAGCTCGATGCGGCCATGCGCCGGGGTGAACTTGATCGCATTGGACAACAGGTTCCAGAACACTTGCTGCAGGCGCGTGGCGTCGCCCAGCACCACGCACGGATGCGACGGCTCGCGCAGGCTCAGCGCCTGGTCCTTGCCCTCGGCCACCGGCTCCTGCGCGCGCAGCGCTTCGCGCACCTGCTCGGTCAGGTCCAGCGCCTCCACTTCCAGCTGGATCTTGCCCAGCAGCATGCTGCTCAGGTCGAGCATGTCCGAGATCAGCCGCTGCTGCGCGCGCGCGCTGCTGGCGATCACCGACAGCCCCTTGCTGCTCGGGTCGCCCGGCGGCAACCGCTGCAGCAGCAGGTCGCTCCAGCCCAGGATGGTGGTCAGCGGCGTGCGCAATTCGTGCGACAGCGTGGCCAGGAATTCGTCCTTCAACCGCGCCATGCTCTCGGCCGCGTTGCGCGCGCTGCGCTCCGATTCCAGCAGTTGCTCGCGGGCCAGTTCGATGTCGCGGCGTTCGGTGACGTCGGGGCTGCTGCCGGCCAGGCCGATGAATTCGCCCTCGGCCGAATAGCGCGGCACCGCGGTCATCTCGATCCAGCGCCACTCGCCGTCGTGGCGGCGCGCGCGCACCAGCGCGCGCAGGTTGCGCTGCTCGTCCAGCGCGCTGCGCAGTTCGAACGCGAACACGCCGGCATCCTCCGGGTGCAGCACGTCGCCCCAGCCCGGCCACGCGTCGTCGGCCTGCAGGTCGATGCCGAAGAATTCGGCGTAGGCGGTATTGGTGAAACGCAGCTGGCCGCTGGCATCCAGCACCCACACCGGCATCGGCAGGCCCTCGGCGAGCGCGCTGAAACGCGCCTCGCTCTCGGCCAGGTCGCGCTCCACGCGCTTGCGCTCGGTGATGTCGAGGAATTGCACGGCGACCAGATGCCGTTCCGGCGCGCCGATGCGGAACGCCTCCACCGCCCACCAGCGGCCGAACCCGGCGGCGAAGTTCTCGAGCTTGGCCGAGCGCCCGCTCAGCGCCACCTCGCCGTACATGCGGAACCAATGCTCCTCGTTGGTCGGCGACAGTTCGCGGATGCGCTTGCCGATCACGTCGCGCAGGCCGGTCTCGCGCTCGAACGCCTGGTTGACCTCCAGGAACACGTAATCGACCGCGCGTTGGTCCGCGTCGAACAGCACCTGCACCACGCAGAAACCGGAGTCGATCTTGTCGAAGATCTCGCGGTAGTGCAGGTCCGACGCCTGCGTGCGCGACGTGGAGGAAGATTCGGTGCTGACATGCATGACGGAGTTTGCTCTGGAAACGGCCTGCGGCGGCGGAGGCGACAGCGCGCTCCGCGCCAACGGCGTGATGACGGATGCACAGGACCGGCAATGGCACGACGGACCCCGCATCTTGTGAAGCCGCTCCGCTGCAGTCAAGCCGGCCCGGCCGCCCGGCGGCGGCAGGTCACCACAAGAAGACGACGACCAGCACGATCCCCACCAATGCCAGCGCGATCCCCGCGAGGACGCCGCATTGGGTCAGCTGCGCGCTGCGCAGCGCCTGTTCTTCCAGCCAGCGCTCGGCCTCCTGCCGCCATGACGGCGGCGGCGACTGCTCCAGCATCTGCTGGATCCGCGCCACCCCCAGCGCGCGGCATTGCTGCCGGCACTGCTCTGGCGCAGCGGCGTCTTCTGGCGCGATTGCGCAGGACATTGCGGTCTGCTCCAGGCCTAGCCCAGCGTGAAACGCGGATTGTCGCTGGTCAATTCCTGCTCCACCGCCATCCGCGCAAGCCGCGTGTAGTTGACGCGCGGGCCGGCGCCGCGGCCGACGATCAGGCCCAGATACTCAAGACCGCTCCAGACCCGCGCCTTCCACTCGACCCCGCTCTCAGCCAACACCAGGGTCAACGAATAGCGGAAACCCTGCCCCTGCGGATTGCGGTAGGCATAGATCGGCGGGAACTGCACCGCCACGTCCTGCTGCTCGCCGAGCGAGGCCAGGTAACGGCGCAGTTCCTGGCGCACGTCCTCGCCCGGGTTCAGCCGCAGATGACGCGCCGCCGCGTCCAGGTCCGCCTGCTGATCGACGAAGCTGGCCGCGCCGCTCGCCGGGCTATGCCCATGCCGCTTGGCCCAGTCGATGAACTGCAGGCGCACGTCCGAGGCAGCGTGGGCCTGGTGGAACAGCGGCATCTTCATGCGATCCCCGCATCACGTTGGTTGCCACCATGGTCGCGCCGGCACCGTGAAGCACACGGCGACGCGGCGTGAACCGCGTGTCACCTAGCCGCGCCAATGAACCGGCGAAGAACGCGCGCCGCACGTGGCGGCGCCGCGATTGCGGCCGTGCCGGGGCAGGCACACACTGGCCGGGCCGTTTCCGTGGAGATCCGTCATGAAGATCCGATATGCCTGGACGGCGCTGGCACTGGCCTGCCTGCTGGCGGGCGGCGCCTGCGCCGCAGCCCGCAACGTCACCGATGCGCAGGCCGTGCGCAGCACCGAGGGCGACAGCCCGGTGCAGGTGCGCTGGACCGACCCTGCCGCCTTCAGCGAACTGCGCTACAGCCGCAATCGCTGGGAAGCGCAGCGCGGCGACTGGGTGAAGCAACTGGCCGATTACCTGCAGCAGCGCGCCGGCAAGCAGCTGGCGCACGGCCAGCGGCTGCAGGTGGAGTTGACCGACATCAAGCGCGCCGGCGACTACGAGCCCTGGCACGGCCCGCAATGGAACGACGTGCGGGTCATGCGCGATATCTACCCGCCGCGCATCAGCTTGAACTTCACCCTGTACGGCGCCGACGGACAGGTGCTGGAGCAGGGCGAGCGCAAGCTGCTCGACAGCAGCTACCTGATGAACAGCGCGATCGGCCTGAGCAACGATCCGCTGCGCTACGAGAAGCGGATGCTCGACGACTGGCTGCGCCGCCAGTTCCGCGAGCAGGCGGCGGTGGCCGAACGCTGAGCGGGTGGTGTGATGCGGGCAGGGCTGGGAATCGGGAACGGCATGCGCCGCGGACCCTCCTGCGCGTGCGACCCGGCATTTCAGCCAACCCCGGCTTTTGTAGGAGCGGCTTCAGCCGCGACCAGGCGCGACCGGCAACGCCCGGTGCGGCCAGCGCATCGCTGGCGGCGATCGACGCGCGAGACCACGCATTCCAGGCCTGACGGTCGCGGCGGCTGGCCCGGGGCCACACGCCGACGCCCCTGCAAACGCCTGCGACGCTCAGCCGCCCAGGTACTGCCGTGGCGCGCGCTTGAGTCCGCACAGCAGGCGATAGGCGCTGGAGCCGCAGCGCGCGGTCAGAGTGTCGATACGCGGCTGCGCGCCCCATAGCTGCACCTCGCTGCCAAGCCCGGCCTGCGGGTGCTCGGTCAGGTCCACGGTCAGCATGTCCATCGACACCCGCCCGATCAGCGCGCCGGGCGCGCCGTCGATCAGCACCGGGGTGCCGTTCGGCGCGAACTGCGGATAGCCGTCGGCGTAGCCGATCGCGACCACGCCGACCCGGGTCGGGCGCGGCGCGACGAAGCGCGCGCCATAGCCGACCGGCTCGCCGACGGCCAGCTCGCGCACCGCGATCACCTTGGACTGCAGGGTCATCACCGGGCGCAGTTCGCCCGGCAGCTCGGCGCCGGCGGCGAACGGGTCGGCGCCGTACAGCATCAGCCCGGGGCGGCCCCAGTCGCTATGCAGTTGCGGCCAGCCCAGCAGCCCCGGCGAATTGCACAGGCTGGTCTCCCCGGCCAGGCCGGCGGTGGCCTGGCGGAACACCTCGGCCTGCTCCAGGGTGCGCGCGCTGTCCAGTTCGTCGGCGCGCGCGAAATGGCTCATCAGCACCAGCCGTTCGACCTGCGGCAACGCGCTCAGCCGCGCATGCGCGGCACGGAATTCGTGCGGCGCCAGGCCCAGCCGGTGCATGCCGCTGTCCAGCTTCAGCCACAGGCACAGCGGCTGCGGCGCGGCATAGGCGGCGATCGCCTCCACCTGCCATGGCGAGGCCACCGCACACCATAGCCGGTGCTCGGCGATCAGCGGCAGTTCGTCGGCGTCGAAGACCCCTTCCAGCAGCAGGATCGGCGCGGCGATGCCGGCATGGCGCAGTTCCAGCGCCTCCTCGATGCAGGCCACCGCGAAGCCGTCGGCCTCTGCCTCCAGCGCGCGCGCGCAGGCTACCGCGCCGTGCCCGTAGGCATCGGCCTTGACCACCGCCAGCGTCTTGCCGCCGCCCAGTCGCCGGGCCAGGCGGTAGTTGTGGCGCAGCGCCTGCAGATCGATCAACGCACGGGCTGGGCGCACGCACTTGCCTCGGCGACGGGCGCCGAGGCGCCGCGCGAATAACGGAAGATGTCCAGGCCCTCGCCGCTGATCTGCGGCTGGCGCACGGCGATCAGGTCGGCCAGGTAGCGACCGGAGCCGCAGGCCATGGTCCAGCCGAGGGTGCCGTGGCCGGTGTTGAGGAACAGGTTGCGGTAACCGGTGGCGCCGACCACCGGGGTGCCGTCGGGCGTGGCCGGGCGCAGCCCGGTCCAGAATTCGGCGCGGGCCAGGTCGCCGCCGCGCGGGTACAGGTCGTTCACTACGTTTTCCAGGGTGGCGCGGCGCCGTGCCGGCAGCGACAGGTCGAAGCCGGCCAGTTCGGCCATGCCGCCGACGCGGATGCGCTGGTCGAAGCGGGTGATCGCCACTTTGTAGGTTTCGTCGAGGATCGTGGACATCGGGGCCAGCGCCGCGTCGCGGATCGGCAACGTCAGCGAATAGCCCTTCAACGGATACACCGGCAGGCGGATGCCCAGCGGCGCGAGCAGCTGCGCAGAATAACTGCCCAGCGCGACCACGTAGCGGTCGGCGCGTTCCAGGCGGCCGCCGATGCGCACGCCGTCGAGGCGGTCGCCATCGGCGTGCAGGCCGTCGATCATCTCGCCGTAGCGGAACTGCACGCCGGCCGCGGCGGCCAGCGCGGCCAGGCGCTGGGTGAACAGGCGGCAATCGCCGGTCTGGTCGTTGGGCAGGCGCAACGCGCCGACCAGGGTGGCCGGGGCGCTGGCCAGCGCCGGTTCGATGCGGGCGATGCCGGCGCGGTCCAGCAGTTCGTAGGGCACGCCGTACTCGCGCAGCACCTCGATGTCCTTGGCCGCGCCGTCCAGCTGCGCCTGGGTGCGGAACAGCTGGGCGGTGCCGAGCTGGCGGCCTTCGTAAGCGATGCCGGTGTCGGCGCGCAGCTGGTCCAGGCAGTCGCGGCTGTATTCGGACAGCCCCACCATGCGCGCCTTGTTGATCGCATAGCGCTCGGCGGTGCAGTTGCGCAGCATCTGCGCCAGCCACAGGTACTGGTGGATGTCGCCAGTGGGGGTGATGGCCAGCGGTGCATGGCGCTGGAACAGCCATTTCAGCGCCTTCAGCGGCACCCCCGGCGCGGCCCACGGCGAGGCGTAGCCGGGCGACACCTGGCCGGCATTGGCATAGCTGGTCTCCAGCGCGGCCGCGGGCTGGCGATCGACCACCGTCACCTCGCAGCCGCTGCGCGCCAGATACCACGCCGTGGCCGTGCCGATCACACCACTGCCGAGAACCAGAACCCGCATGCACTCACCTCTGTCGGATCAAATCCCTGGCTGGATGGCGCCACGGATGGGTTTAGGCGCAGTATATGAAGCACAACTCAGGATTTTCTCCTGATTTTCGAACATCGGACAGGTCAATGCCCTGCCCCAACCCACCGAGACCTGCGCCATGGCCGCCCGCGCCCGCGAACTGGACAAGATCGACCGCAAGATCCTGCGCATTCTGCAGCAGGAAGGGCGTATTTCCTTCACCGAACTGGGCGAGCGGGTCGGCCTGTCGACCACCCCGTGCACCGAGCGGGTGCGCCGGCTGGAACGCGATGGCGCCATCACCGGCTACTACGCGCGGCTGGACCCGCATTACCTCAAGGCCAGCCTGCTGGTGTTCGTGGAGATCAGCCTGGCCTACAAGTCCGGCGACATCTTCGAGGAATTCCGCCGCGCCGCGCTGAAGCTGCCCAATGTGCTGGAGTGCCACCTGGTCTCCGGCGACTTCGACTACCTGCTCAAGGCGCGGATCAGCGAGATGGCCTCGTACCGCAAGCTGCTCGGCAGCACCCTGCTGACCCTGCCGCATGTGCGCGCGTCCAAGAGCTACATCGTGATGGAGGAAGTGAAGGAGACGCTGAGCCTGCCGATCGCCGACTGAGCGCAAGCCCCTCTCCCGCCGGCGACCGAAGGAAGTCCCGTGGGAGAGAGGGGTTGGGGTGAGGATCCGGCGCGAAAGCGTCTCGCGGAGTTTGGGTGCACGAGGCTGCACCCGGACCCTCATCCGGCCCGTCGGGCCACCTCCTCCCCACGGGAAAATAACTGTAGAGGGCACAAGGGAGTGGGCGCAATGCGCAGTGCCCTGCCGCATCGGCCTGCGCGACGGGCACGCTTACGCGAGCAGCTTTTCCAGCTCGTCGCGCGGGGTGTGCGCGTGATTCTTGGCAAGCTCCGACACCACCCGCTTCTGGACTTCCTTGTGCAGCAGCGGCCGCAACTGGCCCAGGGTCTGCGGGTCGGCGACCAGCACCAGGTGTTCGAAGTCGCTGCGCAAGGCGCTCTGGTACAGGCGCTCGGCCAGCTGGCGGACGAAACCGGCCTCGTCCATGGTCATCGGCCGGTCGCCATCCTCGACGCCTTCGATCGGCGTGGGCGTCAGCACTTCGGTCTGCTCCAGCAACGAGGTCTGCCCGGCCCGATTGGTGCGGAACAGGCGGGCGCTGATGCGATCGGCGACGACGACCAGGGTGTTGTCGGGAAGCTTGCTCATCGGTTCTCCTAGCGAAGGAACGGCACAGGCGACGGGAGCGCCTGGGTCGGGCCAGTCTAGGAAGCGGTTCGTGAGGATCGCGACCACGGAGCGTTGGCCCGTTTTCACGCAACGGCCATGCACTCCAACGATCGGCGCCTACTCGTCGATGCGCTGGCCGTCGCCGCTGGGCACGGTGCTGTAGTAGCGGCCGCTGCGCGTGTCGAGCACGCGGTTGGGGCCGACCTGCAGCGCACCGGGAATGACGCGGCCGCCACGGTCGTACAGTTTGACCGGACGGCGGTCGGCGGCGGCATTGGCGCCGTTGGCGGGTGCCGGCTTGGTCTTGGCCGGCTTGTGCGCGGGCGACTGCGGCCGGTCGTCCAGGCTGGACGACACGGGCGCGACCCTGGTGGCCGGCGCCGACTTCAGCGTAGTCGCTTGCCGGCTGGCGGTCGGCGACGACGGGGCCGGATTGAGGCTCTGCGCGCTCGCCAGCGCAGGCAGCAGCAGCGCGATGGCGAGCGCGCGGATCAGGGAAGGATGCACAACCGCTCCATTGCACCAACGTCGATGCACCAACGCTAGCGCAACCGGGGCGACACGTCGATACGGCAGCGGATACGGCTTGATCGCCGCGGCGACGCCCTCATCTTGTGCGCATCCCTCCGCGCCGCAGGCCCCGCCATGAGCCGATTCGACCTCACGCCTCCCACCTCTGCCGAACGCGAGCGCCTGATCGCCGGGCTCGACGACGAGGAGCGCCGGGTGCTGCTGCAGCACGGCACCGAAGCGCCGTTCTGCGGTGTGTTCCTGGACAACAAATTGGAAGGCATCTACAGCTGCCGGCTGTGCGGACTGCCGCTGTTCCGTTCCAGCGCCAAGTTCGATTCGGGCACCGGCTGGCCCAGTTTCTTCGCGCCCTACCATCCGGACCACGTGCGCGAGATCCGCGACAGCAGCCACGGCATGATCCGCACCGAGATCGTCTGCGCGCGCTGTGACAGCCATCTCGGCCAC
The DNA here is from genome assembly GCF_000331775.1 of Xanthomonas translucens pv. translucens DSM 18974. The sequence continues at coordinate 10,403 of NZ_CAPJ01000163.1, forward strand.
GTGTTCCCGGATGGCCCGCCGCCCAGCGGCGAGCGGCATTGCCTGAACTCGGTGTCGCTGCAATTCACCGAGCAGGGCCAGGCGCTGCCCAATCCGTTGCGCCGCGGCGGCGGCGACAGCGAACCGGCCTGAGCGCCGCGACGCCGCAGCGGCGAGCGGCGCCGTGCTGCAGGCCGCTGCGACGCGGCGCTGCCCATCGTCCTTGAGAACAACGCGGACCCACTGCGGCATGCAATCGTGAGAATAACGCCGACCCGCTGCGGCATGCGATCTTGAGGACAACGCACACACGCTGCGGCACGCGCCAGCGAAGAAACTGTCGCTGCGCGTCAGCAATGCCTGCGCTGCGGCAGTTCGCTGCGCCTGAGTGCGCGTCAGCGCTAGAGCGAAACGGCTACCGCAACGCACGCCAGCGTACGTTGCCGCCGCGCCGGCGGCGCTTTCACGCGCATCGTCACACCCATCTTCACGCGCGCCTTCACGCCGCCGCCGCGACAGCGCCGACTTCAGAAAGCCGCCGCCGGGCCGAAATGGAAGTATCCCCGTTCACCGCTCGCAGGCTGCTTCCGCCATGCTCATCATTGTCGGCTTCCTCATCGTCATCATCAGTGTCGTCGGCGGCTATGTGCTGTCGCACGGCAAGCTTGGCGCACTGTGGCAGCCCTACGAACTGGTGATCATCGGCGGCGCAGCGCTGGGCGCGTTCCTGGTCAGCACCCCCGCCAAGATCGTCAAGGCGACCTTCATCGACATTGCCGGCGTGTTCAAAGGACCGCGGTACAAGTCCGACGACTACCGGGCCACGTTGTCCCTGATCTACGAGCTGTTGAACAAGGCGCGGCGCGACGGCTTCATGGCCCTGGAAGACCATGTCGAAAAACCGGCCGACAGCGCGATCTTCGGCAACTATCCGAAGGTGCTGAGCGACCACCACCTGCTCGACTTCATCACCGATTGCCTGCGCCTGATGATCGGCAGCAACATCGAGCCGCACGAGCTGGAGCCGCTGCTGGAACTGGAGCTGGAAAAGCATCACCACGAAGCGATGGCGCCGGCGCATGCGCTGAGCAAGGTCTCCGATGGCCTGCCCGGTTTCGGCATCGTCGCCGCGGTGCTCGGCATCGTCATCACCATGGGTTCGATCGGCGGCCCGATCGAGGAGATCGGCAAACACGTCGGCGCCGCGCTGGTCGGCACCTTCCTCGGCATCCTGCTGGCCTATGGGTTCGTCGCGCCGCTGTCGGCGGCGATGGAAGCGCGCGCCGAGCAGGACAGCCGCATCTTCGAATCGGTGAAGACCGCGCTGCTGGCCTGCCTGCGCGGCTACAACCCGAAGATTGCGCTGGAGTTCGCGCGCAAGACCCTGCCGAGCAACGTGCGGCCGAGCTTCTCGGACTTCGAGACGCACCTGAAGACGATCAAGTAGCGCCGCCGCCATGCCGGAGACCAAAGCCACCGTCGTCATCCGCCGGGTCAAGAAGGTCCAGGGCGGCGGCCATCATGGCGGCGCCTGGAAGGTGGCCTTCGCCGACTTCGTGACCGCGATGATGGCCTTCTTCCTGGTGCTGTGGCTGGTCGCGGCGACCACCAAGGAACAGCGCGCGGCGATCTCCGAATACTTCCGCAATCCCAGCCCGCTGGTCGGCAAGAGCCCGGCGCCGAGCCCCGGCATGGCCGGTCCCGGCGGCGCCAGCACCTCGATGATCAAGCTCGGCGGCAGCGCAGACATGCAGCGCGGCGACAACAAGGATCCGTTCGGCAGCAAGAGCCTGAAGGGCGACACGCAAAGCAAGGCGGCGCAGCGCGAGAAGGAAAAGCAGCGCCTGGAAGCGCTGATGCAGGACCTGAAGCAAGCGATCGACAAGAGCCAGGCGCTGGAGCCGTTCAAGGACCAGCTGTTGCTGGACCTGACCCCGGACGGCCTGCGCATCCAGATCGTGGACAAGGAGAACCGGCCGATGTTCGACATCGGCAGCGCGGTGCTAAAGTCCTATACCCGCGACATCCTGCACGAGCTGTCCGGCTTCATCAACGAAGTGCCCAACCACATCAGCATCACCGGCCACACCGACGTCACCCAGTACAGCGGCAAGAACGGCTACAGCAACTGGGAGCTGAGCGCGGACCGCGCCAATGCCGCGCGGCGCGAGCTGGTGGTCGGCGGCATGGGCGAAGACAAGGTGTCGCGCGTGGTCGGCCTGTCCTCGTCGATCCTGTTCGACAAGCAGACGCCGGACAACCCGATCAACCGCCGCATCAGCATCGTGGTGATGACCAAGGACGCCGAGGACGCGGCGCTGGCCGGCAGCGACCATGCGCTGGCGCTGGGCAAGCCGCAGAGCGATGCCGACACCAAGGTGCCGGACCTGAGCGCGACGGCGAGCGCGGCGCCGCCGCCGTTGCCCGCCGCGGTGAAGCTGCCGGCCCCGCTCCCGGCAGCACCTGCCGCGGC
>NZ_CAPJ01000162.1 GCF_000331775.1 Xanthomonas translucens pv. translucens DSM 18974
AGGCCTGCAGCGGCGCCCAAGCCTGCTGCAAGCGCGGCAGCGAAAACGCGGCGTTGGCCGGACTGGTCGAGGGCAGCGCCAACACCGCCAGCGGCGCTTCGCGCGGCGCCAGCTGCGGCTGCACGAAGCGCGCGAACGCCTGCGCCGCCGCCGCGCCGTTGCAGGCGATCGCGCGCAACTGCGGCAATTGCGCGATGCGCGCGGGCAAGGGATTGGGCACTTCGCTGCCGCGCACGATCGCCGTGTCCAGGCTGCCGCGGCGCCGGCACTGGCCGATCACGTCCCACAGGCCCACGCCGCAGGCCTGCATCGCCTGCAAGCGCGCGTCGTAGTCCAGTTGCGGATCGAAGCCGCACAGCGCGCCCAGCAACGGCCACAGGCGATTGCGCGGATGCGCGTAATAGCGGGCGTGCTGCAACGACATCGCACCGGGCATGGAGCCGAGAATCAGCACCCGGCAATCGTCGCGAATCTGCGCAGGCAAGCCCTGCAATACGTCCTGCATCGTCACATCGCGCGCATGTGGGTGAATGCCGCCAAGTATTAAAACCTCGTTATTTCAAGCCTTGGCGGCCCGTGCCTGAACAACGCCCGCCTTCGCGCGGCCGGGGTCGGCGTCGATTCATCTTCTCATCGATACGGTGTGCGCGCCCACTCCCGTGGCCCCACAAAAAAAAGATTGAGGAGATTCCCATGCGGTCCATTCAAATCCTGAGCCTGGCTGTCGTTTCCGCCCTTGCGTTCGCGCCCGCCGCGTTTGCGCAGGATGCCGACACCGCATCCGGCAAGCGCTTTGCCGTCGTCGGCAGCGCGACCCTGCTCGACCCCCATTCCAAGCCGGCCAACGGCCTCAACGTCGATGGCGGCCCGGCGCCGACCATCAGCGCCAGCTGGCTGATCAACGACAACTGGGCCGTCGAGCTGTGGGGCGCCGCCGACAAGTTCAACCACCGGGTCACCGCCAGCGGCGTGGGCAAGGTCGGTACCGTCGAGCAGCAGCCGCTGGCGCTGAGCGGCCAGTACCACTTCGGCCAGGCGGACAACGTGTTCCGTCCGTTCGTCGGCGTCGGCTACTACGAGTCCAACTTCAGCAACGAGAAGATCGACGGCCTGTCGGCCAGCGGCCAGCACGTCGGCCTGGACACCGCCAAGGGTGCGATCGGCACCGTCGGCGTGGACATGAACATCAATTCGACCTGGTTCGCCCGCGCCGATGCCCGCTACATGCATTCGCGTCCGGAAGTGCAGGTTGCCGGCAGCGGCACCGGCCAGGACCTGAAGCTGGATCCGTGGCTGGTCAGCTTTGGCGTCGGCGCGCGTTTCTAACCGATCCAATCGCCATGTTCGGATAAACGGGTCCTTCGGGGCCCGTTTTTCTTTATTTGATGCGTTTGCTTCGCCTCTTCGGCCCATCGGTTCGGCATCGCGGCACCTCCGATTCAGGGAGAATGGAAACATCGCCGTTCACAGTTTTCATGAAAATTGATCCCATGCCGACTGCCCCTTCCATCCCCGCCCGCCGGTTCATCCACACCTCTTACGATCCCGGCGAGCCGTCTTCGGCCAATGCCGCCGATCCGGGCCAGGAGTCGCCATCGGCCCCACCCGTCTTCGAGGGACTGTCGCGACAAAGCATCGCCAGGCGTCTTGCGGCCGGCACAGGCGATTCAGGACATGGCCCACGCGGCTCCTCTTCCGTGCCAAACGGCTTTACTCAGGAGCAGATCGAGCCATTCCGCGCGCTGGAAAGGCAATACGCCGCGCTGTTTCGGACATCCCATGTCGAAGAAGTCCAGTCCGCAGACGATGTCCCGGACGACCGGGAAAGGAGAATGGATGTGGACATGGACGAATGCGCTGTGATCAACACCACTCTCGATGGATTCGACTCCCTCGGTACGCTCGCGGTGGCGTCATGCATTGCCATTTGCGCGAAAGGAAAGAATCGTCGCGGCCATGACATTCTAGGCCTGTCGCATTACTCGGGAGTCGCGGATGCACACGAGGTTCTCTCCGAGATCAGGGAGGGGATGCAGCAAAAAGGCGCGCGCAATCCCGAGATGTTCCTGGTGGGCGGCCTGATCTCCAACCAAGAGGACCTGAGCAGCTTCGAGATGGAGAGAGATCTTCTGGCGCTGCACAATCCTTTCAACATCACCGGCGCCAAGCTTCACGTCAGCATCAGCGACAGCGACGGCGAAGCGAACGCCGTCGATGTCGTGATGACGAAGGACAAAATCTACTACCACGCCGCTTGGTGAAGCCACGCCGGCCCGAAGGCAGGGCTGCCGGCGCTCAGAACGCCGGCAATACCGCGCCCTGGTACTTGCGCTCGATGAAGGCCTTGACCTCGGGGCTGGTCAGCGCCTTGGCCAGCTTCTGCACGCGCGGGTCGTCCTTGTTGTCGGCGCGCGCGACCAGGAAGTTCACGTACGGCGAGTCCTTGCTCTCGATCGCCAGCGCGTCGCGGGTGGGATTGAGTCCGGCATCGAGCGCATAGTTGGTGTTGATCAGGGCCAGATCGACCTGGTCCAGCACCCGCGGCAGCATCGCCGAATCCAGTTCGCGGAATTTCAGCTGCTTCGGATTGGCGACGATGTCGCGCTGGGTGGACAGCGCATTGGCCGGATCCTTGAGCTTGATGACCCCGGCCTTGTCGAGCAGGATCAGCGCGCGGCTGTTGTTGCTGGGATCGTTGGGAATCACCACGTCGGCGCCCTGCGGCAGCGCGGCCAGCGCCTTGAAGCGGCGCGAATAGGCGCCGAACGGCTCGATGTGCACGCCGATCACGGTGACAAGGCCGCTCTTGCGATCGCGGTTGTAGGCGTCCAGGTACGGCTCGGTCTGGAAGTAGTTCACGTCGATCTGCTTCTGCACCACCTGGTCGTTGGGCTGCACGTAATCGTTGAACACGCGCACCTGCAGGGTCACGCCCTGCTTGGCCAGCAGCGGCTTGACCACCTCCAGGATCTCCGCGTGCGGCACCGCAGTGGCGGCGACGCTGAGCGTTGCGTTGTCGGCGCCGGGCGCGGAGGTCTTGCCGCAGGCGGCCAGGGCGAGCACGGCGGCGCCGAGCAGCAGACGAAGCGGGAGGTTGGTCATGGGCAGGAATCCGAAACGTGGGGAAGAAAAGCGGCCAGGCCGCCATGCAGGCAAGCTAGCAGACCCCGACGCTGCATGCGGCGAAGGGCCAGGGATGGCTTTTCTGTAGGAGCGGCTTCAGCCGCGACCGCTTTAGCGAGAGATCCGGTCGCGGCTGAAGCCGCTCCTACACAGAGCAAGGCAAGGCACTGCGCGCTCAGCGCCGGCTGTAATGCGCGACCAGCCGGTCGCCGAGCATCTGCAGCCCCTGCACTAGCAACAGCAGCACCACCACGGTGATCAGGGCCACGTCGGCGTGCGAGCGTTGGTAGCCGTCGCGATAGGCCAGGTCGCCGAGGCCGCCGGAGCCGATCGCGCCGCCCATCGCGGTGAAGCCGATCAGCGCGATGGTGGTCACCGTGGCGCCGGCGATCAGCCCCGGCCGCGCTTCGGGCAGCAGCACCCGCGTCACCAGTTGCCAGGTGGTCGCGCCCATCGCCAGGCTGGCCTCGACCACGCCGCGGTCCACTTCGCGCAGCGCGGTCTCCACCAACCGCGCGTAGAACGGCGCCGCACCCACCACCAGCGGCAGGATCGCGCCGCGCACGCCCAGCGAAGTCCCCATTGCCCACAGCGTCAGCGGAATCATCGCGATCATCAGGATGATGAAGGGCACCGAGCGCAGCACGTTGATCGCCAGCGCCAGCACGCCGTACAGCATTGGCCGCTGGTGGGTCTGACGCGGCCCGGTCAGGAACAGCAGCACGCCCAGCGGCAGGCCGATCAGCAGGGTCAGCGGCAGCGCGCCGCCGAGCATCAGCAGCGTGTCCAGCGTGGCGTTGCCGATCTCGGCCCATTTGCCGGCGTCGAGATTGCGGAAGAAGCCGCTGGCGGCGGTGGCGAACGGGATCATCGGCGCAGCTCCTCGACATGCACGCCGGCGGCGACGAACCCGGCCTGCGCCGCGTCCAGATCGCCGCCGACCAGGGCCACGGTCAGCTGGCCGTAGGGGGTGTCCTTGATCCGGTCGATGCGCCCGGACAGGATGTTGTAGTCCACCGCGGTCTCGCGCGCGATGCGCCCGAGCAGCGGGGCGTAGGTGTCGCCGCCGAGGAAGGTCAGGCGCAGGATGCGCCCGGCCACCGCGGTGAAGTCGCGATGCAGTTCGCCTTCGTCCACATGTTCGGCCTCGGACACGAAGCGGCGCGTGGTCGGATGGCGCGGGTGCAGGAACACCTCGGTGACCGGCCCGCTCTCGACCAGGTGCCCGGCATCGAGCACCGCCACGCGGTCGCAGACGCGGCGGATCACGTCCATCTCGTGGGTGATCAGCACGATGGTCAGGCCCAGCTCGCGGTTGATCTGCGCCAGCAGGCGCAGCACCGAGGCGGTGGTCTGCGGATCCAGCGCACTGGTGGCCTCGTCGCACAGCAGGATCTGCGGCCCGGTGGCCAGCGCGCGGGCGATGCCCACGCGCTGCTTCTGCCCGCCCGACAGCTGCGCCGGATACTTGTTGGCGTGCTCGGCCAGGCCGACCCGGGCCAGCAGTTCGGCCACCCGTGCGTCGATCTGCGCGCGCGCGGTGCCGGCCAGTTCCAGCGGGAAGGCGACATTGCCGGCCACAGTGCGCGAGGACAGCAGATTGAAGTGCTGGAAGATCATGCCGATGCGCCGGCGCAGCGTGCGCAGCCCGGCACGGTCCAGCGCGGTGACGTCCTCGCCGTCGATCAGCAAGCGCCCGCCGCTGGGTTCCTCGAGCCGGTTGATCAGGCGGATCAGCGTGGACTTGCCGGCGCCGGAATGGCCGATGATGCCGAACACCTCGCCAGCGCGGATCTCCAGGTCGAGCGGATGCAAGGCCACGACCGCTTGGCCGGCGACGGAGTAGGACTTGTGCAGGTGCTCGAACTGGATCAACGCGCGGGGACCGGCAGCGGAAGGGGGCGCAAAGCCTAGCAGGCCAGGCCTGCAGGCGTTATTCCATTGGATTCTAACGCGTGCGCCTGGAGCGCCGCCGGCACCCGCTAGGGATGCGCCAGCGGCGGCGGGCGCACCGTGGCGTGGACCCGCTCGCGGTGCAGCAGGTACAGCCCGCTGGCGACGATGATCGCTGCGCCCAACCAGGTCCAGGCGTCGGGCAGCTTGCGCCACAGCAGCCAGTCCCACGGGATCACCCAGATCAGGCCGCTGTACTCCAACGGCGCGATCAGCGAGGCGTCGCCGCGGCGGAACGCCTGGGTCAAGGCCACCTGCGCCAGCGCGCCGGCCAGGCCGAGCGTGGCGATCCAGCCAGCATCGGCCAGGCGCAGCGGGAGCCAGGCCGGCCACGCCAGCGCACCGGCGCCCAGCACCATGATCAGCAGGAACCAGACCACCAGCGACTGCGGCGTCTCGGTACGCGCCAGCAGGCTGACCAGCACCACCGCGAGCGCATAGGCGGTGGCCGCCAGCAGCACCATCAACCCCGGCAACGACACGAAGCCGCCCACGCCGGGGCGCAGCACCACCAGCACGCCGACCAGGCCGATGCCGATCGCGGCCCAGCGCCGCGGGCCGACCTGCTCGCCCAGCAGCGGCACCGACAACGCCGTCACCAGCAGCGGCGCGACGAAGTAGATCGTGTAGGCGGTGGACAGCGGCAGGCTGCGCAGCGCCCAGGCGAAGCAGCCGATCATCGCGATGCCGAGCACGCCGCGCAGCAGGTGCAGGCCCCAGCGCACCGGCAGGATCGATCGCGGGCCGGCGGTGGCCAGCACCCACAGCAGCACGAACGGCAGCGAGGCGCCGCCGCGCAGCGCGGCCACCTGCAGCGCCGGATAGTGCGCGGTCAGCAGCTTCATCGTCGCATCCATCAGCGCGAAGCAGGCGACCGCCGCGATCATCCAGGCGGCGGCCGCGGCGTTGGAACGGGAGCTGGGCATGCGCGGATTATCGCCGCGATCGGCGGCAGCGCGCAGCGGCGCGAACGCGCCGGCAGCGGCGCTGCGGCGAGATCGGTAGGATAGGCAGTCTTTCTCCGAGGAACTGCCATGCCTTCCTTCGATGTCGTCTCCGAAATCGACAAGCACGAACTGACCAATGCCATCGACCAGGCGAACCGCGAGCTGTCGACCCGCTTCGACTTCAAGGGCGTGGAGGCCAGCTTCGAACTCGACGACCAGGTCATCAACCAGGCCGCGCCGAGCGACTTCCAGGTCAAGCAGATGACCGACATCCTGCGCGCGCGGCTGATCGCGCGCGGCATCGACGTGCGCTGTCTGGAATTCGGCGACGTGGAGACCAACCTGGCCGGCGCGCGGCAGAAGGTCACGGTCAAGCAGGGCATCGAGCAGAAGCTGGCCAAGAAGATCGTCGCCGCGATCAAGGACGCCAAGCTCAAGGTGGAAGCGCAGATCAACGGCGACAAGCTGCGCATCAGCGGCAAGAAGCGCGACGACCTGCAGGACGTGATGGCGCTGCTGAAGAAGAGCGATTTCGAGCTGCCGCTGCAGTTCGAGAATTTCCGCGACTGAGCCGCGCGCGGCGGCACGCCCGCCGTCCGCTTCGCCCGATCGCCGCCCGCCCTCGCCCGCTGGAATCGCCTTGAACCACCTCGACCCCAACTCAGATCCGATCGCCGCAACCCGCCTATGGCTGGAGCGCGCGGTGATCGGCCTGAACCTGTGCCCGTTCGCCAAGGCGGTGCACGTCAAGCAGCAGATCCGCTACGTGCTCAGCGACGCGACCACGCCGGAGGCCTTGCTGGAGGAGTTGAGCGAGGAACTGCTGTTGCTGCGCGACACGCCGGCCGAGCAGATCGACACCACGCTGATCGTGCATCCGCAGGTGCTGGGCGATTTCCTGGACTACAACGATTTTCTCGACAACGCCGACGCCGCGGTGGACGCGCTGAACCTGCACGGCATCCTGCAGGTGGCCAGCTTCCATCCGCACTACCAGTTCGCCGGCACCGCGCCGGACGACATCGGCAACTACACCAACCGCGCGCCCTTCCCCACCTTGCACCTGCTGCGCGAGGACAGCGTCGAACGCGCCGTGGCCGCATTCCCGGACGCGGACGTGATCGTGGAGCGCAATCTGCAGACGTTGGAACAGCTGGGGCTGGACGGGTGGAAAAAGCTGTTCGCGTAACGCGCAAAGCGCATCCGGATCGTGTCTCCCTGCAAGACCCGGTAGGAGCGGCTTCAGCCGCGACAGACGTTATGGGTAACGCTCGTCGCGGCTGAAGCCGCTCCTACAAACGCTGCCGCGCTTTACAAAAATCCGGGCCGACAGCACCAAGCAGCACCCCGGCTTTTCTGAGTCCCCAGTCCCCAGTCCCGATACACCCTCACCCAAACACCCGCCCCAGATCCGCCGCCTGCAGCACGCGCCACTGCCCGGCCGGCAAGCTCGCGTCCAGCGCGAAGCCGCCGATACGGCTGCGGTGCAAGGTCACCACGTGGTTGCCGACCGCGGCGAACATGCGCCGCGCCTGGTGGTAGCGGCCTTCGTACAGGGTGATGCGCGCCTGGCGCGGGTCCAGCACCTCCAGCTGCACCGGCAGCAGCGGCGTGGTCTCGCCGTCCAGCAGCAGCGTGCCGCTGGCGAACTGCGCCGCCTCGTCGCCGCGCAAGTCCTCGGCCAGGGTCGCTTCGTAGACCTTGGCCAGCTGCGCTTTCGGCGAGACGATGCGATGCAGCAGCGCGCCGTCATCGGTCATCAGCAACAGCCCGCTGGTATCGCGGTCCAGCCGCCCGACAGTGGACAGCAACGGCGAGCGCAGGCGGAAGCGCGGCGGCAGCAGGTCGTAGACGATGCGCCCCGGGTCCTTGGTCGAGCAGGTGTAGCCGACCGGCTTGTGCAGCGCCAGGATCAGCCCCGGCGGCGGATCCAGCGCCTGGCCATCGACCCGGATCGCGGCATGTTCGACCTGGTCGTCGGCGTACAGCACCTCGCCGGCGGCGTCGGTGATGCGGCCTTCGCGGAACATCAGGGTGACCTGCTTGCGGCTGCCGTAGCCCAGATTGGCCAGATGCTTGACCAGCTTCACCGGCGCACCGTGGCGCGGGCGCGTATCGCCAGGATCAGCTTGAAGCCGTCGCGACTGGCGACCACCTTGGTGTCGCCGAAGCTGGCGTCGAGCACCGCCTCGTACGGCAGGTGCCGGTTGGCGACCAGGTACAGCCTGCCGCCGGGCTTGAGCGCCTGCGCGGCCACGGCGATGAAGCGGCGACCGATGTCCGGGCGCTCCATCCGCCCCGGCGCGTGGAACGGCGGATTGCTGACGATGAAGTCGTACTGCGCCGGCAGCCCCGCGGTCACGTCGTGCCAGTGGTAGTCGATCTCCACTGCGGCCGGCGCCTGCGCCAGGTTCGCCCGCGCCAGCGCCAGCGCGCGCGCGTCGGCCTCGAACAGATCAAGTGCGGCGATGGTCGGGCAACGCGCCAGCAATTCCGCCGACAGATAACCGTAGCCGGCGCCAAGATCGGCGCCGCGGCCGGCCAGGTCGGCCGGCAGATGCTCGGCCAGCAGCGCCGAGGCCGGATCGATGCGGTCCCAAGCGAACACCCCGGGACGGCTGCGGAAGCGCCCGTCCAGGATCGGCCGCGGCGCGTCGAGCCTGGCCCAGCGCTGCTGCAGCGCGGCGTCGTGGCCGCCGTGCAGCGGCGCGGTCCAGTACACGCGGCAGTGGTGCTTGGTCAGCTTGCCGCCCAGGCCGGCCAGTTGCTGCAGGTCGTCCTCGCCGGAACGCGCGCCTTCGTTGTTGGACTGGCAGGCCACCACCACCCCGCCCGGGGCGGCCAGCGCCAGCGCGCGTGCCAGCAGCGCGCGC
>NZ_CAPJ01000161.1 GCF_000331775.1 Xanthomonas translucens pv. translucens DSM 18974
CGCTGGCGCGGCCTTGGCCTGAGCCGGCGCGGCGGCGCTGGCGCCGTCCTCGGCCACTTCGATCAAGGCCACCAGCTTGCCTTCGGACAGGCTGTCGCCGATCTTGACCTTCAACTCCTTGACCACGCCGGCGAACGGCGACGGCACTTCCATCGTCGCCTTGTCCGACTCCAGAGTGACCAGGCTCTGGTCTTTCTTCACCGTGTCGCCGACCGCCACCAGCACTTCGATTACCGGGACGTCGCTGTAGTCACCGATATCGGGGACAAGTGCTTCCTTGATTTCGGCCATGCGGGCAACTCCGGCAACTAATGAGGGGGAAACCCCTATTGTGGCGGCCCGCAGCCGCAGCGCCAACCTTTGCCTGGCAAAAAACCCGCGGCGGACGCGCAACGGCGCCGAGAAGCGCCTGTATGCGGCGTGCGCGGCGGACTGTACGCCTGCGCATTGTCCCGGCGTCATCGCGGCCTCGGGCGGCGCACAGCCTTCACGGACGGGCGCCTAGCATGCGCCGCACCTCGATCGGAGTGTGGCCATGCGCGCATTCGTGCTGTTGATGTCGTTGGTGATGCCGCTGATCGCCTGGTTTTCGCAGCGCGGCGCGTTCGGCCCGAGCAACGGCGCGATCTCGGACCGCTACCCGACGCTGATCGTCGCCGCCGGCTACGCCTTCGCGATCTGGGGGCCGATCTTCCTGCTCGACCTGGCCTTCGCGGCCTGGCAGCTGTCGCCGCGGCGCCGGCGCGACAGCGCGCTGAAGCGGGTGCGGCTGCCGGCGGCACTGGGCTTCGGCCTCACCGCGCTGTGGATGCCGGTGTTCTCGCAGCAGCATTTCCTGCTGGCGCTGGCGGTGATCTGGGCGGCGCTGGCGTGCCTGGCACTGGCCGCGCTGCGCCTGTCGCGCGATCGGCGCGCCGAGCCGTGGCAGGCGCTGTGGGCCTGGCTGCCGCTGTCGCTGCATGCAGGCTGGCTGTCGCTGGCCGCCTTCCTCGACACCGCGCAGGTGATCGTCGCCTACCGCTGGCTGTCCACCGAGCACATGCTGCCGTGGAGCCTGCTGCTGTTCGCGCTGGCCGCAGCACTGCTGCTCGGCCTGAACCGGGCGATGCGCGGCAACCTGGCCTATGTGGCGGCAGCGCTGTGGGCGCTGGCCGCGGTCTACGTCAAGCAGGCCGGCAGCGGCATGGACGGCGCACGCAGCGCGGCCTGGGTAGCGCTGGCGCTGGCCGCGGTGCTGCTGGTGCAGACGCTGTGGCTGCGGCTGCGCCCGCAGGGGCTGCGCGCGCGCCGCTGATCAGCGCGGCACCGGCGCTGCCG
>NZ_CAPJ01000160.1 GCF_000331775.1 Xanthomonas translucens pv. translucens DSM 18974
CTCGGCCTTGGCCGCGGCAGGCGCGGCGGCCGGCGCGGCGCCGGCGTCCTCGGTTTCCAGCAGCGCGATCACCGCGCCTTCGGACAAGGTGTCGCCGAGCTTGACCTTCAGTTCCTTGATCACGCCGGCCGCCGCCGACGGCACTTCCAGCGTGGCCTTGTCCGACTCCAGGGTCAGCAGGCCCTGGTCCTTCTTCACCGTGTCGCCGACGGCGACCAGCACCTCGATGACCGGAACCTCGCTGTAGTCGCCGATATCCGGGACCTTGACCTCAATGACCGCCATGCAGCTTCTCCTGTGGCCCGGCCGGCGCGCCGGCGGGCGATTGCAGTTCTACGGCGGCGCCGCGATGGACGCGGCGCACGCAGGTGGGGGAAACACGGGCCGCGCCGGGCGCGGCGCCTTTGCGGTGGGACTTACAGCAGCACGCGGCGCATGTCCGCCAGCACCTGGCTCAGGTAGGTGGTGAAGCGTGCCGCCGCGGCGCCGTCGATGACCCGGTGGTCGTAGCTCAGCGACAGCGGTAGGAGCAGCTTGGGCGCGAATTCCTTGCCGTTCCAGACCGGCTGGATCGCCGCCTTGGACACGCCCAGGATCGCCACTTCCGGCGCATTGACGATCGGCGTGAACGCGGTGCCGCCGATGCCGCCGAGCGAGCTGATCGAGAAGCAGCCGCCGCTCATCTCGGCCGGGCCGAGCTTGCCGTCGCGCGCCTTCCTGGCCAGTTCGCCGCTCTCGCGCGCCAGCTCGACCACGCCCTTCTTGTCCACGTCGCGGATCACCGGCACCACCAGCCCGTTGGGGGTGTCGGCGGCGAACCCGATGTGGAAGTACTTCTTCAGGGTCAGGTTCTCGCCGGCCGCATCCAGCGAGGCGTTGAAGTCGGGGAACTGCTTGAGCGCCGCGGCGCTGGCCTTGAGCAGGAAGGCGAGCATGGTCAGCTTGATGCCGGCCTTTTCGTTTTCCTTGTTCAGGGCCACGCGCAGCGCTTCCAGGTCGGTGATGTCGGCCTGCTCGAACTGGGTGACGTGCGGGATCATCGCCCAGTTGCGCGCCAGGTTGGCGCCGGAGATCTTCTTGATCCGCGACAGCGGCTTGACCTCGACCTCGCCGAACTTGGCGAAATCGACCTTGGGCCACGGC
>NZ_CAPJ01000159.1 GCF_000331775.1 Xanthomonas translucens pv. translucens DSM 18974
TTCAGCCGCGACGGGCGTTACGGATCGCGCCTGTCGCAGCTGAAGCCGCTCCTACAAAGTGCACAGCATGCGCCCGGCGGCAACCGGGTCGGCCTGCGCGCGCTTGGCGGCGCAGGCCGGATGCGGGTGCAATCGGCGCGACTGCGACCCGCTCGCCCTGCTCAGTGGCAGAAATCGCCCAGGCTGCGTACCAGTGCGGTGCGATGGACCTGGTCCAGCTGCCAGCGCAGCGCATAGGCCTCGGCCGCACGCGCGGTCGTCGCCGGGCAATCCGGCGCCTGCCGGACCGCGGCGCTGGCCTGCAGCGCGTCCAGCATCTCGCCCTGCAGTTGGTCCAGGCGCGCGCGCAGCGCGGTCAGGTCCGGACGCGGCTGGTTCGGGGCGCGGCCGCGCAGCCGCCAGCGCGCCAGCAGCTGGTACTGCACCAGCTTGTTGGACTCGATCTGCATGCCGAAGAAACGCGCCGCATCGTCCGCGTCCACGCCGTGCGCCGGCGCCTGCGCGCGCACGTTGGCCAGCACCGCGGCCTCGCGCGTGGCATCCAGCACCGGCTTGCCGCTGTCCCATTTACTCAGCGCCACCTGGTCGCCGATCGCGTTGCGCTCGACGATATGGTCGAGCAGCGGGTCGAGCGGGGTGGCGCTGCGTGCGGGTATCGCGCAGCCCATCATGGCGGCGCCGGCCAGCAGCGCGGTCAGCGCGCGCGGGAGTGTGGCAGCAACGTAAGCGGTCATCGTGTGTCTCCAGGGAAAGCGTCTGCGTGGGGGAAGGATGCACAGATCGGGCCGCCATCTTGCCGGAGCCAGCGGACGATTGCGTTGCAGCACGCCGCGCTTGCGGCGCAAGCGCGCAAGCGAGTCAGCGGCGATAAAGCCAGCGCCGTGCGCCATGTCACTGTCGCGCACGCCCCACCCCGCTGCGCACGCGATCTCGCCCGCACGCGGCGCATTCCATCAACGAAAAACGCCGGCAATCGCCGGCGTCTTCGTCGCGGTCGTGCGGCCGCAAGGCGCCGCGCGGTTTCGCTAGTGCTTGAGGTGCTTGCGCAGGCGTTCCAGCGCCTGCAGCTGCGCGGTGACTTCCGCCAGCTTGGCCTGCGCCTCGGCCACGTCGATGCCGTCGCCACGGTTGGCGAGCATGCGCTCGGCTTCGTCCTTGGCCTTGCGCACCGACGCCTCGTCGATGTCCTGCGCGCGGATCGCGGTGTCGGCCAGGATGGTCACCACCTGCGGCTGCACCTCGAGGATGCCGCCGGAAATGGCAAAATCCAGCTGCTCGCCGCTGGGGGTGGTCACCACCACCTTGCCGGGCTTGAGCCGGGTGATCAGCGGCGCGTGCTTGGGCGCGATGCCCAGCTCGCCCAGCTCGCCGGTGGCGACCACCAGGGTCGCTTCACCGTGGTAGATCTCGTGCTCGGCGCTGACGATGTCGCAACGGATGGTGCTCATGGTGCCTCACTGGGTGCGGCGGGACTCGGGACTCGGGACCCGGGACTCGGAAGCAGCTCGGCGGCCGCATCCTGTTCCCGCTTGTTCGATTCCAGCGCCCCGCCTTGACGATGCTCTGCTGCCGAATGCCGATGCGCGACGGCCGGCCGCCGCGCGGCCGGCTGTCCGGATCAGGCCTTCTCGGCCATTTTCTTGGCCTTCTCGACCGCTTCTTCGATGCTGCCGACCATGTAGAACGCCTGCTCCGGCAGGTGGTCGTACTCGCCTTCGACGATGCCCTTGAAGCCGCGGATGGTGTCCTTGAGCGACACGTACTTGCCCGGCGAACCGGTGAACACTTCGGCCACGTGGAACGGCTGGCTGAAGAAGCGCTCGATCTTGCGCGCACGCGACACCGACTGCTTGTCCTCTTCGGACAGCTCGTCCATGCCCAGGATCGCGATGATGTCCTTCAGTTCCTTGTACTTCTGCAGGGTCATCTGCACGCGGCGGGCGGTGTCGTAGTGCTCGTGGCCGATCACGTTCGGATCCATCATGCGCGAGGTCGAATCCAGCGGATCCACCGCCGGGTAGATACCCAGCGAGGCGATGCTGCGCGACAGCGCCACGGTCGAGTCGAGGTGGGCGAAGGTGGTCGCCGGCGACGGGTCGGTGTAATCGTCCGCGGGCACGTACACGGCCTGGATCGAGGTGATCGAGCCGGTCTTGGTCGAGGTGATGCGCTCCTGCAGCACGCCCATTTCCTCGGCCAGGGTCGGCTGGTAGCCCACCGCCGACGGCATGCGGCCCAGCAGCGCCGACACTTCGGTACCGGCCAGGGTGTAACGATAGATGTTGTCGACGAACAGCAGCACGTCCTTACCCTTGCCGTTCTCGTCTTTCTCGTCGCGGAAGTACTCGGCCATGGTCAGGCCGGTCAGCGCCACGCGCAGGCGGTTGCCCGGCGGCTCGTTCATCTGGCCGTACACCATCGCGACCTTGTCCAGGACGTTGGAGTCCTTCATCTCGTGGTAGAAGTCGTTGCCCTCGCGGGTACGCTCGCCCACGCCGGCGAACACGGACAGACCCGCGTGCGCCTTGGCGATGTTGTTGATCAGTTCCATCATGTTGACGGTCTTGCCGACGCCGGCGCCGCCGAACAGGCCGACCTTGCCGCCCTTGGCGAACGGGCACATCAGGTCGATGACCTTGATGCCGGTTTCCAGCAGCTCGGTGGCCGAGGACTGGTCTTCGTAGCTCGGCGCGGCGCGGTGGATTTCCCAATGGTCGGTGGCCTGCACCTCGCCGGCCTCGTCGATCGGGCGGCCCAGCACGTCCATAATCCGACCCAGCGTGCCCGGGCCGACCGGCACCGAGATCGCGCGGCCGGTGTTGGTCGCCAGCAGGTTGCGCTTGAGGCCGTCGGTGGAACCGAGCGCGATGGTGCGCACGATGCCGTCGCCCAGCTGCTGCTGCACTTCCAGCGTGATGGCGGTGCCTTCGACCTTCAGTGCGTCGTAAATCTTCGGCACATCGGCACGCGCGAATTCGACGTCGACGACCGCGCCGATGATCTGAACGATCTTGCCCTGACTCATTTGGATAACTCCACTCATGTCTATTCGAAACTGGTGTCGGGAATGGGGAACGGGGAATCGGGAAGGGGAGGATCGAATGCGACTGCTTCGACCATGCCCGTTTCTCCATTCCCCCTTCCCGGCTACACAGCGGCCGCGCCGCCGACGATCTCGGAAATTTCCTGGGTGATCGCCGCCTGCCGCGCCTTGTTGTAAATGAGCTGCAAGGTGCTGATCAGCTTGTTGGCGTTGTCGCTGGCGGCCTTCATCGCGACCATGCGTGCGGCATGTTCGGAGGCCACGTTCTCCAGCACCGCCTGATACACCAGCGACTCGATGTAGCGCGTCATCACATGCTCCAGCACACTCGCGGCATCGGGTTCGTACAGGTAGTCCCAGTCGTGGTGCGCGACCTGGTTCTCCGCCGCCGGCAGCGGCAGCAGCTGGTCGAAGCTGGCCTTCTGCGTCATCGTGTTCACGAAGCGGTTGTAGACCAGGTAGACGCGGTCGACTTTGCCCTCGGTGAACGCATCGAGCATCACCTTGATCACGCCGATCAGCTGCTCCAGCTGCGGCACGTCGCCCAGGTGGCTGACGCTGCCGACCATGTCCACCTTGAGCCGGCGGAAGAACACCGAGGCCTTCTGGCCGATGGTGACCACGTCGATGCCGGCGCCCTGGTCCTGCCACTGGCGCACTTCGCCCAGCATCTTGCGGAACAGGTTGTTGTTGAGGCCGCCGGCCAGGCCGCGATCGGAGGAGATCACGATGTAGCCGACGCGCTTGACCGCATCGCGCTGCACCAGGAACGGATGCGTGTAGTCGGTGCTGGCCTGCGCCAGATGCCCGATCACCTGCTTCATCGCCTGCGCGTACGGCCGCGAGGTCTTCATCCGATCCTGCGCCTTGCGGATCTTGGAGGCCGAGACCATCTCGAGCGCGCGCGTCACCTTGCGGGTGTTCTGCACGCTCTTGATCTTGGTTTTGATTTCGCGTCCGCCTGCCATTCTCTTCTCGGGACTCGGGACCGGGGACCGGGGACCCGGAAGGCCCTCGATCACAGATCGTTGTTGTCGCCGGCACCTGGGGCGGTGAACCGTGGACGCCGCTTTCGCGGGTCCCCGGTCCCCGGTCCCTGGTCCCGGTTCCGCTTACCAGCTACCGGTCGTCTTGAACTCGCCGATGCCCTTCTTGAACGCCGCTTCGATCTCGCCGTTCCAGTCGCCGCTGTCGTTGACCTTGGCGATCAGCTCGCCGGCGGTGTTGGCGAAATGCGCGTGCAGGCCTTCCTCGAACGCGCCGATCTTGTTGACCGGCACGTCGTCCAGGAAGCCTTCGTTGACCGCGTAGATCGACAGCGCCTGGTTGGCGATGGACATCGGCAGGTACTGCTTCTGCTTCATCAGCTCGGTGACGCGCTGGCCGCGCTCAAGCTGCTTGCGGGTGGCTTCGTCCAGGTCCGAGGCGAACTGCGCGAACGCCGCCAGCTCGCGGTACTGCGCCAGCGAGATGCGGATGCCGCCGGACAGCTTCTTGATGATCTTGGTCTGCGCGGCGCCGCCGACGCGCGACACCGAGATGCCGGCGTTCACCGCAGGACGGATGCCGGCGTTGAACAGGTCGGTTTCCAGGAAGATCTGGCCGTCGGTGATCGAGATCACGTTGGTCGGCACGAACGCGGACACGTCGCCGGCCTGGGTTTCGATGATCGGCAGCGCGGTCAGCGAACCGGTCTTGCCCTTCACTTCGCCGTTGGTGAACTTCTCCACGTAGTCCTCGGACACGCGCGCGGCGCGCTCCAGCAGGCGGCTGTGCAGGTAGAACACGTCGCCCGGATACGCTTCGCGGCCCGGCGGGCGCTTCAGCAGCAGCGAGATCTGGCGGTAGGCCACGGCCTGCTTGGACAGGTCGTCGTACACGATCAGCGCGTCTTCGCCGCGGTCCATGAAGTACTCGCCCATGGTGCAGCCGGCGTAGGCGCTGATGTACTGCATCGCCGCCGATTCGGAGGCGGTCGCGGCGACCACGATGGTATGCGCCATCGCGCCGTTCTCTTCCAGCTTGCGCACGATGTTGGCCACGGTCGAGGCCTTCTGCCCGATCGCCACGTATACGCACTTGATGCCTGTGCTCTTCTGGTTGATCACCGCATCGATCGCCAGCGCGGTCTTGCCGGTCTGGCGGTCGCCGATGACCAACTCGCGCTGGCCGCGGCCGATCGGGATCATCGCATCGACCGACTTGTAGCCGGTCTGCACCGGCTGGTCGACCGACTTGCGCCAGATCACGCCCGGCGCCACGCGCTCCACCGGCGCGGTCGCGCTGGTGCCGAGCGGGCCCTTGCCGTCGATCGGCTCGCCCAGCGCGTTGACCACGCGGCCGAGCAGTTCCTTGCCCACCGGCACTTCCAGGATGCGGCCGGTGGTCTTGGCCACGTCGCCTTCGCGCAGGTTCTCGTAGTCGCCGAGCACCACGGCGCCGACCGAGTCGCGCTCCAGGTTCAGCGCCAGGGCGTAGGTCTCGTTCGGCAGTTCGATCATCTCGCCCTGCATCACGTCGGCCAGGCCGAAGATGCGCACGATGCCGTCGGACACGCTGGTGACCGTGCCTTCATTGCGCGACTCCGCGGTCAGCGTGACCTGCTCGATGCGGTTCTTGATCAGTTCGCTGATTTCGGAGGGGTTGAGCGTGGTTGCCATCTTGGTTTCCTTCGGATCGTCCACCGCGCGAAGGCGGATGGCGACGTTTGGTTAGCTTCTTTGAGAATCGGGAATGGGGAATCGGGAATCGCTGCTGGCGTCGCCGCCGGGCCGGGTTCTCTTTTCTCTATTCGCCATTCCCGCTTCTTAGTGGGCCAGTGCGGAGTGCAGGCGCGACAGCTTGCCTTTCAGCGAACCGTCGATGACCACGTCGCCGGCGTCGATCACCGCGCCGCCGATCAGCGAAGCGTCCACCGCCGTGGTGATCTCGACCTCGCGGCCGAAGCGCTGCTTCAACGCCACCTTCAACGAGGCCACTTCCGCGTCGCTGAGCTGGGTGGCCGAGGTCACGTTGGCCTTGACCACGGATTCGGCCTCGGCCCGCAGCTGATCGTACAGCCCGGCGATCTCGGGCAGCAGCGGCAGCCGCTGCGCTTCGGCCAGCAGGCCCAGGAAGCGCGCGTACTGCTCGTCGGCCACATGCGGCGCCAGCAGCGCCACCGCCTGCTCGCGCTGCAGCTGCGGGTTATGCAGCAAGGCCGCCACGCGCGGATCGGCGGCGACCTGGGCGGACAACGCCAGGGCCTGCGACCAGGGCGCGAGCTTGCCGGCGTCGCTGGCCGCGGCGAACGCGGCGCGGGCATACGGACGCGCCAGTGTGAGGGCCTGGCTCATCTCAGATCTCCGCCGCCAGCGCGTCGAGCAGCGCCTTGTGGGCGTTGGCGTCGATTTCGCGCTTGAGCAGCTTTTCCGCACCGCTCACCGCCAGCAGCGACACCTGGCGACGCAGTTCTTCGCGCGCACGGTTGGCGGCGGCGTCGATCTCGGCCTGGGCCAGATCCTTCTGCCGGTTGGCCTCGGCGATCGCCTCGTGCTTGGCCGCTTCGACGATCTGGTTGGCGCGCGCGTGGGCCTGGTCGATGATTTCGTTGGCCTTGACGCGTGCGTCCTTCAGCGCTTCGTTGACCTTTTCCTGCGCCTGCGCCAGATCCTTCTGGCTGCGATCGGCGGCGGCGAGGCCTTCGGCGATCTTCTGTTGGCGCTCTTCGATGGCCTTCATCAGCGGCGGCCAGATCTTGGTCGCGACGATCCAGATCAGACCGGCAAACGCCAGCGCCTGGGCAAAGAGGGTGAGACCGATATTCATGGGGTACGCTCAGCCAAAGTGACGGGGTGGGCGCGCCGCCATCGCGGCGGGCGCATCCGAACCTTCATCCGCAGCGGGGCCAGCCGCATCGCTGCGGCCGTCCGCCGGTGCTACTGGATCAGCCGCCCTGCGGCAGGCGCGACACGAACTCGCCGATCATCGGGTTGGCGAACGCGAACAGCAGGCCGACCGCGACGCTGATGATGAACGCGGCGTCGATCAGGCCGGCGGTGATGAACATGCGCACCTGCAGCACCGGGATCAGTTCCGGCTGGCGCGCGGCCGACTCCAGGAACTTGCCGGCCATGATGGCCAGACCGAGGCCGGCGCCCAGCGCGGCCAGGCCGATCATGATGCCGACGGCGAGGACGGTGGAGCTCTGGACTTGGGCGAGGTTGGTCAGGACGGCGAAGGACATGGTTTTCTCCGAGAACTAAAGTTGCTTGAGGATGGTGAATCGAACGAAGGGTTGCTTAAAACGCGTGAAGCAGAAACATCAGTGGCTGTCTTCCGCCAGGCTCAGATACACGATGGACAGCATCATGAAGATGAAAGCCTGCAAAGGAATCACCAGCAGGTGGAACAGCATCCAGCCGAAGCCGAACGCGCCGCCGGCCAGGGCGCCGAAGATGCCGGCACCGCCCAGCACCCAGATCAGCAGGAACACGATCTCGCCGCCGAACATGTTGCCGAACAGTCGCATCGCCAGCGAGATCGGCTTGCTCACCCACTCGACGATATTGAGGATCAGGTTGAACGGCAGCATCCACTTGCCGAACGGGGCGGTCAGGAATTCCTTGGTCATCCCACCCACGCCCTTGGAGCGCAGCGAGAAGAAGATCATCAGGAAGAACACGCTGATCGACATGCCCAGGGTGGCATTGACGTCGGCGGTGGGTACCGGCTTCCAATAGTGCACGCCGGCCATTTCGAGCGGCCTGGCGATGAAGTCCGCCGGGACCATCTTGATGAGGTTCATCATCAGGATCCAGAAGAACAGGGTGATCGCGATCGGGGTCACCAGCTTGCTGGTCCCGTGGTAGGTGTCCTTGACCTGGCGGTCGACGAACTCCAGCAGGATCTCCACGAACGCCTGCCACTTGCCCGGCACGCCGGCGGTGGCCTTGCGCGTGGCGACCCAGAAGCCGAACACCATCAGCAGGCCGGACAGCACCGACATGACCAGCGTATCGACGTGCACCTGCCAGAACCCGCCTTCCTGCACCTGGAAGGTGAGGTTCTGCAGGTGGTGCTGGATGTAGGAGGTAGGGGTTGCTTCCTCGCCCGCCATGAGTCCTGAGCCCTTATCGTGATTCGATCAACGTCTGGCCAGCGCCAGAACCTGGAACATCAGCCCGACGGCGATACCCGTCAACAGGGCCAGAGGAGGCAACCGCCACCAGGCAAAGCCCAGCGCCAGCACCGCGAATATCAACACCCACTTCAGCACCATGGCCACGATCAACCGCGCCATCGCCGCACCTGCCGCCTGCACGCCGCCGCTCAACGCGGTGCGTGCCGCCAGCCATCCTCCCACCACGGTCGCCAGCCCGGTTGCGGCAGCGCCCATGGCGTACTTCGGCCCCAGCAGCAGGAACGCCAGGGAAACCACGGCTACCGCCAGCAGCGGGTAAATCGCTGCGCGCAGCATCAGCCGCCGCCCCGCATCAACGGAGTTCAGCACAGAAAATCCTGCAGTTGGTGGTGAGTTGAGGACGCTTTCGCGTCCGTCGAGCCGCGGAATTATAGCAATGGGACAATTTACGAGACAACCGCCAAAGGTCGCGGCCGCCCCCCGATCGAGCCAAGCCGCCAACGATACCACGTCGCGGACCCGCACCGCGGCCTGGATTGATGCATCGCAGCAGGGATTTGGGTGGGAACTTTTCATCTCACCTCCGGTCAGATCATCCAGGGACTGCGCCCATCCTCGTCGATTTGCAGCGCGGACCCATGGAGCCCCGGGCGACCGGGGCTCTTCTTTTTGCCTGTGATTTGGTGACCGATGCCACCTCCATACTTTCACGAATGGTGGACACGGCTTTAAGGATAGTTGCGGCACGCGGTGGCGCTCGCCATCGGCGCATCCATCCCCAGATGACGGAGCTCCACTCCCTATGAAACACTTGCTTGCCCTGGCGTTGCCGTGTGCGCTCGCCGCCTACGCCCTTCCCGCCCACGCCGAAGACGGCGACGACCGCTTCACCCTGCGCCTCGGCGCGATGAACGTGGACAACGACAACACCCTGCGCGGCAACACCACCATCGACGGCAACGCGCTCTCCGGCTCGCAGGACTTCGGCTTCGGCGGCAAGGAATGGGAGCCGCGCGTGGACGGCATGTTCCGCATCAGCACCCGCCAGCGCCTGATCTTCGACTACTTCAAGTACGACAAGAACCGCCGCGAGGAACTGGGCGAGGACCTCAGCTACGACGGCGTCACCGTGCCGGCCGGCAGTTTCATCAAGGGCGAGCTGAAGTACCAGGTCGCCAGCCTGGTGTACGACTACTCGGTCATCGACACGCCGCAGTTCAGCCTGGGCCTGCAGCTCGGCGCCGAATGGGCCAAGGTCCAGGCCAATGCCTATGCCGACCTGGGCGACCTGTATTCGGGCACCTTCATCGACGACAGCGAGGACGGCGCCGCGCCGGTGGTCGGCGTGCGCTTCACCGCACAGCCGAACGAACACTGGCTGCTCAGCGCGCAGGGCCAGTACGTCAACACCAAGTGGGGCGATTTCGGCAAGTACGACGGCGACCTGACCCGCGCCAATGCGATCGTCGAGTACCGCTTCACCAGGAACTTCGGCATCTTCGCCGGCTACGACTGGTTCAAGCTGGACGTGGACCGCGAGACCGACTCCAATGCCGCCTCGCTGACCAGCGTCGGCCTGAAGCAGGAGTTCAAGGGTCCGGTGGCCGGTGTGACCTTCGCGTTCTGATTCCTTCGGGACTCGGGACTCGGGACTCGGGACTCGCAAGAAGTTTCATGCAAAACCCCGCAGCGATGCGGGGTTTTGTCGTTGTGCCGGGCGCTTGGATTTACAGGCGCACAAATGCAAAACCCCGGCGCAGGCCGGGGTTTTGCGCTGCCGCCAGGCCTTCGCCTACTTCTTCTTCGGGATGTACAGGTCGGTGATGGTGCCGTCGTAGACCTCGGCCGCCATGCCGACCGACTCGCTCAGGGTCGGATGGGCGTGGATGGTGTGGCCGATGTCCTCGGCCTCCGCGCCCATCTCGATCGCCAGGCCGATCTCGGCCAGCAGGTCGCCGGCATGCACGCCGACGATGGCGCCGCCGATGATGCGGTGGGTTTCCTCGTCGAAGATCAGCTTGGTGAAGCCCTCGGTGCGGCCGATGCCGATGGCGCGGCCGCTGGCCGCCCACGGGAACTTGGCCACGCCAACCTTCAGGCCCTTGGCCTTGGCCTCGGTCTCGGTGACGCCGACCCAGGCGATTTCCGGGTTGGTGTAGGCCACCGACGGGATCACCCGCGCCACCCACTCCTTCTTTTCGCCGGCAGCCACTTCGGCGGCGAGCTTACCTTCATGCGTGGCCTTGTGCGCCAGCATCGGGTTACCGACGATGTCGCCGATGGCGAAGATGTGCGGCACGTTGCTGCGCATCTGCCGGTCCACCGGGATGAAGCCGCGCTCGGTGACGTTGACCCCGGCTTTCTCCGCGCCGATCTTCTTGCCGTTCGGCGAGCGGCCCACCGCGACCAGCACGCGGTCGTAACTGGTCGCGCCCAGTGCCGGCGTCTCGCCCGCGGCCGCGGCTTCGAAGGACACGGTGATCCCTTTCTTGTCGGCCTTGACCTCGGTGGCCTTGGTGTTCAGATGGATCTCCACACCCTGCTTCTTCAGGCGCTCGGCCAGCGGCTTGACCAGATCCTTGTCGGCGCCCGGCATCAGTTGGTCCATGAACTCGACCACGCTGACCTTGCTGCCCAGCGCGCTGTACACGGTGGCCATTTCCAGGCCGATGATGCCGCCGCCGACCACCAGCAGGGTCTTGGGGATCTCCTGCAGCTCCAGCGCGTCGGTGGAGTCCATCACCCGCTTGTCGTCCCACGGGAAGTTCGGCAGCTTCACCGCCTGCGACCCGGCGGCGATGATGCAGAACTCGAAACGCAGCAGCTGGGTCTTGCCGTCGGCGCCGACGATCTCCAGTTCGTTCGGCGACACGAAGCTGGCCACGCCGGTGACGGTGCGCACCTTGCGCTGCTTGGCCATGCTGGCCAGGCCGCCGGTGAGCTTGCCGACCACGTTTTCCTTGTAGGTGCGCAGCTTGTCCAGGGCGATCTTGGGCGCGCTGAAGGTCACGCCGAAGTCGCCGGCATGGGCGACCTCGTCGATCACAGCGGCCGCGTGCAGCAGCGCCTTGGACGGGATGCAGCCGACGTTGAGGCACACGCCGCCGAGGCTGGGGTAGCGCTCGATCAGCACCGTGTCCAGGCCCAGGTCGGCGGCGCGGAACGCGGCGGTGTAGCCGCCGGGGCCGG
>NZ_CAPJ01000158.1 GCF_000331775.1 Xanthomonas translucens pv. translucens DSM 18974
CCGGCCTGCCGCGGCTGGAGCGCCCTCCCAGCGCCTGATCGCGACGCCGCCGCCCGCCCGGGTGGCGCCACGGCGACTGCGCATCCGCGCGCCGTCGCGTCTGCGCACGCACCGCCCACGCGGTCGCGCATCGCATCGCATCGAGGCCCGCTCATGAAACCACCTTCCTCCGGCATGCCGACCCTGCCGTCGCGGCGCCGCTTCGTCACCGGACTGGCGCTGGGCGCCGCCGCCAGTGTCGGCGGCCTGTCGCTGCGGCAAGCCCAGGCCGCCACGCTGGCGCGCAACGGCGCCGTGCCGTATCAACTGCACGGCACCGATTTCGACCTGAGCATCGGCAGCGCGCGGGTCAACTTCACAGGGCGCGAGCGTCCGGCCATCACCGTCAACGGCAGCGTGCCGGCGCCGATCCTGCGCTGGCGCGAAGGCGACAGCGTCGAGGTGCGCGTCGCCAACCGCCTGCCGGGACACACGCAAACCTCCGTGCACTGGCACGGCATCCTGCTGCCGGCGAACATGGACGGCGTGCCGGGCATGAGTTTCGACGGCATCCACCCCGGCGAACGCTACCGCTACCGTTTCACACTGCGCCAGTCCGGCACCTACTGGTACCACAGCCACTCGCTGCACCAGGAACAGGCCGGCCTGTACGGCGCGATCGTGATCGACCCGCTGCAGCCGCCGCCCTACCGCTACGACCGCGAACACGTGCTGCTGCTGTCGGACTGGACCGATCTGGACCCGGCGGCGCTGTTCCGGCGGCTGAAAAAGATGCCGTCCTACGACAACACCTACCAGCGCACCGTCGGCGACTTCCTGCGCGACGCGCGCGAAGACGGCTTGCGCGCCACCCTCGCCGACCGCGGCATGTGGGGACGCATGCGGATGACGCCCAGCGACCTGTCCGACGTCAACGCCAACACCTACACCTACCTGCTCAACGGCGTCGCCCCCGGCGGTAACTGGACCGGCGCATTCCGTCCCGGCGAGACACTGCTGCTGCGCCTGATCAACGCCTCCAGCATGACCTACTTCGACCTGCGCATTCCCGGGCTGAAGATGACCGTGGTCGCCGCCGACGGGCAATACGTGCACCCGGTGAGCGTGGACGAACTGCGCATCGCCGCGGCCGAGACCTACGACGTGCTGGTGGAACCCAACGGCCAGGACGCCTACACCGTGTTCGCCCAGGACATGGGCCGCACCGGCTACGCGCGCGGCACCCTGGCCGTGCGCCAGGGACTGCAGGCGCCGGTCCCGGCGAACGACCCGCGCCCGCTGCTGCGCATGCAGGACATGGGTCACGCCATGAGCGGGCATGCCGGCATGGATCATGGCGGCACGGCCGCGATGAAAGGCATGGAAGGCGGCTGCGGCACCGGCATGGGCATGGCCGGCATGGACCATGCCGCGATGGAGCACGGCACGATGGACCACGGCGCGCATGCGGCTGGCGACGCCGGCGCAGCGCCCACGCACCCGCCCAGCGAACGCGGCAATCCGCTGGTGGACATGCAATCCTCCGCCACCGCGCCGAAGCTGGACGATCCGGGTATCGGCCTGCGCGGCAACGGCCGCCGGGTGCTGACGTACGCCGACCTGCACAGCCTGTTCGACGACCCCGACGGCCGCGACCCCGGGCGCGAGATCGAACTGCACCTCACCGGCAACATGGAGAAGTTCGCCTGGTCCTTCGACGGCATCCCGTTCGCCAGCGCCGCGCCGCTGCGGCTCAACTACGGCGAGCGCCTGCGCATCGTGCTCGTCAACGACACGATGATGCAGCACCCGATCCACCTGCACGGCATGTGGAGCGACCTGGAGAACGCCGCCGGCCAGTTCCAGGTGCGCAAGCACACCGTGGACATGCCGCCGGGCACGCGCCGCAGCTACCGCGTGCGCGCCGACGCGCTGGGCCGCTGGGCCTACCACTGCCATCTGCTGTACCACATGGACGGCGGCATGATGCGCGAAGTGCGGGTGGACGCATGAACGCCACGCCGCGCGCCACGCTGGCGCAGTCCATCGGTTTGGCGCTGCTGCTTGCGCATGGTGCTGCGCGTGCGCAGATGGACATGCACCCGGCCACGAAGGAGCACGGCATGCCAAGCGCAGCGCAGGCCGATCGCGCCGTGCCGGACCCTGCCGGGATGCAGCCGGGGACTGTGGAGCCGGGACCAGGGACCGGGGACCGGGGACCCGGAAAAGCGCAAGCGCGGCCTACTCACTTCAGCTCAGCGGCGACGTGCAGCGGCGCCAGTGCGCCCGCTTCCGCGCTGCCGCGCGAGCCGATCCCGGCGCTCACCGACGCCGACCGCGCCGCCGCGTTCCCGGTCCTGCGTACGCACGCGATGCTGCATGCGCCGTCGCAGACCGGCTATCTGCTGTTCGATCGTCTGGAGGGCTGGGATACCGACCACGGCAGCGGCCAGGCCTGGGAAGCCAGCGCCTGGTACGGCGGCGACATCGATCGGCTGTGGCTGCGCAGCGAAGGCGCGCGCAGCGGCGGCCGTACCGAAGCGGCGGACCTGGAAGCGCTGTACGGCCACGCGGTCTCGCCGTGGTGGGATCTGCTGGTCGGGGTGAAACAGGGCCTCGCCCCAGGCGACGCCCGCACCTCGGCCGCGTTCGGCGTGCAGGGCATGGCGCCGTACAAGTTCGAGGTCGCGGCCACGCTGTATATCGGCGAAGGCGGCAGCGCCAGCGCACGCCTGCAAGGCGAATACGACGTGCTGCTGAGCAACCGCTGGATCCTGCAGCCGCGGCTGGAAGCAGAGGCGGCGTTCGCCGACGATCGCGCGCACGGCGTCGGCAGCGGCCTGTCCACGATCGAGGCTGGCCTGCGCCTGCGCTACGAAATCAGCCGCCGCTTCGCGCCGTATCTCGGCGTGGTCCACGAACGCGCCTTCGGCGCAACCGCCGGCTATCGGCGCGACGCGGGAGATGCCGCGCGCGACACGCGTGTCGTCGCCGGCGTACGCGTCTGGTTTTAGCGACTGCCAGAGGATTCTTTCCCGTCCATTTGAACGGCAATGGCCCTTGTAGGAGCGGCTTCAGCCGCGACAGGTTACCCATAGATCCTGTCGCGGCTGAAGCCGCTCCTACACCGCTTCGCCAACCGTAATGGCACGACGCGCATCAGGCGACACCACGGCGCCCAGCAACCGCTTCCTCACACCAGTCCCAGCCGCTCAAGCGCGCAGCGAACCATCCGCCCCGATCCGCCAGTCGCGCGGCGGACGCAGCGCGCCCAGCGTGCGCACCAGTTCCTGGTAGCTGCGCGCCAGCTGCCCGAACAGGCCCGCATCGCTGGCGCGGGTTTCGGCCACTTCGTAATAGGCGCCGCGGCCCAGGTCGATGAAGTAGTCCACGCTGACCCGGCGCCGCGCGGCCACGCCGGGAAACAGCCCGGCGATCAGCAGGCAACCGTCGCCGACCTCGCGCAGCGCATCGGCGCGGGCGCGCCCGACCTGCTCCTGCGCATGCAGCCAGGCCAGCGCCTGGGTGCGCGACAGCAGGTATCCATCGGCCTGGTAGCGCAGCAACACGAACACCAGATAGCTCTCGCGCGACTCGTCCAGCGGCCGCCCCAGCCGCTGCCCTGCCTCGTGCACCAGCGCCTGCCACAGCTCGGCCGGCGCCCCCTGTCTGAAAGACTCGTACATACGTCCTCCTGCGTGGTGGGAACCCTCGCCAGGAGCTTATGCATAACCTGGGCATTGCGTTGGCAGCCAAGGATGGCATCTGCCAGCCGTCGCGGCGTGCCGTCTGCTGCCGCCGCTACTCCACCGTCACCGACTTGGCCAGATTGCGCGGCTTGTCCAGGTCGGTGCCGCGCGCCAGCGCGGTGTGGTAGGCGAGCAGCTGCACCGGGATGGTGTGCACCACCGGGCTGAGCAGGCCGGCGTTGCGCGGGGTGCGGATCACGTGCACGCCGTCGGATTCGCTGAAGCGGCTGTCCTGGTCGGCGAACACGAACAGCTCGCCGCCGCGCGCGCGCACTTCCTGCATGTTGGATTTCACCTTCTCCAGCAGCGCATCGTTGGGCGCGATCACCACCACCGGCATGGCCGCATCCACCAGCGCCAGCGGGCCGTGCTTGAGTTCGCCGGCCGGATAGCCTTCGGCGTGGATGTAGGTGATTTCCTTGAGCTTGAGCGCGCCTTCCAGCGCGATCGGGTAGTGCAGGCCGCGGCCCAGGAACAGCGCGTTGCGCTTGTCGGCGAAGCGCTCGGCCCACACCGCGATCTGCGGCTCCAGGTTCAGCGCGTGCTGCACGCTGCCCGGCAGGTAGCGCAGCTGTTCCAGGGACTCGGCTTCCTGCGCGGCGCTCAGGCGTCCGCGCAGCTTGGCCAGCACGCAGGTCAGCTGGAACAGCGCCGCCAGCTGGGTGGTGAAGGCCTTGGTCGAGGCCACGCCGATCTCGGCGCCGGCGCGGGTGTACAACACCAGCGCGCTGGCGCGCGGGATCGCGCTTTCGGGCACGTTGCAGATCGACAGGGTCTTGGCGTGGCCCAGCGACTTGGCGTATTTCAGCGCCTCCATCGTGTCCAGGGTTTCGCCGGACTGGGAAATGGTGACGATCAGCTGCCGCGGATTGGCGTAAGCGGCGCGGTAGCGGTATTCGCTGGCGATCTCCACGCTGCACGGCAGCCCGGCGATCGCCTCGATCCAGTAGCGCGCGGTCAGCCCGGCGTAGTAGCTGGTGCCGCAGGCAAGGATCTGCACGCCGTCGATGTCGGCCAGCATTTCGGCATTGCGGCCGAACAGCGTGGTGTCGAAGCCGCAGGCATCGAACAGCGCTTCCAGCGTGTCGGCCAGCGCGCGCGGCTGCTCGTGGATCTCCTTCTGCATGAAGTGGCGGTACGGCCCCAGTTCCAGCGAGGCCAGCG
Source organism: Xanthomonas translucens pv. translucens DSM 18974 (assembly GCF_000331775.1). Next base: position 4,893 of record NZ_CAPJ01000158.1, read on the forward strand.
ACACTTCCGACATGTGCACTTCGCGCTGCGCCGGCCGGTCCTCGGCGTCGTACACCTGCACGCCGCTGCGGCTCAGCTCGGCGGTGTCGCCCTCTTCCAGGAAGATCACCCGGCGCGTGGCCTGGATCACCGCCGACACGTCGGAGGCGATGAAGTTCTCGCCCTCGCCCAGGCCGACCAGCAGCGGGCAGCCCATGCGTGCGCACACCAGCACGTCCGGGCGCGACTTGCTGACCGCGGCCAGCGCATAGGCGCCGGTCAGTTCCTTGGCCGCGGCCTGCAGCGCCGCCAGCAGCGAAAGCCCCTGCGCGGCGTGGTGGTGGATCAGATGCGCGATGACCTCGGTGTCGGTCTGCGACTCGAACACATAGCCGAGCGCGCGCAGTCGTTCGCGCTGCTGCTCGTGGTTTTCGATGATGCCGTTGTGCACCAGCGCCAGGTCGCCGTGGCTGACGTGCGGATGCGCGTTGGCCTCGGTGACGCCGCCATGGGTGGCCCAGCGGGTGTGGCCGATGCCGAGCGTGGCGTGCAGGTCCTCGGCCAGCGCCGCGCCTTCCATCTCTGCCACGCGCCCGGTGCGGCGCACCCGGCGCACGCCGTCGGCGGCGACCACGGCGATGCCGGAGGAGTCGTAGCCGCGGTACTCCAGCCGCTTCAGGCCTTCGATCAGCACCGGCACCACGTCCCGTTCCGCAATCGCACCCACGATCCCGCACATAGCCGCACCCTGCACCAAAAGATCGCCATTCTAGCGTTGTCCGCTGGATGTCCTACAGGACCCGACAGTGCGACTTAGACCGGCAATCGCCGGCCCCGGCACGGCCGCTGCGATTGCCGTGGGCGCCGCCAGGCGCTGGCCGATCGATCCGGACACGGTGTCCGCGAACGTGTCCGCGGACACGCGGACAGCCGTCCACCGCAATCGAACCTCATGCATTTCAATCACTTGCAATTGGCACGCAGTGTGCTGTGGATTCGTTCATTCTCCGCTGCGCCGACCCGACCGATGATCCGCGACACTTCCGCCCAGGACCAGGTTCTCGCCCGCCCCCGTTCCGCCACCGCCTGGCGCCGCTGGTTCTGGCCGGCACTGATCGCGCTGGCGGTGCTGCTCGGCATCGCCTTCGCCGCGCGCGGCTGGATCGCCGGCAGCCGCTCGTTCGACGCGCAGCGCGTGCGCATCGCCACGGTCAGCCGCGGCGATCTGGTCCGCGACATCTCCGCCGACGGGCGCCTGATCGCCGCCAACAGCCCCACCCTGTACGCGATCTCCGGCGGCACCGTGACCTTGAAGGTGGTGGCCGGCGACGTGGTCAGGCAGGGCCAGGCACTGGCCGAGATCGACAGCCCCGAACTGCGCAGCAAGCTGGCCCAGGAAGAGGCCACGCTGGCCGGCCTGGAAGCCGAGGCCGGCCGCGCCGACCTGGATGCGGTGCTGGCCCGCGCCAACGCCAGCAAGCTGGTGGACCAGGCGCAGATCGAGCGGCAGGCCGCCAGCCGCGACCTGGAGCGCTACCAGCGCGGCTACGACGGCGGCGCAGTGCCGCAGGTGGAACTGGCCAAGGCGCAGGACTCGCTGAAGAAGGCCGACATCGCGATGCGCCATGCGCAGAAGGATTCCGGCCTGCAGACCCAGGGCGCCAGCCTGGACGCGCGCAACAAGCGCCTGCTCGCCGAGCGCCAGCGCGCGGTGGTCACCGAGGTGAAGCGGCAGGTGGACCTGCTCACCCTGCGCTCGCCGTTCGACGGCCAGGTCGGCCAGGTGCAGGTGTCGCAGCATACCAACGTCGCCGCCAACGCGCCGGTGCTGGGCGTGGTCGATCTGTCCAAGTTCGAACTGGAGATCAAGGTGCCGGAGAGCTTCGCCCGCGACCTGGCGATCGGCATGCCGGCGCAGCTGACCAGCGGTGCCGGCGAACCGTTCGCCGGCGCGATCTCGGCGGTGTCGCCGGAAGTGGTCAACGGCGAGGTCAACGCACGCATCCGCTTCACCGACAAGCAACCGCCCGGCCTGCGCCAGAGCCAGCGCATGAGCGCGCGGGTGCTGCTGGATACCCGCAAGAACGTGCTCAAGCTCGAGCGCGGCCCGTTCGTCGAACAATCCGGCGCTACGCACGCTTCGCCAAGCTGCCGCAGCCGCAATTGCAGACCGTGCACTGGGCGCAGTTCCTGGGCGGGTTGCAGCAGCAGATTCCGTTCGCGCTGGAACTGGAAGCGCACGACCTGCACAGTCGGGTCGATCCGGCGCAGTTGCAGCAGGCGCTGCTCAACCTGATCAAGAACGCGCACGAATCCAGCCCCGAGGGCCAGGCACCGGCCGACAGCGTGCGCATCCGCGTCTCCACCCGCCCCGAGTGGCTGCGCATCGAAGTGCTGGACCGCGGCAGCGGCATGAACGAAGCGGTGCTGCACAACGCGCTGATGCCGTTCTATTCGACCAAGCGCAACGGCACCGGCCTGGGCCTGGCGCTGACCCGCGAGATCGTCGAAGCACACGGCGGCCGCCTGTCGCTGCAGAACCGCGACGAAGGCGGGCTGTGCGTGGCAGTGCAGTTGCCGCTGGGGTCGTCGGGCTAGCGCCTCGCGCATCCCTGTAGGAGCGGCTTCAGCCGCGACAGACATTTTCGGTAGAACCCGTCGCGGCTGAAGCCGCTCCTACAGGATCCACACGCGCTCACTCGCGCACGGTGCCGCGCTCGACGATGCGCGGCGTGCCGAGCGCGCCGCAAGCATCGTCGGCGCCGGTCGTGGCCGTGGCCGGAATCGCGCCGTAGTAACCCGCGCCGACCGTGTTGTCGACGAAGCGCCCGCCCTGCGACGGGCATTCGCCCTGCTCCGGGTCGAACCAGTCGGAGAACGCGGCGTACTTGCCGGCGCGCACGAAGCGGTTGCCACGCACAATGGTATCGTCGGACGCATCGCGGGTGCGCACCACGTCGCCGTTGACGTCGGTGAAACTGTTGCCCTCGACCGTGTTGCCGGTCGAATGCCGCGCCAGGTACAGCGCATGGAGATAGCCGGAGGTGTCCTTGCTGTTCTCGATCGCACTGAACTGGTTGCCGGCGATCACGTTGTCGCGCGAGTTCTGAAGCCGGATCGCCGCGTACGAATACGCCGGATCGCCCTGGCCATGGAGGCCGCCGATGCGGGTGAAGCGCATGCCGCGGATCGTGTTGCCGGCATTGCCGTCGGCGGCCGCGTTGCTGCCGCCCAGGTCCATCGCCATCCAGTAGTCGCTGACCTCCAGGCCGACGACCTGCAGTTGGGTGCGCTGATTGCCGCCGCCGCGCAGGGTGAACCAGGTACCGCCGCCGCGTCCGTCGAAGTGCGGCATCGTGCGTGCACCAGCGGCGGCGACGATGCGCAGCGGTGCGCCGTTGCGGAACGTCCAGCGCACCGACTGGCGCAGATAGGTGCCGGGCGCGACCACGATCTCCACGGTGGCAGGCGGCGGCTGCGCCAGTAGCCGCTGGTGCGCGGCGCTCAATGTCTTCAATGCGCTCGCGGCACTGGTCCCGGCCGCGGCATCGTTGCCGTCCGGCGCCAGGTACAGGCGGAACGTCTGCGCGTGCACGGCGCTCGCCGCCACCAGCACCATCAAGACCCACCATCGCGTATGTCGTAGCGACATCGAACACCTCCGTGAAACGTTGCCACGCTGCTACCGGATGCGGGCAGCCGCGCTACCTTAGCGCCGCCCTGCGCGTGCGGCTGCGATGCCTGTCACGCGCCGTCCGGCGCGCGCTGCCGGCTATTTCTTCTTCGGCCGCTTCCAGTCTTCGTGCGAGGCCTGCCGCGCCCGCGCCACGGTGAGCTGGCCGGCCGGCGCATCGCGGGTGATCACCGACCCGGCGCCGATGGTCGCCCCCGCACCGATCGTCAGCGGCGCCACCAGCGCGCTGTTGGAGCCGACGAAGACGTCGTCGCCGATCGCGGTCTGCGACTTGTTCACGCCGTCGTAGTTGCAGGTGATGGTGCCGGCGCCGATGTTGACCCCGCTGCCGATCGTGGCATCGCCCAGATAACTCAGATGATTGGCCTTGCTGCCGACGCCGAGCACCGCCTGCTTGGTCTCCACGAAGTTGCCGATGTGCACGCCATCGGCCAGCACCGTGCCCGGCCGCAGCCGCGCGAACGGACCGATCAGCACCGCGCCCTCGGTGATCACGCCTTCCAGGTCGCAATGCGCGCGCACTTCGGTGCCCGGCCCCAGCACCACGTCCTTCAAGCGCACGAACGGGCCGATGCTGACCCCGTCGCCCAGTTCCACCTCGCCTTCCAGCACCACGTTCACGTCGATGCACACGTCGCGACCCACGCGCACGCGGCCGCGCTGGTCCAGCCGGTTCGGGTCGAGCAGGTGCGCGCCCTGCTCGCACAGCGCACGCGCCGCGCGCAGCTGCCAGGCACGCTCCAGCTGCGCCAGCTGCCACGGGTCGTTGGCGCCTTCGGCCTCGGTCGGATCGGCCACCAACACCATCTCCGCCGGGGTGAATTCGGCGGCGGCGGCGGCGAACACGTCGGTGAGGTAATACTCGCCCTGCGCGTTGTCGCTGCGCAGTTGCGCCAGCCAGCGCTTGAGCGCGGTGGATTCGGCGGTGACGATGCCGGTGTTGATGATGCGGATGCGGCGCTGCTCGTGGTCGGCCTCCTTGTGCTCCACGATCGCGGCGACCTTGCCCGCCGCGTCGCGCACGATGCGGCCGTAGCCGCTGGGGTCCTCCGGTTCGGCCACCAGCACCGCCAGCCGCCCGGGCGAATGCAGCAGGCGCAACAAGGTGTCGGCGCGGATCAGCGGCACGTCGCCGTACAGCACCAGCACGGTGGCCGCATCCGGCACCGCGGCCATCGCCTGCTGCAGCGCGTGCCCGGTACCCAGCTGCTGCGCCTGCTCGGCCCACAGCAGGTCCGGCTGCGCGCCGAACGCGGCGCGTACCGCGTCGCCGCCGTGCCCGTAGACCACATGGATCGCCGCCGGCTGCAGCTGGCGGGCGGTCGCGATCACGTGCGCCAGCATCGGCCGGCCGGCGACCGGCTGCAGCACCTTGGGCTTGGCCGACTTCATCCGCTTGCCCGCGCCGGCGGCAAGGATCACGACATGCAGAGGCAGGCTCATGGGCAGGTTCCATTCCGGGTAGACGGGGATTTTAGAGGCAGCCGCGTGTCCGTGCCGCAATGCCCGCGCATCGCGCCGCCGCGGCATTTACATCTGCGCAGCAGACGCTAGCATGCGCGCTTGACCCCAACCCAGGGCTTGCATGAGTCTGCTGCGCCAGGGCAGTCAATTCGTGGTGATCGGATTGCTGCAACTGCTGATCGACTGGAGCGTGTTCGTCGCGGCGACCGCCGCCGGCATGCCGCCGATCCCGGCCAACGTGCTCGGCCGCGTGTGCGGGGCCCTGCTCGGCTTCTGGCTCAACGGCCGCATCACCTTCGCCGGCGACGACGGCGTGCGCCTGGGCTGGCAGCGATTCGGCCGCTTCATGGCGATGTGGAGCCTGCTGACCCTGCTCAGCACCTGGCTGCTGGCGCTGTGCGTGGACGCGCTGGGCCTGCGCCTGGCCTGGCTGGCCAAGCCGGTGGTCGAAGGCGTGCTGGCGGTGCTGTCGTTCTTCGTCGGGCGGCACGTGGTGTACCGCTAGGCGCGCTGGCCTCAGCATGCCGGCAAGCC
>NZ_CAPJ01000157.1 GCF_000331775.1 Xanthomonas translucens pv. translucens DSM 18974
CGGCGATCCGGCCCAGTCCACGCACACCCGGCGTCGGCGGCCGCCAGTTCCGGCGCCAGCGGCAGCGGCAAGGCGTAGGGATTGAGGTCGGCGTAGTCCGGGCGCGGCAGGCTCGCCGCCTGCAGCGCCAGCGCGTCCTCGTTGCGCCAGCCGTCCGCGCTGCGCTCGCAGCCGCTGGCGACCGGCTTCATGCCCACCGCGGTCTGCCCGCGCGCGCGCAAGGCGTGCAGCAGTGCGGTGCTGGCGACGGTCTTGCCGATGCCGGTATCGGTGCCGGTGACGTAGAAGGCGGGGACGCTCATCGTTGCAGGATCCTCGAGGTCGGCGCATGCGGCGCGGGCGCGCAGGATAGCCGGGGCCAGGCGCCGGCGCACAGGCCGCCATCGGCCGCTGCTAGACTCGGGCGATGTTCGCCTCTTCTTCGCTCACCGGCAGCAAGCCGGAACAGTACGCCCAGCTGCTCGCCCAGGCCCGCGCCCTGGTCAGCGGCGAGCCCGATCGCATCGCCAATGCCGCCAACCTGGCGGCGCTGGTGTACCACGCGCTGCCGCGGCTGAACTGGGTCGGTTTCTACCTGTACGACGGCAAGGAACTGGTGGTCGGGCCGTTCCAGGGCCTGCCCGCGTGCGTGCGCATCCCCCTGCACAAGGGGGTGTGCGGCGCCGCCGCCAGCACCGGCCAGACCCAGCGCATCGACGACGTCGCGGCCTTTCCCGGGCATATCGCCTGCGATGCGGCCTCGCGCTCGGAGCTGGTGGTGCCGCTGCTGCGCGACGGCGCGCTGGTCGGCGTGCTCGACCTGGACAGCCCGGACCTGGCGCGCTTCGACGCCGACGACCAGCACGGCCTGGAGGCGATCGCCCAGGTCTTCGTCGACGCGCTGCGATGAGCCGGCGATGAGCACCGAGAAGCTGCGCAACATCGGTCCCAAGAGCGCGGCCTGGCTGCGCCAGGTCGGCCTGCGCACGCAAGAGGATCTGGCCGCCGCCGGTGCGGTGGGCGCATTTCTCAAGGTCAAGCGTGCCGGCTTCAAGCCCAGCCTCAACCTGCTGTATTCGCTGGAAGGCGCGTTGACCGGCTGCCATTGGCAGGAACTGCCCGAGGCGCGGCGCGCGCAACTGCTTGGCGAGCTGGAAGCCGCGGCGGCGCAGTTGCCGGCGCAGCGCGGCCTGCCGGTGGCCGGACCGGTGGCGACCACCCATTTCGACCGCGACGGCGACCGCAGCGACACGCCCTACGCGGACGCCGCCGGGTACGACCACGCACCCGACGCCGATGGCCACGCAGGCGAGCGCGACGCCGACTGATCCGTGCGCCGCAGCGGCGATCGCGTACAATCGCGCCGCTTCAAGGTGACCCGCCGGCTCCGGCCTGCAGGTTGAAACGGGAAGCCGGTGCGTCTTGCGACAAGGCCGGCGCTGCCCCCGCAACGGTAAGCGATCCGCGCTGACGACTTGCGCCACTGTGCCTTGGGCATGGGAAGGCGTCGTAGCCGGGAGTCCGACTCCCAGATCGCCAGCCCGGAGACCGGCCTTGCAGTCCACTGGTTGCGATGCGGAGGGCGTCGCGGCGTGCCGCACCGCGTCTGGCGCCGTCCGCTCGCACCTTCCGTTCGCGCCTCCTTCGCCGTCACAGCGCGCCCGCGCGCCGGAGTTGCCCCATGTCGTCCCGCCTGCTTTCGGTCGCGATCGCGTCCGCCCTGTCCCTGCCCTCGCTGGCGCTCGCCGCCGATGCCGCCACCGACCTGGACCAGGTCCTGGTCACCGCCACCCGCACCCAGATCGCGGTGGAGGACAGCGTGGTCCCGGCGCAGGTGATCGACCGCGCCGAGATCGAGCGCAGCCAGGCCACGTCGCTGGCGCAACTGCTGCAGGGCCGCGCCGGCATCGGCGTGTCCAACCAGGGCGGTCTTGGCAAGCTGACCACGCTGAGCCTGCGCGGCAGCGAATCGGACCACGTGCTGGTGCTGGTGGACGGCGTGCGCATCGGCTCGGCCAGCGCCGGCCTGGCCGCGTTCCAGGACCTGCCGCTGAGCCAGATCGAGCGCATCGAGATCGTGCGCGGCCCGCGCTCGAGCCTGTACGGCTCCGATGCGATCGGCGGCGTGATCCAGATCTTCACCCGCCGCGGCGGCCAGGGCCTGCAGCAGAACCTGAGCCTGGGCGCCGGTAGCCACGGCCTGCGCGAAGCCAGCGCCGGCTTCAGCAACCGCGGCGAGCGCGGCTGGCTGTCGGTGCAGGGCGGCTACCAGAACACCGACGGCATCAACGCCTGCAACGGCTCGGCCCCCCTGTTCGCCGGTTGCTTCGTCGACGAGCCGGACCGCGACGGCTACCGCAATACCTCGCTCAGCGCGCGCGGCGGCTATGCGCTGAGCGACACGCTGCGCATCGAAGGCCAGGCGCTGAACATCGACAGCCGCAACGAGTACGACGGCGATGCGCTGTTCGCCGGCAACGAGGCCGACAACACCCAGCAGGTGGTCGGCGGCAAGCTCGACTGGACCCCGTCCGAGCGCGTGCACCTGGCCGCGCAGCTCGGCCGCAACACCGACCAGGCGGACAGCTACTACCACGCCGCCGGCAGCGACACGCGCAGCTTCGTCAGCACCTTCGACAGCCGCCGCGACAGCGCCTCGCTGCAGGGCGACTTCGGCCTGGCCGAAGGCCATCTGCTCAGCGCCGGCGCCGACTGGCAGCGCGAGCAAGTCACCGGCACCACCGCTTTCGATGTGGATCAGCGCGACAATACCGGCGTGTTCGCCGAGTACCAGGGCCGCTTCGGCGCGCAGCAGCTGCAGGCCAGCGTGCGCAGCGACGACAATGAACAGTTCGGCCAGCACACCACCGGCAGCCTCGGCTGGGGCCTGACGCTGGACGGCGGCTTCAAGCTCACCGCCAGCCTCGGCACCGGCTTCAAGGCGCCGACCTTCAACGACCTGTACTACCCGTTCTCCGGCAATCCGGAACTGAAGCCGGAGAAGTCCAAGAGCGGCAACCTGGGCGTGGCGCAGTACGCCGATGCCTGGAACTGGACGTTCAACGTCTACGAAAACCGCGTCGACGACCTGATCTCCTACGACGCCGCCAGCTTCCTGCCGGTCAATGTGGACAAGGCGCGGATCCGCGGTGCCGAGCTGACCGGCTACGCCACGCTGGCCGGCTGGGAACTGTCGGCGCAGCTCAGCCACACCGATCCGCGCAACCGCAGCGATGGCGCCAACCGCGACAACTGGCTGGCGCGGCGCGCGCAGGACACCGCGCGGCTGGACGTGGACCGCGGCTTCGGCCCGGTCAAGCTCGGCGTCACCGCGTTCGGCAGCGGCCACCGCTACGACGACGCGGCCAACAGCGTGCGCCTGGCCGGCTACGGCACGCTGGACCTGCGCGTGGAATACGCGTTCGCCGCGGACTGGACGCTGCAGGCCAAGGCCAGCAACGTGTTCGATCGCGATTACCAGACCATCAACTGGTACAACCAGCCGGGCCGCGAATACGCGCTGACCCTGCGCTACGCACCCGCGGCGCGCTGAGTCTGGAAGGGCTGCGCCATTCGGCGCAGCCCGCTGCACGAACACGGATCCGCCTCCTGCGGTCTCGTCAACGCCGCTACAGCGTTTGGCGGTCGTGAACGCAACCTCCTCAATGCGAACGTGACAGTTGCCGCGATGCTGAAGTCGCTCCCACCGTTTTTTCCGTGCCTGCACATGTCGGCAGTCCTCATGCCGTGCGTCGCGAACCCAGTGCAGACTGCGCGCACCTGTAGGAGCGGCTTCAGCCGCGACCGGGCTCTACCGGTAAAGCGTCGCGGCTGAAGCCGCTCCTACAGGGGTTGATCGACCGCCAGGCGATTGCAGCGGCAGCGACGCGCGCAGCGCCAGATGCCGCATGCGTGCCGCACGTGCGATAGCCCGCCTCACCCCAACGCCAGCAACTCGCGCAGGTCGTCCATCAGTCGCACCACGTCCGCCGCGGCCAGGTCCAGGTCGCGCGGATAGCCGTAGCGCACCAGCGCGACCGGCATGCCGGCGGCGTGCGCGGCCTGCAGGTCGGTGCCGGAATCGCCGACCATCAGGCAACGCGCCGGCGGCTGCGCGAACTGCTGCGCCAGATGCAGCAACGGCAGCGCGCTGGGCTTGCGTTCGGCCAGGCTGTCGCCGCCGAGTAGCGCGGCGAACGCATCGGCCACACCGAGATGGCGTAGCAACGGCAACACCAACGCCGACGGCTTGTTGGTGCACAGCGCCAGGGTCACGCCGCGCGCGCGCAACTGCGCCAGCGCTTCGGCCACGCCCGGGTACAGGCGCGGGCTGCGCAGCAGGCAGGCTGCGTAGTGGCGCATGAAGGTCGGCATCACCGCGTCGATCGGGGTGGCGTCGTGCGCATGCCCCCACGCGGCCTCGACCAGCTTGCGTACGCCTTCGCCGATCCAGCCGAGCACGGTGGCCTCCGGCACACGCGCCAGACCGAAGTCGGCCAGGGTGCGATTGAGCGCTTCGGCGATATCGGCGCCGCTGTCCACCAGGGTGCCGTCCAGATCGAACACCACCAGCGCATACGGAAATGTCATGTCGTTCCTGGGTGCGAAAAGCGGCGCCCATTGTAGGCGCCGCGCTCCCTCGCGATCCCCGTACGGCACTTCGCCGAAACGCGCCGCCAGGACATCCAGGAACACGCGCACGATCGCCGCCTGCTGCCGGCCCGATGCGGGCACGCCGCAGGGGAAGTGCGCAGGCCATGCACGAAGCGCCGGCGCGCGTCAGCGGAACAGCCGCCACTGGGTCTGCATCGGCTCGGGTTCGTGGAAGCCGGCAAGGCCCACGCCGACCAGCCGGTAGCGGGTGGACGCGGGCAAGTCCACGCGCTGGCGCAGGGCCAGCGCGATGTCGGTCAGCGCCTGCAGCGAATCCGGCGGCTGCTCGGGCGTGAAGCTGCGGGTCAGGATGCGGAACTGCGCGGTCTTCAGCTTCAGCACCACGGTGCGGGCGATGCGCTCGGTGCGGCGGGTCGCGGTCCAGGTCTTTTCCGCCAGCAGCCGGATCGCCGGCTCCAGCGCGTCCAGCGCCAGGTCTTCGGCGAAGGTGTCTTCCGAAGAAATCGACTGCACCTGCTGGTCCGCTTCCACCGGGCGCTGGTCGATGCCGCGCGCACGCTGGTACAGGCGCAAGCCGAAACTGCCGAAGCGCGCCTCCAGTTCCGCTTCGCCGTGCGTGCGCAGGTCGCCGACGGTGACGATGCCCAACTCCGCCAGCTTGGCCTGCATCACCTTGCCCACGCCCGGCACCTTGCTGACCGGCAGCGGGGTCAGGAACGCGTCCACCTGGTGCGGGCGGATCACGAACTGGCCATCGGGCTTGCGCCAGTCCGAGGCGATCTTGGCCAGGAACTTGTTCGGCGCGATGCCGGCCGAGGCGGTCAGCGCGGTTTCCTCGCGGATCTGCGCACGGATGGTCTGCGCGATCTCGGTGGCGGTGGCCAGTTCGCCCTTGGGCGCGGTGACGTCGAGATAGGCTTCGTCCAGCGATAGCGGCTCGATCAGATCGGTGTGGCGCTGGAAGATCTCGCGCACCTGCCGCGACACCGCCTTGTAACGCGCGAAATCCGGCGGCACGAAAATCGCGTCCGGACACAGCCGTTCTGCACGCAGCGCGGGCATCGCCGAGCGGATGCCGAACACGCGCGCCTCATACGACGCGGCGCACACCACCGACCGCATGCCGCGCCAGGCCACTACCACCGGCTTGCCGCGCAATGCGGGATCGTCACGCTGCTCCACGGACGCGTAGAACGCATCCATGTCGACGTGAATGATCTTGCGCATCGGCCCTGCACCCTACGCCAGCGAACGGTAGCGGCATGATAAGCCAGACCCGCGCATGCACCGGGAACGCACGCCTTGACCTTGCGCACGGCCAACCACGGCGGCACGGCCTACGCTACGCGTGCGTACGGATAAAACGTTTGATTGAAAGCGCAGGCGTCGTGCACGCTTGCGCGCCTCGACTGTCTGCCCTGGGAAATCACTCATGAGCCGCCTCACTTCGTATTCACGCGAACACCTTCTCGCCAGCGCGCGCGGCGAACTGTTCGGCGCCGAGGCCGCACGCCTGCCCAACGATCCGATGCTGATGTTCGACCGCATCAGCCACATCGACGACAACGGCGGCACGCACGGCAAGGGCGTGGTCCGCGCCGAACTCGACGTGCGCCCGGACCTGTGGTTCTTCGGCTGCCATTTCATCGACGATCCGGTGATGCCCGGCTGCCTGGGCCTGGATGCGCTGTGGCAATTGACCGGTTTCTTCCTGACCTGGATCGGAGCGCCCGGCCGCGGCCGCGCGCTGGGCGTGGGCGAAGTGAAGTTCAGCGGACAGGTGCTGCCGACCGCCAAGCAGGTGGTCTACGAGCTGGACATCAGCCGGGTCATCAACCGCAAGCTGGTGATGGCGGTGGCCGACGGCCGTATGTCGGTGGACGGCCGCGAGATCTACACCGCCAAGGATTTGCGCGTGGGGCTGTTCACCTCGACGGAGGCGTTCTGATGCGCCGCGTCGCGATCACCGGCATGGGCATCACCTCATGCCTGGGCAACGACCTGGACACGGTCTCGCGCGCGCTGCGCGAGAGCCGTGCCGGCATCCGCGCCAACCCCGAGGCAGCCGAACACGGCCTGCGCAGCCAGGTCGCCGGCGACGTGCAGCTGGACCTGGAGGCGCTGATCGATCGCAAGCTCAAGCGCTTCATGGGCGATGCGTCGGCGTACGCCTACCTGGCGCTGCGCGATGCGATCGCCGACGCCGGCCTGGACGAGGCCGTGGTCAGCGACGTGCGCACCGGCCTGATCGCCGGTTCCGGCGGCGGTTCCAGCCACTGGCAGGTGGAAGCGGCGGACCTGCTGCGCAACCGCGGCGTGCGCAAGGTCGGCCCGTACATGGTGCCGCGCACGATGTGCTCGGCGGTCTCGGCCAGCCTGGCCACCGCGTTCAAGATCAAGGGCGTCAGCTATTCGCTGTCGGCGGCGTGCGCGACCTCGGCGCACTGTATCGGTGCGGCCGCGGACCTGATCCGCCACGGCCAGCAGGACGTGATGTTCGCCGGCGGCGGCGAAGAGCTGGATTGGACCATGAGCCTGATGTTCGATGCGATGGGCGCGCTGTCCAGCGGCTTCAACGAGCGCCCGGCAGTGGCCTCGCGCCCGTACGACGCCGAGCGCGACGGCTTCGTCATCGCCGGCGGCGGCGGCATGCTGGTGCTGGAAGACTACGAGCGCGCGGTGGCGCGCGGCGCGCGCATCCATGCCGAAGTGCTCGGCTACGGCGTGACCTCCGACGGCGCCGACATGGTCGCCCCGTCCGGCGAAGGCGCGGTGCGCTGCATGCAGATGGCGATGCAGGGCGTGGCTGCGCCGATCGACTACCTCAACACGCACGGCACCTCGACGCCGCTGGGCGACGTGACCGAGCTGGGCGCGGTACGCGAGGTGTTCGGCGATGCGGTGCCGCCGCTGTCCTCGACCAAGGCGCTGTCCGGGCATTCGCTGGGCGCGGCCAGCGTGCACGAGGCGATCTACTGCCTGCTGATGATGCGCGACGGCTTCATCGCCGGCTCGGCCAACATCGACGCGCTGGATCCGCGCGCCGAGGGTTTCCCGATCGTGCGCGAGAGCCGCGAGGCGACGCTGCGTACGGTGATGTCCAACAGCTTCGGCTTCGGCGGCACCAACGCCGCGCTGGTGTTCGGGCGCGGTTGAAGCGCAACGCGACGGCAGCGCGCCGCACCCCGGTTGCGGCGTGGCCGTTGCCCTGATCGACGCGACGGCGCGGATGCGCCCGTCGCTTGCCGATGCCGGATCAGGGCGCCACAGCGGGCGCATGCGGTGACGGCGGCGCATCTTCTGCGGCGGCGTCGCCAGCAGGCGCGGCAGTGTACGCCGACCCAAGCGCGGCGATCGCGCCCACGCCCCATGCCAGCGACGATGCGGCGCCCAAATTGGCCGCCTTGACGGGTGCGTCCTGTTGCGAGGCGCTCGCCGCGGCGGCGGCCAGGGCGGCGGCGGCGACATTGGCGGCGCCACTGACCCCTTGCAGCACACGGCTGGGAAGGTGGCGGCCGGCATCGCTGCCGGCGCGCACCATGTTGGCGGCGCCGTTCACAGCCCACGCCGCCGCAGACGCGTAAGCCAGCGTGCTGGCGCTGTTTGCGCCGATCCACGGTTGCACTGCGCCGAGCACGCCGGCGACGCCGCCCAGGGCGTTGGCGCCGGTGACGAGCAGCGGCGGTGAAGCGCTGCCGACCTGCGTGAGGCCAGCGCCTCCGGCCCACAGGGCACCGCTGAGCGTCCCGGTCAGCTTCGCCGCATCCGGCGCCGCGGACAGCCGCGAGGCCGCCAAGGACAAGCCGGACGCAAGCGCGTCCAGCGCCGGCCCGCCATAGCTGCCAACCTGCCGCAGCGCGCTCGGCGGCGCCGATTGCGCCGAGGCATCCGTGGCCTGCGCGCGCCTTGACGCAGGGCGCGCCGGAGCGGACGTCAATCCCGACAGCGCGGCGCTGGCGGACGGCAGAGCCGAAGGCTCGGCGATCGTTGCGGCGCCGGTGTGGCCGGCTTCCAGATCGATGCGGGGATGGGATGTACAAGACACTGCGCGGATAGCCATGGGCGATCTCGTTGCTTGGTTGCTGCATAAGCTACGCAAACACGCCGCAAATCCGCCGCAAAGCCAGCATCTGCCCGCATAAATTATGCGTTGCGACACCGGCATCGGCGCATGCGGTTGCCATGGCGTTCAGCGAACACGCGGCGGCCAACGCGCGCGCTATGCCGGCCGGCCTGCTCCGCGCCGCGCCGCGCACCAGGCGGCGCGGCGCGCGTGGATCACCCCGCCATGCCGCTGTGCCGGAGCAAGGCATCCAGCTCCGGCGCGCGGCCGCGGAAGGCGGTGAAGTTCTGCAGCGCCGGACGGCTGCCGCCGCGCGCCAGGATCTCCTGCAGGAAGCGCGCGCCGGTGGCGGCCAGCTGGTCCGGCGCTTCCTCGAACGCGGCATAGGCGTCGGCGCTGAGCACTTCGGCCCATTTGTAGCTGTAGTAGCCGGCGCCGTAGCCGCCGGCGAAGATGTGACTGAACTGGTGCGGGAAGCGGTTCCATGCCGGCGGGCGGTTCACCGCGACCTCGTCGCGCACGCGTTCGAGCAGTTGCAGCATGCTGTCGCCGGCGGCATCGAAGGCGTGATGCAACTGCATGTCGAAGAGCGCGAATTCCAGCTGGCGCACGGTGAACATGCCGCTCTGGTAGTTCTTCGCCGCCAGCATCTTGTCGAACAGCGCGCGCGGCAGCGGTTCACCGCTGTCCACGTGCGCGGTCATCGCCTGCAGCCGCGGCCATTCCCAGCAGAAGTTCTCCATGAACTGGCTGGGGAGTTCCACCGCGTCCCATTCCACGCCGTTGATGCCGGCCACGCCGAGTTCGCCGACCTGGGTCAGCAACTGGTGCAGGCCGTGGCCCATCTCGTGGAACAGGGTGGTGACTTCGTTGTGGGTGAAGGTGGCCGGCTTGCCGTCGCCGCCGCGGCCGAAGTTGCACACCAGGTACACCAGCGGCGTCTGCACGCCGTCGGCGCGGTCGCGGCGGTTGCGGCAATCGTCCATCCAGGCGCCGCCGCGCTTGCCCTCACGCGCGTACAGGTCCAGGTAGAACTGTCCGACCAGGCGGCCTTGCGCATCGCTGACGCGGAACAGGCGCACGTCCGGATGCCACACCGGCGCCGTGTCCGCTTGCACCTGCAGGCCGTACAGGTCGTTGATGACGCCGAACAGGCCGTCCAGCACCTTCGGTTCGGTGAAGTAGTGCTTCACTTCCTGCTCGGAGAAGCTGTAGCGCGCCTGCTTGAGCTTTTCGCTGGCATAGGCCAGGTCCCAGGCCTGCAGCTCGTCCAGGCCCAGGTGTTCGCGCGCATAGGCTTCCAGTTCGGCGCGGTCGCGCTGCGCGTAGGGCTTGGCGCGGGCGGCCAGGTCGCGCAGGAAACCCAGCACCTCGTCGGGGCTGCGCGCCATCTTGGTCGCCAGCGAATATTCGGCGTAACTGGCGAAGCCGAGCAGGCCGGCCAGTTCGCCGCGCAGCGCCAGGATGCGTTCGATCGCCGCGCTGTTGTCCAGCGCCGGGTCGCCGAACTCCGAGGCGCGGATCGCGTTGGCGCGGTACAGGGTCTCGCGCAGCGCGCGGTCCTCGGCGTACATCTGCACCGGTAGGTAGCACGGCATCTGCAGGGTCAGTTTCCAGCCGGCCTGGCCGTCCTTGTCCGCTGCCGCGCGCGCCGCGGCCACCACGTCGTCGGGCAGGCCGGCCAGACGCGACGGCTCGTCGATGAGCAGCGACCACGCATCGGTGGCGTCGAGCACGTTCTGCGAAAACTTCGCCGACAGCGCCGACAGTTCTTCCTGGATCGCGGCGAAACGCTGCTTGTCGGCATCGCCCAGTTCGGCGCCGCCCAGGCGGAAATCGCGCAGCGCGTTGTCCAGCACCTTGCGCCGCGCGGCGTCGTCACCGGCGGCCTCGGGCGTGGCGGCCAGCGCGCGGTATTGCGCGAACAGCGCCAGGTTCTGCCCCAGCGCACTGGAGAAGCGGGTCAGCTTGGGCAGGTTGGTGTTGTAGGCCTCGCGCAGCGCCGGCGTATTGACTACGCCCTGCAGGTGATTGACCTGGCCCCAGGCGCGCCACAGGCGCTCGGTGGCATCGTCCAGCGGCACCACGAAGCTGTCCCAGCGCACCGGCGCGACCTGCTCGGCGTGCGCGACCGCGGCCTCGGCGGCGGCCAGCAGCGTGTCGATCGCCGGGCCGATGTGCTCGGGCTGGATCGCATCGAAGCGCGGCAGGCCGGAAAAATCGAGCAGGGGATTGGTCATCGCAGGAATCTCGGTAGCGGGGGAAGGGCCGGCGCTGCCGGCCTCGAGGGAGATATGGCGGTCACGACAACGCGGCACAAGCCAGCGGCGGCAAGCCGGCGCCGGCCACCGCCGCGGCCAGCTGCGCGTCGGCCTGCGCCACGTCGATGCCGTGCTCGCGGTACCAGTCCGGCCGGTAGTAACTGTGCCCGTAGCGCTCGCCGCTGTCGCACAGGATGGTGACGATGGAACCGCTGCGACCGTGCTCGCGCATCCGCGTCGCCGCCTGCAACACGCCGACGAAGTTGGTGCCGGTGGAACCGCCGACGCGCCGGCCCAGGCGCGCAGTGACATAGCGCATCGCCGCCAGGCTCAGCGCATCCGGCACCTTGACCATCGCATCGATGCAGCTGGGGATGAAGCTCGATTCCACCCGCGGCCGGCCGATGCCCTCGATGCGCGACCCGCCGGTACTGGCCAGGCCGGCGTAGTCGCGCCCGGCCAGCGCTTCGCAATAGCCTTCGAAGAACACCGACACCTCCGGATCCGCGCACAGGATGCGGGTGGCGTGGCGGCGGTAGCGCACGTAGCGGCCGAGCGTGGCGGCGGTGCCGCCGGTGCCGGGGCTACACACGATCCATGCCGGCACCGGATGCGGCTCTTCCTGCATCTGCCGGAAGATCGATTCGGCGATGTTGTTGTTGGCGCGCCAGTCGGTGGCGCGCTCGGCGTACAGGAACTGGTCCATGAAATGGCCGCCGCTCTCGCGCGCCAGTTGCACCGAATCGGCGTGCAGGTCGCAGGCGCGTTCGACCAGATGGCAGCGCCCGCCCTGGAATTCGATCGCGGCGATCTTTTCCGGCGAGGTGGTCGCCGGCATCACCGCGATGAACGGCAACCCCAGCAGGCGCGCGAAATAGGCTTCGGACACCGCGGTGGAGCCGCTGGAGGCCTCGATCACCGGCCGCCCCTCGCGCAGCCAGCCGTTGGCCAGCGCGTACAGGAACAGCGAACGCGCCAGGCGGTGCTTGAGGCTGCCGGTGGGATGGCTGGACTCGTCCTTGAAATACAGATCGATGCCGGGGAAACCGGGCAGCTCCAGCGGAATCAGGTGGGTGTCGGCCGAGCGGTTGAAATCGGCTTCGATCTTCTGGATGGCGTTGGCCACCCAATCGCGATAGGTCATGACGGTACGCAGGACGGAAAAATCGCGTCCACGATACACGCCCGCCCCGGCCCTGGGGCTGCGCCGGAGCGGCGCTGGGCCGCGATGTTCACCTGCCGGCGGCGCTGGCGGCGGCTGCCGCTCAGCGCGGCGCCACGCCGAAACCGGCATCGGCGATGACGCGTTCGATCGCCGCCGCATCGATGCGCGCGGCGTCGTACTCCACCTCCACGCGCCCGCCGTCCAGCACCACCAGCCGGCGCTGGCCTGCAGCACCCGCTGCAAGCGCGCCGAGCAGCCGCCGCAGGTCATGCCGTGGACCGTGAGTTCGATGTGTTGCATGCAGTGTCCTCGTTGGAATGTGGTGGCCGCCGCAGCGCGCTCAGCGCGGCCGCCAGCGGTTCAGCAGCAAGGAATTGGCCAGTACCGAGACCGAACTCAGCGCCATCGCCGCGCCGGCGAGCACCGGATTGAGCAGGCCGAACGCGGCCAGCGGGATCCCGAGCACGTTGTAGACGAAGGCGAAGAACAGGTTCTGGCGGATCTTGCGCAAGGTCGCCGCGGACAGGTCGATGGCGGTGTCCACGCCGTCCAGGTCGCCATGCACCAGCACCACGTCGGCGGCCTCCACCGCGATGTCCGAGCCGGCGCCGATGGCGAAGCTGACGTCGGCCGCGGCCAGCGCCGGCGCATCGTTGATGCCGTCGCCGACCATGCCGACGTGCGCGCCGGGTTCGGCCTGCAGGCGCCGCACTTCCTCGGCCTTGTGCTGCGGCAACACCTCGGCCAGCACGCGCTGAATGCCGACCTGCGCGGCCACGGCCTGCGCGACATGGCGGTTGTCGCCGCTGAGCATGATCACCTCGATGCCGCGCGCCTTGAGCCGTGCCACCGCGTCCAGGGCACCGTCGCGCAGCGGATCGGCGATGGCGATGTAGCCGGCGAGACGGCCGTCCAGCGCGATGCCGACCACGCTCTGGCCCTGCGCCTGGGCCGCCTCGGCCCGCTGCAGCAGTTCGGCATCCAGCGGCTGCGCGCACAGCGCGCGCAGCCACGCCAGCGACCCCAGCGCCACCGCCTGGCCAGCGACCCGGCCGCGCACGCCCTGCCCGGGCAAGGTCTCCACCGCCTGCGGCGTTGCCAGCGGCAGCGCCGCGCGCACGCCGTCGTCGGCGGCACGGCGCACGATCGCAACCGCCAGCGGATGCGCGGAACCGGCCTCCAACGCCGCCGCCAGGCGCAACAGCGCGGTGGCATCGCCGCCCTGCGCCACGCCGATCGCGGTCACCTGCGCGCGGCCCTCGGTCAGGGTGCCGGTCTTGTCCAGCACCAGCGTGGTCAGCGCACGGGCGCGCTCCAGCACCTCGGCGTTGCGGATCAGGATGCCGGCGCGGGCGCCCACGCCGGTGCCGACCATGATCGCGGTCGGCGTGGCCAGGCCCAGCGCGCACGGACAGGCGATCACCAGCACCGCCACCGCGTGCACCAGCGCGGTGGCGAAACTGCCGCCGAGCCACCAGGTGGCGGCCAGGGTGAGCGCGGCGATGGCGATCACCGCCGGCACGAACACGCCGGCGATGCGATCGACCAGATGCTGGATCGGCGCCTTGGAGCCCTGCGCCGCATCGACCATACGGATGATCTGCGCCAGCAGCGTGTCGGCGCCGACCCCGGTGGCGCGCGCGCGCAGCATGCCGAACTGGTTCACGGTGGCGGCGAACAGGCGGCTGCCCGGCGCCTTGGCCACCGGCATCGCCTCGCCCGACAGCATCGCCTCGTCCACGCTGGAATGGCCGTCGAGCACCTCGCCGTCCACCGGCACGCGCGCGCCGGCGGCGACCACGAACACATCGCCGACGATCAGTTCGGCGGCGTCGATCTCCACGAGCGCGCCGTCGCGCTCCACCCTGGCGGTCTTGGGCTTGAGGTCGAGCAGCGCGCGGATCGCCGAGGAGGTCCTGCGCCGGGCGCGCGCTTCCAGCAAGCGCCCGAGCAGGATCAGGGTGATGATCGAGGCGCTGGCCTCGAAATACACATGCTGCCCGGCCAGGCCGAACACGGTGACCGCGGCGCTGTACAGGTAGGCCATGCTGGTGCCGAGCGCGACCAGCACGTCCATGTTGGCGCGGCCGTTGCGCAAGGCCATGAACCCGGCGCGGTAGAAGCGCGCGCCGAGCCAGAACTGCACCGGCGTGGCCAGCAGCAACTGCAGCCAGCGCGGCAACGGCTCGGCGTGCTGGCTGCCGAGCGCATGCGCGATGGCGGAGATATCCAGCATGCCGAACATCTGCACGAACAACGGCAGGGTCAGCGCCGTCGCCGCGGCGAACCGGCCCAGCTCGCGGTGCCAGGCGCGGCGCTCGGCCTGTTCGCGCGCGTGCAGCTGGACATGGTCCATCTCGCGCACGACGCTGGCGCCGAAGCCGGCGCTGCCGATCCGCGCAATGATCTCGGCCGTTGCGACCAGTTCCGCCACGTACTCCACACGCGCCCTGGCCGAGGCCAGGTTGACGCTGGCGGCGATCACCCCGGGCGTGTCCACCAGCACGGTTTCGATCGAAGCCGCGCAGGACGCGCAGCTCATGCCGCTGAGGTCCAGCGTCAGCAGCTGCGTCGGCACCGTGTAGCCGGCCTGGCCGATGCGTTGCAGCAGCGTCTGCGCATCCACCTGCTGCGGGTCGTAGTGCAGGCGCACGCGCGCGGCGGCGTAATTGGCCTGGGCGTCGACTCCAGGCAACTGCTTGAGCGCCTGCTCCAGACCGACGGCGCAGGACGCGCAACTCATACCGTGCACCGGCAGGCTCAGCGTGGCGGTGCCGGCAGCGGCCGTGTTCACGGTTGCACCTTGCCCGGCGCAGCGTCGCCGCGGATGTCGCCGAGGATCGGGCAGCACGCCGGTTCGCCGTGGCCCGGGCATTCCGCGACCAGCACGGCCAGCGCGTCGCGCATCTCGGTCAGTTGCGCGATGCGCCGGTCCAGTGCGTGCAGGCGCTTGCGCGCGCGCTGCTTGATGCCTTCTACGCCGTGCAGGCGATCGTCCTGCAGCGCCAGCAGGTCGCGGATTTCTTCCAGCGAGAATCCCAGGTCCTTGGCGCGGCGGATGCAACGCACCCGCTCCACGGCGCCAGCGTCGTAGTCGCGGTAGCCGGAGGCACGCCGCGGCGGCGCCGGCAGCAGGCCCTGGCGCTCGTAGTAGCGGACCGTGTCGATGGCGACGTCGGCCTGGCGCGCGAGCGCGCCGATGGTGAAGCGGGATGGAGTGGCAACCGGGTTCATGCGTGCAAGCTACTCCCTGGAGGCTGGTCCAGGGTCAAGCCATTGTCGCCGTTGCGCGCGCATTGTTCATTGGCGGCTCACGCTGGCGCCAAACCCTTGCCGCGCAGGCCTTCGCCGGGCATGGACGCGCAGCCTGGACTCGGCTCCAGGCTGCGCCGATGGCGCGCCGCGACGCCATCCCGGCGCTTGCCCGCCGCCATCACTGCAGTATTCTGCGCGTATCCCCTCGCCTGCCTTGCGTGTTCCGTGCCGATGTTCGCCTTACTGACCCGCCTGCTGTTGTGCCTGAGCCTGCTGCTCAATGGCGCCGGCACGGCTGTGGCGATGCCGGGCATGCACGGCATCGCCGACGCAGCGCCAGGCACGGACCATGCCGTGGCCGAAGGCCATGCCGGCAAGCACCGGCATGCCGCGCAGGTCGAGCAGGTCGCCAGCGCGGCGATGCCCTGTCATGAGGCCACGCCGGCGCAGGTGCACGAGCAGGAGCACGACGGCGATGGCCACAGCAAGGGCGGCAAGCACGGTTGCTGCGGCACCGCGGCCGGTTGCCAGTGCACGCATGCGCAGCCGCTGCCGGCGCTGATCGCGCTGCCGCTGGCGTTGCCCGTCGCC
>NZ_CAPJ01000156.1 GCF_000331775.1 Xanthomonas translucens pv. translucens DSM 18974
GCGCCGTCGCAGTGGCGGCGGCCAGCCCAGCGCCGCGCGCTAAGCGCAGCCGACCGCAGCAGCACGAACGCCGCCTCCGGGCGGCGTTCGTGTTTTCGCGACGCCCCGGTAGCGCAACAGCATCCACCCATACCGGCGATCGGCCGGCCAATTCCCCCGCCACTTACAATGACACCATGGATATCTTCAAAAGTTTTACCCTCGAGGCGGCGCACCGCCTGCCCAACGTCCCGCCCGGCCACAAGTGCGCGCGGCTGCACGGGCATTCGTTCCGGATCGAGCTGCACGTCAGCGGCGAACCCGGCGCCGACAGCGGCTGGGTCATGGACTTCGGCGACATCAAGGCCGCGTTCCGCCCGATCTACGACCGACTCGACCACCACTACCTCAACGACATCGAGGGGCTGGAGAACCCGACCAGCGAGCGCCTGGCGATGTGGATCTGGGAGCAGCTCAAGCCGGCATTGCCGCTGCTGAGCGAGGTGGTGGTCCACGAGACGTGCACGTCGGGCTGCCGCTATCGCGGTCCGCAGGCCTGAAAGCGGGGATTCGCAAGCGCGGCAGGACGGTGCCGGATGCAGTGCCGGTGGCCGGTTTCCGCCCAAGACGCGGCAGCGGCGCAAATGAGGCCTGTTTGACGCATCCGCAAACCCGGGCAGAGCCCGGCCGACCTGCGCCAACCCATTGATCGAAAAGCCAGTTTGAACACTTCCTGAGCGGCTTCAGAAAATAATGTTGCATTGCAGCAGAATGCGCGTATGTTGCACTGCAACAGCAATCGGCATTCCCTTGGAGTCGCATGATGTCCGCTCAGTTCAACGACCAATTCAGCAGCTACACCCAGCAGTTCGCCGCCGCCGCGTCGCGGGCCAACCGTCTGGCGCTGGAAAGCGCCGAGAGCGTGTTCGGCGTGCAGCTGAAGACTTTCGAGAAGAACGTGGCCGCGACCACCGGCTTCCTCGGCGAGCTCACCGAAGCGCGCGACATCGGCAGCGTGCAGTCGCTGTGGCCGAAGGGCCTGCAGATCGCCCGCGACAACTTTGAGCGGCTGGCCACGGCCAACCAGGAAGTGTTCGGCCTCGGCCTGAAGACCTCCGAAGCCATCGGCCAGCTCGCCAAGAGCCAGTTCGACGCGGCCAGCGACCAGGCCGCACCGAAGGCCAAGACCAAATAAGCAAGACCAGACAAGTCCGCTGCGGCGCAGCCGCACGACTGACCAGTGGTACGCGCGGGTCCCTCCCCCCGTGCAGCCAAGACCCGGTAGATACCTCCCTCTACCGGGTCTTTTTACGGCCGGGATTCGGGATTTGGGATGGACAGCCGGCGGCTATCGAAGCGCGCGCGGTATTCGGGATTTCGCAAGTGCGGAGACATTCTGGCACTGCTTGCCAGGGCCTCGGCCCTAAGTTTCGGTCAGGCGCCAGGGCTTGAAGCCATTCCTGCACAACAGGCCTTCCCTCGCGGAAGCCGTTGCTGCGCTGCGCGCACTTCCGGCCAGGCGCCGGCTCAGTCCTACGCCATCTGCGCGCCCTGCCAAGGGTGCAGCGACGCCGCCAGCACGGCCGGATCCGGCTGCGGCCGATACGGCAACCGCCCCCAGCACGGCATCGGCAACCGCTCCTGCAGCATGCCCATGTTGGCGTCGATGCGCTCCATCGCCGGATCGATCTCGTTGCCGATCCAGCCGATGCAGCGCAGGCCGTCGGCGGCGATCGCCGCGGCGCTGAGCCTGGCGTGGTTGAGGCAGCCCAGGCGCAGGCCGACCACCAGCACCACCGGCAGCGCCAGCGCACGCGCCAGATCGGCCTGCTCCAGGGTCGCCGACAGCGGCGCCGCCCAGCCGCCGACGCCCTCCACCACCACCACGTCGGCCTGC
>NZ_CAPJ01000155.1 GCF_000331775.1 Xanthomonas translucens pv. translucens DSM 18974
CGTCGGCGACAGGGGCATCGCCCACCTCCGGCTGCACGACCACGGTACCGACATCGGCGCCAGCGCCGGCGCCGACATAGAGCGTATGCCCCAGCGCCTGCAGCCAGCCATGCTGCTCGGCCGTCCACAGCGGCGCAGCGCTGGACATCGCCTCGCTCACGTCGCGTCCGGCAGCTTGCGCCAGCGCCGCCACAGCCAGTGGCAGGGACCGGACAAGGCGTACAGCACGCCGATCGCCAGCAGCGCGCGCGACAGGTCGATGACCAGCACCGCGATCACCACCGGCGCCAGCACCAGCATCAGGAACGGCACCCGGTCGGCGCGCGGGCCTTTGGCGGCGCCGCCCTTGAAGCTCCAGAAACGGATCCGGCTGACCATCAGCAGCGCCGCGACCACGGTCAGGCCCAGCGCCACGTAGCGCAGCTGCTCGCCGTCCCAGCCCAGGTTGCCGTCGGCGAACGCCCACACGAAGGCCATCATCAGCCCTGCCGCGGCCGGACTGGCCAGGCCGACGAACCAGCGCTTGTCGACAGTGCCGACCTGGGTGTTGAAGCGCGCCAGGCGCAGCGCGGCGCAGGCCGCGTACAGGAACGCCACCGACCAGCCGACCCGGCCCATCACGCTGCCGTCGAACTTCAGCGCCGACAACGACCAGTGGTACATCACCAGCGCCGGAGCCATGCCGAAACTGACCAGATCGGCCAGCGAGTCGTACTGCACGCCGAATTCGCTGCTGGTGCCGGTCAGCCGCGCCACCCGCCCGTCCAGCCCATCCATCACCGCGGCGACGAACACCGCCACGCTGGCGTGCACGAACTGGCCGTTGGCGGCAGCGATGATGGCGTAAAAGCCGGAGAACAGGCCGGCGGTGGTGAACAGGTTCGGCAGCAGATAGATGGTGCGCGAACGGGGAGGCGGTCGGGATGAGTCCATGCCCGGCAGTTTAATCGACTTGCCAGGCCCGACGGCGGGTGCTGCAATCGGCGCTCGCCCCGTGCCATGGAGACCGTGATGCGCGCCCTGACCCGGCTTTGCTGCCTATGCCTGCTCGCCGCCAGCGGCGTGGCCGGCGCCGCCACCCTGTACCAATGGAAGGATGCGCAGGGCGTCACCCACTATTCGCAGAGTCCGCCGGCGGACGGCAAGTACCGGGCGCGGCGGGTCGACAGCCACGGCGGCACCCAGGCCGAGAGCAGCGAGGTCGCCGCCCCGGCCGAAAACGCCAACTGCCTGAGCGCGCGCAAGAACCTGGACATCCTGGGCAAGCCGGGCAAGGTGCTGACCGACCGCGATGGCGACGGCAAGCCCGACGGAGAACTGGACGAAGCCCAGCGCGACGCGCAGAAGGGCCTGGCCGAGGCCGCGATCAAGGCCTATTGCGCGCCGCCCGCCGCCGCACAATGAGCGCGCCAAGGCGGTGCGGAGGCGGCGCAGGCGGCCCCGCATTCCCGCAGCGCCGGCAATGACTGGCAAAATGGGCGCCCGCCGTTCGCGAAGCCCCTCGATGCGCCTTTCCCAGTTCCACCTGCACACCACCAAGGAAACCCCGGCCGATGCCGAACTGGTCAGCCATCGGCTGATGCTGCGCGCCGGCATGATCCGCAAGCTCGCCTCCGGCCTGTACACCTGGTCGCCGCTGGGCCTGCGCGTGCTGCGCAAGGTGGAAGCGGTGGTGCGCGAGGAAATGAACCGCGCCGGCGCCGTGGAAGTGCTGTTCCCGACCATCCAGCCGCGCGAGCTGTGGGAAGCCACCGGGCGCTGGAAGAAGTTCGGCGGCCTGATGCTGCGGATGAAGGACCGCAAGGAGCAGGAATACTGCTACAGCCCCACCGCCGAGGAGGCCGCCGCTGATTTCGCGCGCCAGGAGCTGAGCAGCTACAAACAGCTGCCGGTCAATTTCTACCAGATCCAGACCAAGTTCCGCGACGAGATCCGCCCGCGCTTCGGGGTGATGCGTGCGCGCGAGTTCCTGATGAAGGACGCCTACTCGTTCCATGTCAGCGACGCGGACCTGGCGCGCGAATACGAGAACATGAAGGCCGCCTACGGCCGCATCTTCACCCGCCTGGGCCTGCAGTTCCGCGCGGTGCAGGCCGATTCCGGCGACATCGGCGGCGACGCCTCGCAGGAATTCCACGTGCTGGCCGAGTCCGGCGAGGATTCGCTGGCGTTCTCCACCGGCTCGGACTACGCGGCCAATGTCGAGACCGCAGTCGCCGCCGACCCTGCGCCGCGCCCGGCAGCGCAGGAACAACTGCGCAGGGTCGCCACGCCCACCCAGAAGACCTGCGAGGCGGTGGCCGAATTGCTCGGTATCGCGCTGCAGCGCACGGTCAAATCGGTCGCGGTGATGGCCGGCGACGCGTTCGTGCTGGCGCTGGTGCGCGGCGATCACGCGGTGAACGAGATCAAGCTGGGCAAGGTCGCCGGCCTGGCCGGCTACCGCATGGCCAACGAGGCCGAAATCCGCGCTCACCTCGGCAGCGAGCCGGGCTTCCTCGGCCCGCTGAATCCCAGCCAGCCGATCCGCGTGGTCGCCGACCGCGACGTGGCGGCGATGGCTGATTTCGTGGTCGGCGCCAACGCGGCCGGCTTGCATCTGGCCGGGGTGAACTGGGGCCGCGACCTGCCCGAGCCGGACGTCGTAGCCGACCTGCGCAACGTGGTCGAGGGCGAGCGCGCCCACGACGGCGGCGAAATCCGCCTGGCACGCGGCATCGAAGTCGGCCACGTGTTCCAGCTCGGGCGCCAGTATGCGCAGGCGCTGGACGCCACGGTGCTGGATGAGAACGGCAAGACCGTGGCGATGGCGATGGGCTGCTATGGCATCGGCATTTCGCGCATCGTCGCCGCGGCGATCGAGCAGAACCACGACGAGGCCGGCATCCGCTGGCCGCCGCCGATGGCGCCGTGGTCGGTGGCGGTATGCGTGATCAATCCCAAGCGCGATCCGGCGATCGACGCGGCTGGCGAGGCGCTGCTGGCCGAGCTGCAGCAGGCCGGCCTGGACCCGGTGCTCGACGACCGCGGCCTGCGCGCCGGCGCGATGTTCGCCGATATCGAACTGATCGGCATCCCGCAGCGGGTGGTGGTGTCCGAACGCGGGCTGGCCGCCGGCACCTTCGAGTACCGCGCGCGCAGCGGCGGCGAGGCGGAAAACCTGGACCGCGCCGCCTTGCTGGCGCGCCTGCAGGGTTAATCGGAAAGGCCGGGAATATATCCCGGCCTTTTTTCTTGTGCCGTCGTCTTCATGACACAGCCTCTACATTTGCCGGGGCAATATGCCAATCGAATCAGCGGCGTTGCCCCGCGTTGATTTGACAAGCGGAATTCGGCGCGTATAAGTGTCAGCCACGCCGATCCAATGACGGCCTGCCTATCGAAATACCCGGAATATTTGTCAATTCGATAAAGCGATATTATGATTCCGCTCTAGCCAGGGTCCTCTAGCCAGGCAATGGCTGCATGCCCATCGTCCATTTTCCGGAGTAAAAATGACCATCGATCTCAGTGGCCTGTCGGCCAAGCAGTTGGGCGCTCTTATCAAGACGGCCAAGAAGCAACAGACCATCGTCGCCAAGCGCACGCCCATCGCCAAGGTCCGCACCCTGCTGGCACGCCTGGCCAAGTCCCACGGTTACAGCATCGACGAAGTCGTCGATGGCGCCACTCCAGCCAAGCGTGGCCGCAAGCCGGCTGCCGGCAAGCCGGGTCCGAAGCCGGGCCGCAAGCTCGGCAAGGTGCCGCCGAAATACCGCAATCCGGCCAATGCCACGGAGACCTGGACCGGCCGCGGCAAGCAGCCGCGCTGGCTGGCCGAGCAGGTGGCCAAGGGCAAGAAGGTCGACGACTTCCTGATCGCCGCGCCAGCCAAGAAGACCGCGAAGAAGGCCACCAAGAAAGTCGCCAAGGTCGCCAGGAAAGCCGGCAAGTCCGCGGCCCCGAAAAACTGATCGGGAGCCCGATCCGGCAACGGCTCGGGGAGCGTCCGTCGATTCAAGCAACGCCGGCGCAAGCCGGCGTTTTTCATGCCTGCCGCAAGCGCAATGGCGCTAGAGATTCTTCCGCGCCGGCACCAGCAGATTGCCGAACAGCAGGCCGGCGACCAGCGCCATCACGATATTGGTCACCGCCAGCAGCGCCGACTGCCCGCCGGACACGTCGTGCTGCTGCACCATGGTCAGCAGCCCGCGCAGGCTGGCGCTGCCCGGCACCAGCATGATGATGCCGGGCAGGCGGATCAGCGCGCCCGGCCGGTGCACCAGCCGGCCGAACAGGTTGCCGGCCGCGGTCAGCGACATCGCCGACAGGAAGATCCCGACCGGGCTGCCCCAGGCCTCGCCGGCGAAGCGCGCGATCGCGTAGCCGGCCACCGAGGCCGCCATCACCCACGGATAATCGCGGCCGTTGGCCTTGAACAGCAGCGCGAACGCATACGCGGCCACCAGCAGCGAGGACCATTCCACCCACACCGCCTGCGGCCGCGATGCGTGCACCAGCGGCTGCAGGCCCAGCAACTGCGCCAGGGTCACCGCGATCACCGCGCCCACGGTGAGCTTGAGGATGGTGGTGACCGCGCCGGCGAAGCGCGCCACGCCGGACACCCAGTGCTGGCTGGTCAGTTCGTTGACCGCATTGGTCAGCGCCATTCCCGGCAAGAGCACCACCAGCGAGGCGATGATCACCGAATTGAGGTTCAGCGGCGCCACGAAGGTTGCCACCAGCGCGGCGACGACGCCGGCCAGCAGCGCCGCCAGCGCCTCGCTGGCCTCTTTGGCCGCCGGGCGCGTGTCGGTGAGCTGGGTCAACGCGCCGATCAGCAGGCCGATCGCGGTGGCGGTGGCGATGTCCAGCCACGGTAGCCGCCACAGCCCAGCCACGCCCAGCGCGGCCAGGCCGAAGCCGAGCACCTGCATCGCCTTCCAGCGCCGCCCGGGCGGGCGGTCCAGCTGGCGCAGCGCGGTATGCCCCTGGGCCACGCTCATGCGCCCGCTGGCGACGTCGTCGGCGATGCTGTCGGCAACGCTGAGCTTGTGCAGGTCGTTGTCGCCCGGCGCCAGCCGCACCACCCGGGTGATGTCGCTGGAGCCGATCGCCTTGGTCGGATCGCTGAAGCTGAGGATAACGCCGGTCGGGTTGGACCAGGGTTCGCAGTCCAGGTCCAGCTGCTGCGACAGCGCCACCACCGCCGCCTCCAGGCGCTGCGCGGTGGTGCCGTAGGTGTGCAGGCGGCCGGCGATCTCGGAGACGAAGGCGATCCGTTGCGCATAGGTGGCGGTGGAAGCGTGGGCGATGGGTGCGGCTTGCATGTCGGCTAGTATGGCGCCAACCCCGCGCACAGCCACCCTGTGGCGCACGACAACATTGCGCTGCAGGCGAAACAGGTATGCTCGCGCCCCGGACGCCCCATGATCGAACCGCAACCGCCACTACTCAGCCAGGACGACCGAGACCCCACGCGGGTGCGGCTGTCCGGCAGTTGGACGCTGGCCACCGCGCTGGCGTCGTCGGACGTGCTGCGCACGCTGCCGGCCGGCACCACCGGCATCGACGCCAGCGGCATCGCCCAGCTGGATTCGGCCGGCGTGCTGCAACTGATCCGCTACGCCACCCGCAACGGCATCGCCCACGAGGCGCTGAACTTCCGCCACGACCACCAGGCGCTGGTCAGCACCATCGAGGACGTGGCCGACGACCGCCCCAAGCGCAAGCGCGACTACGGCTTCGCTGCGGCGCTGGAGCGGCTGGGCTACGCGGTACACCGCAACAGCAAGGAGATCGTCGCGCTGGTCGGCTTCCTTGGCGAGACCCTGGTCAAGATGTTGCGCCTGGTGCACGAACCCCGGCGCTTCCGCATGACCGCCACCGTGCACCAGATGGAACAGGTCGGGCTGGACGCGGTGCCGCTGGTGGCGCTGCTGTCCTACCTGGTCGGCGCGGTGATCGCGTTCCTGGGCTCGACCATCCTGCGCGACTTCGGCGCCGAGATCTACGTGGTGGAACTGGTCAGCATCGCCTTCCTGCGCGAATTCGCGGTGCTGCTGACCGCGATCGTGCTGGCCGGGCGCACCGCCAGCGCGTTCACCGCGCAGATCGGCGCGATGAAGGCGCGCGAAGAGATCGACGCGATCCAGACCCTGGGCCTGGACCCGATGGACCTGTTGGTGATCCCGCGGCTGGTGGCGCTGCTGGTGATGCTGCCGCTGCTGACCTTCGTGGCGATGATCGCCGGCCTGGCCGGCGGCGTCACCGTCGGCGCCTTCGACCTGGGCATCCCGCCGCAGATGTACCTGGCGCGCATGCACGACACCATCCAGCTGCGGCACATGCTGGTCGGCCTGTCCAAGGCGCCGATCTTCGCGGTCCTGATCGCCCTGATCGGCTGCCTGGAAGGCCTGCGCGTGGAAGGCACCGCGCAATCGGTCGGTGAGCGCACCACCTCCAGCGTGGTGAAGTCGATCTCGCTGGTGATCATCATCGACGCGATCGCCGCGCTGTGGTTCATGAACGTGGGGTGGTGATGTGAGGCCGGGAATCGCACATCGGGAATCGGGAATGGGGAAAGCCGACTGCATCTGTGGATCCGGCCGGGAGTGCATGCTTTGACCAATCCCGAGTCCCCGATCGCGAATGCCGAAGCAGAACTGGCGATCTCGGTGCGCGGCCTGCTCAACCGCTTCGGCACCCAGACCGTGCACGAAGACCTGGATCTGGATGTGCGCCGCGGCGAGATCCTGGGCGTGGTTGGCGGCTCGGGTACCGGCAAGTCGGTGCTGATGCGCAGCATCCTCGGCCTGCGCGAGCCCGACGCCGGCCACATCCGCGTGCTCGGCGTGGACACCGA
Organism: Xanthomonas translucens pv. translucens DSM 18974; assembly: GCF_000331775.1. The sequence goes on from NZ_CAPJ01000155.1 coordinate 6,845, forward strand.
CTCGCGGCGCCGCGAAGACCGCCTGCACGTGGAGCGCAATACCGGGGTGCTGTTCCAGGACGGCGCGCTGTTCTCCTCGCTGAGCGTGGGCGAGAACGTGCAGGTGCCGCTGAAGGAGCACTTCGGCGAACTGCCCGACAGCTGGCATTACGAACTGGCGCTGCTGAAGGTGAAGCTGGCCGGGCTGCCGGCCGATGCGCTCAACAAGCTGCCCTCGCAGCTGTCTGGCGGCATGCGCAAGCGCGCCGGGCTGGCGCGCGCGCTGGCGCTGGACCCGCCGCTGCTGTTCCTGGACGAGCCCACCGCCGGGCTGGACCCGATCGGCGCGGCCGCCTTCGACCGCCTGATCCGCACCCTGCAGGAAGCGCTGGGGCTGACCGTGTTCCTCATCACCCACGACCTGGACACCTTGTACGCTATCTGCGACCGCGTGGCGGTGCTGGCCGACCGCAAGGTCATCGCCAACGCGCCGCTGGCCGAGATCGAACAGGTCGACCACCCCTGGATCCAGGACTATTTCCACGGCCCGCGCGCGCGCGCGGCGCGCGACGCCAAAACCGCCTGGAGCGAGACCCACTGAGCCATGGAAACCAAAGCCAACTACGTCCTGATCGGCGCCTTCACCCTCGTCGCCGGGCTGGCCCTGCTGCTGTTCGGGCTGTGGGCCGCCAAGTATTCCTCCGACCGCACCTGGCAGGAATACCGGGTGGTGTTCCGTGAGGCGGTCACCGGCCTGTCGGTGGGCAGCCCGGTGCAGTACAACGGCATCGCGGTCGGCTCGATCACCGAGCTGACCCTGGCGCCGAACGATCCGCGCCAGGTGGTGGCGCGGGTGCGGGTGAACTCGACCACGCCGATCAAGAGCGACACCCGCGCCAAGCTGGGCATCACCAGCCTGACCGGGCCATCGATCATCCAGCTCTCCGGCGGCACCCCGGAGGCGCCGGCGCTGACCACCATCGACACCAGCGACGCGCCGATCATCCAGACCACGCCCTCGGCGCTGCAGAACATCACCGACACCGCCAACCGCATCGTCGAACGCCTGGACGAAGTGCTCAGCGACCGCAACGTGGCCAGCATCACCGCCACCCTGCACAACCTGGAAGCGATCAGCGGCGCGCTGGCCGACCGCGACGAAGGCATGCAATCGCTGATCCTCAGCGCGCGCGATGCCGCGCGCAATCTCGACGTGACCCTGAAGACCACCAACGGCACCATCCAGCGCCTGGACACCAACCTGGTGCAGCAGCTGCCGCCGATCCTGGACAAGCTGGAAAGCACGCTGAGCAAGCTCGATTCGGCGTCCGGCAACGCCGACAAGATCCTGGGCGAGAACCGCGCGGCGATCAACAGCTTCGCCAACGACGGCCTGGGCCAGCTCGGCCCGACCCTGACCGAACTGCGCGGGCTGATCCGCGACCTGCGCCGGGTCAGCGACCGCCTGGACAACAACCCCGCGCGCTACCTGCTCGGCCGCGACGCCCCGAAGGAGTTCCAACCCAAATGAAGCCGACGCGCGCCCTCCTGCTGCTCGCCGTCCCGGCCCTGCTGCTTGCCGCCGGCTGCTCCGCGCTGACCGGCGGCAGCAAGGAGCCGGTGACGATCTACGCGCCCAACGTGCGCGTCGCGCCGAACCCGGCCTGGCCACAGGCGACCTGGCAACTGGCGATCGCCAAGCCCAGCGCATCGCGCATGGTCGACAGCCCGCGCATCGCGGTGCGCCCCACCCCGGACGAACTGCAGGTGTACAGCGGCGTCAGCTGGGCGCAGCCGGCCACCGACATGCTCGAGGACACCGTGGTGCGCGCGTTCGAGGATTCCGGGCGCATCGCGGGTGTGGCCCGGCTCGGCACCGGCATCCGCGCCGACTACAAGCTGATCCTGGACCTGCGCCGCTTCGAATCGGACTACGCCGGCCGCGCCGTGCCCTCGGCCACGATCGAGCTCAACGCCAAGTTGCTGTACACGCCCGACCAGCGCGTGGTCGCCTCGCGCACCTTCCTCGCCGCGCAACCGGCGGCCAGCACCGCGCAGGCGCAGGTCGCCGACGCCTTCAGCCAGGCGCTGTCGCAGGTGACCGGCGACGTGGTCGGCTGGACCCTGCAGCAGGGCCAGGCCGATGCGGCAACGGCGCTGGCACCGCCGCCGAAGCCCGCCCCTGCACCACGCCGCTGACCGCAAAGCCCCTCTACTCCGGGAGAGGGGTTGGGATGAAGGTACGGCGCGAAGCGACTCGCGCAGCTTGGATGCGCAAGGCTGCGCCCGGGCCCTCATCCGGCCCTGCGGGCCACCTTCTCCCGCAGGGAGAAGGGAATTCTTGGCCGCTAACGCGCGGCGATGTTCCGAAACGTCAGATTGATCCGCTCGCCGACCGGCTTCGCCGTCCGCGGCAAGGCGTGCCGGTACAGGCGCTGGGTCTGCCCGCCCATCAGCAGCAATCCACCGGCGCTCAGTTCCAGCGCCTGGCGCAGCGCCGGCTGCTGGCGGTGGCGCAGCACGAAGCGGCGCGTGGCGCCCAGGCTCAGCGAGGCGATCAGCGGATGCGGCCCCAGTTCCGTCTCGTCGTCGCTATGCCAGCCCATCGCGTCGCGGCCGTCGCGGTAGCGGTTGGCCAGCACGCTGTTGAACGCCACCCCGGTTTCCGCCGCCAGCCGCTCGCGCAACGGCTGCAGCGCCGGCGGCCACGGATGCGGTGCGAAACGGGTGCCGGAATAGCGATAGCTCGCCTGCGCATCGCCGATCCAGCAGCTCAGCCGCGGCGAATCCACCAGCTTTCCGAACAGACGGATGCGGTGCACTTCCCAATTCACCGCGGTCAGCAGGTGCGCGAACAGCACCGCCGCCTCGGCCGGCGCGAGCCAGCCGGGCAGCCATCGGAGGTCGGCGCCGGGCAGATCGAGTCGCATCGCGTCACGCTAGCATGCGCGCAGGCACCATACGCCAGCGTGCGGAATTTGCCCGATCACGCACAAAGCCTGAAAATGCAGCCAGCCAGAACGAGCCAACCGGAGCGGAGCAGATGACGGGATCGGAGGGCGGCGCCAGCGCGCCGCAGCCAGTGGAGCGCGACGTCATGGAATACGACGTGGTCACCGTCGGCGCAGGCCCAGCCGGGCTGGCGTTCGCGATCCGGCTCAAGCAGCTCAACCCGGACATTTCGGTCTGCGTGATCGAGAAGGCCAGCGCGGTCGGTGCGCAGATCCTGTCCGGCGCGGTGATCGAACCGGCGCCGCTGGACGCGCTGCTGCCCGGCTGGCGCGACGCCCCGCCGCCGATCTGCGTCCCCGCCGGCGAAGACGAGTTCTGGCACCTGAGCAAGGACGGCGGGCGCAAGTTCCCGATCGTGCCGCCGGGCATGCGCAACCACGGCAACTTCATCGTCAGCCTCGGCGCGCTGTGCGCGTGGCTGGCGCCGCAGGCCGAAGCGCTGGGCGTGGAGATCTATCCCGGCTTCGCCGCCGCCGAAACCCTGCACGCCGACGACGGCAGCGTGCTCGGCGTGCGCATCGGCGACATGGGCGTGGCCAAGGACGGGGCGCACAAGCCCGGCTACACCCCCGGCATCGATATCCGCGCCAAGGTCACGGTGCTGGCCGAAGGCGCGCGCGGGCATCTGACCAAGCGCCTGGTCAAGCGCTTCGCGCTGGACGCCGACAGCGATCCGCAGGCCTATTCGATCGGCATCAAGGAACTGTGGCAGTTGCCGGAAGGGCGCGTGGTGCCCGGCAAGATCGTGCACACCCTGGGCTGGCCGGCCGACAACACCACCTATGCCGGCAGCTTCCTGTACCACCTGGAGAACAACCAGGTGGCGCTGGGCTACGTCAGCGGCCTGGACTACCACGATCCCGAGTACCGGCCGTGGGAGGCGTTCCAGCAGTGGAAGAACCACCCGCTGCTGAAGCCGCTGCTGGAAGACGGCACCATCCTGTCGGCCGGCGCCCGCGCCATCGCCAGCGGCGGCTGGCAGTCGTTGCCGAAGGTGGAGATGCCCGGCGCGCTGCTGATCGGCGACAGCGCCGGCCTGCTCAACGTGCCCAAGATCAAGGGCACCCACCAGGCGATCCGCAGCGGCATGCTCGCCGCCGAACACCTGGCCGCCGGCGCCGCGCTGGACCCGGCCGGGTTCGACGCCAGACTGCGCGGTTCGGCGGTCATGGCCGAACTGCGCCAGGTGCGCAACATCAAGCCCGGTTTCAAGAAGGGCCTGTGGTTCGGCATGCTCAACGCCGCCTGGGAAACCCTGGTCAAGGGCGCCTCGCCGTGGACGCTGAAGGTGACCGCCGACTGGTCGTCGCTGGACCGGCTGGGCGAACACGAACAGCCCAGGCGCGACTACGTGCAGCGCGCGCTGGCGCCGCGCGACCGCCTGCAGGGCGTGTACTTCGCCGCCACCGAACACGACGAAGACCAGCCCGTGCACCTGCAGGTGCTGGACCCGCAGATCTGCGTCACCCGCTGCACCGAGGAATACGGCAACCCCTGCACCCGCTTCTGCCCGGCCGCGGTGTACGAGATCGTCGACGACGCAGCCGGCAAGCGCCTGCAGATCAACGCCGCCAACTGCGTGCACTGCAAGACCTGCGACATCAAGGACCCCTACGAAATCATCAACTGGGTCACCCCGGAAGGCGGCTCCGGGCCGAATTACCAGAACCTGTGAGCCGCTTGCGCACTTCCGGGACGATGTGCCGGCTGCGCCGCGACAGGGCGCGTCGCAGCATGACCTTGCGATGAGCGCCGCCTGGCGTAAGGCCACCCTGGCCGCACGCGCGGCGGTCGAGCGCCACGGCGGCGGCTGGCGCGGCCTGCGCGCCGTCGCCGAGCGTGGCTGGAAAGTGCTGCGCGCGCTGGGCCTGTCCGGTTTTCTGCGGCGCCTGCGCCATGCCGGGCAGGCGCAGGTGTCGGCAGCGCCGCCATCGGATGCGGTGTTCCCGGCGCCGACGCCGATCGAGCGCGTGCAACTGCGCGTGGGCGTGATGGCGCACGTTTTTTACCCCGACCTTCTGGGCGAATTGGCCGAGGCGCTGACCACCATGCCGGTGCCGTACGTGCTGATGGTGTCGGTGATCGACGACGACGCGCAGCGCATGGTCCGACAGCAATTGTCGGCGCTGCCTAACCTGCAGACGCTGCATGTGCGCCAGGTCGCCAACCGCGGCCGCGATCTGGCGCCGTTGATCGTGACGTTCCGTGAAGACGTGCTGGCGCTGGACGTGGTGGCGCACTGGCATACCAAGAAATCGCTGTATACCGGCAGCGAACGCCGCGACTGGCGCAGCTACCTGACCGGCTCGCTGTTCGGTTCGCCGCACCGCATTGCCTGGATCCTGGGCATGTTCGCCGCCGAACCGAAGCTGGGCATCGTCTACCCCGAGAGCTTCGGCAGCGTGCCGCTGTGGGCGCATACGTGGCTGAGCAATCTGCCGGTGTGTCGCGAACTCGGCCAGCGTCTCGGCGTCGGTATCGATGCGGCAGCCTACATCGATTTCCCGGCCGGCTCGATGTTCTGGGCGCGCGTGGAGGCATTGCGGCCGATCTACGCGCTGGGCCTGAGCTTGCAGGATTTCCCCGAAGAGCACGGCCAGATCGACGGGACGCTGCAGCATGCCCTGGAACGGATGTTCGTCGCGGTGGTCCGCCAGCAAGGCCTGCTGGCAGGCATTCTGCCAGCGGACGGAACGCTCGCGCTGAGCACGGAAGGAAGCCGCAACTGGATGCAGGCCTTCCAGATGCCGTTGGCGACGCGCGTGGCGCTGTCGGCGATCGATGCAAGCGTGGTATCGCTGGACGTATTCGACACCCTGGTGACGCGCCCCTTCCTGACCCCTGCCGGCGCACGCGCCTATCTCGCGCATCTGGCCGCCGAAACGCTGGGCGTCGCCGAATTCGTCATGTTGCGCGAGCGTGCCGAAGCGCGCGCGCGCGCAGCGGCCGGACGCGATGTCGATCTGGACGCCATCTATGCGGCGATGGCGCACCTGGCGGAGGCGAAAGACCTGCCCCTGCACGCCCTGCAGAAACTCGAGCTGGAGACCGAAGCACGCCTGTTGCAGCCGCGTCGGGCGCTGGTCGCCGCTGCCGCCGCGCTCGCCGCCAACGGCAGGCGCCTGCTCGCCGTGTCGGACATGTACCTGGACAGCGCCGATCTGCAAAGGGTGTTGCCATCGGCCGTGCGCGCACTGCCACACGCCTGGTATGTGTCTTGCGAAACCGGCTGGCGCAAGGACGACGGCCAGGCCTGGGAACAGCTGCCGGCGCGCGAAGGCGTGGCCGCGCGGCACTGGCTGCACGTCGGCGACAACGAACAGGCGGATATCCAGCGCCCGCAGATGCACGGCTATCTCACCCCCGTGCATGTGCTGCGGCCAGCGGCCCTGCTCGACGTGGTCCCGGCATTGCGCCCGTTGCGGCCTGCCGCGGGCGCCGCCAGTCCCTGGCAGGATCAGTTGTGGCTGGGCCTGCTCAGTCGCCACCTGGCGGATCTGGCCGATGCGCGGCCGCAGCAGTTCGGCGAGCGGCTGCGCCTGGAATCGCCGGCATCGCTCGGCTACCTGGTGCTCGGCCCGCTGATCGCCGATTACCTGCTGTGGCTGGCGCGGCTGGCGCTGTCGCGCGGCATTGGCCAGATCCTGTTCCTGAGCCGCGAAGGCTATGTGTTGCAAAAGGCGTTCGCGCAGCTGCAGGCCGCGTGTCCATCCCTGGCCGCGCTGCGCGGCCGCTATCTGCTGGCCTCGCGCCGCGGCACCGGCGTGCCGACGCTGCGTGCGGCCGAGGATCTGCAGGCCTTGCTCGGCAATACCTACACCGGCAGCCTGCAGGAGCTGTTGCAAGCGCGGCTTGGCGCACCGGCGACCGCTGCGATCGCCGCGCAGCTCGGCGCGGCGGACATGCGCAGCACCGTGCTATTGCCGGAGATGCGTGCCGCACTGCTGCAGAAACTTGCGCCCGCGATGCCGGCGCTGCTGGCCGTGGCCGCCGCAGAACGCGAAGGCTATTTGCGTTACTGGCGCGATACGGTCGGCGAGGCGCCGGCCATGGTCGCCGACCTGGGCTACGCCGGCACGATCCAGGCGCAGTTGGCCCGGTTGAGCGGAACCGCGCTGGGTGGCGGCTATTTCGCGGTGAACCGTGGCATCGCCCAGGTCGAGGCCAGCGGCTGGGCCGAAGCCTGCTATTTCGATGGCCGCAGCACGCAGGCGCCCCCCTCGCCGATCCTGCAACACGACTTGCTGCTGGAAACCTTTCTGACCGCAGCGCACGGCCAGTTCTCGCACTTCGCCCTGCGCGACGACGGCAACACCGAAGCGGTCTTCGCCGACAGCGAATTGGACGCCACGCAGTTCGCCACGGTGGCCGCGGTCCAGCAAGGCGCGCTCGACTTCGTCGCCGACCTATGCGCGGTCGGCGGCAGCGAAACCTGGCAATTGACGTTCGACCATGCGCTGATCCAGGCGCCATTGCGTTGCCTGGGCGAGGGCCGCTGGCAGGCCGGCGACTGGGCGCGCGGCCTGGCGGTCAGCGACGCGTTCACTGGCCGCGGCCGGGTCGCCGTGACCATCTGAGCGGCGCCTGCGCGCGCGGTAGCGTCAGGCGCTGCGGAACGCGACCCCGGTCTTGGCAACCAGTTCCGCCGCCTCCACGCCATCGGCCGCCTCGACCAGCACCAGGCCATCGGCGCCCACGTCGAACACCGCCAGGTCGGTAATGATGCGGTCGACCACGCCCACTCCGGTCAGCGGCAGGTCGCAGGCGGGCAGCAGCTTGTGGCTGCCGTCCTTGGCCACGTGCTCCATCAGCACCACCACGCGCTTGACTCCGGCGACCAGGTCCATCGCTCCGCCCATGCCCTTGACCATCTTGCCCGGCACCATCCAGTTGGCCAGGTCGCCGCGCGCGCTGACCTGCATCGCGCCCAGGATCGCCAGGTCGATATGCCCGCCGCGGATCATCGCGAAGGAATCGTGGCTGCCGAAATAGCTGGCGCCGGCGCGCGCGGTGACGGTCTGCTTGCCGGCGTTGATCAGGTCGGCATCGACCTCGCCCTCGCTCGGGAACGGGCCGATGCCGAGCAGGCCGTTCTCCGACTGCAGCCACACGTCCACGCCCTCGGGAATATGGTTGGCGACCAGGGTCGGCAGGCCGATGCCCAGGTTCACGTAGGCGCCGTCGGTGAGTTCGCGGGCGGCGCGCTGCGCCATTTCGTCGCGGGTCCAGGCCATGTCAGGCGTCCTTCTGGCGCAGGGTGCGCTGTTCGATGCGTTTTTCCGGATGCGGGTTGTGCACGATGCGGTCCACGTAGATGCCAGGCAGGTGCACCTGGTCCGGGTCGATGCTGCCGGTGTCGACGAGTTGCTCGACCTCGGCGATGCAGACCTTGCCGGCCATCGCGCAGGCCGGGTTGAAGTTGCGTGCGGTCTTGCGGAACACCAGGTTGCCGGCCGCGTCGGCTTTCCACGCCTTGACCAGGGCCACGTCGGCCTGCAACGCGGTTTCCAGCACGTAGTGCTTGCCGTCGAATTCGCGCGTCTCCTTGCCCTGCGCGACGACCGTGCCGTAGCCGGTGGCGGTGAAGAACGCGGGAATGCCGGCGCCACCGGCGCGCAGGCGTTCGGCCAGGGTGCCCTGCGGATTGAATTCCAGCTCCAGCTCGCCGGCCAGGTATTGGCGCTCGAATTCCTTGTTCTCGCCGACATAGGACGAGATCATCTTGCGGATCTGCCGGGTCGCCAGCAGCTGACCCAGGCCGAAGCCATCGACGCCGGCGTTGTTGGAGATCACGGTCAGGCCGGTCACCGCACTGTCGCGCAGCGCGGCGATCAAGGCCTCGGGGATGCCGCACAGGCCGAAGCCGCCGACCGCCAGGGTCTGGCCGTCGCCGACCACGTCGGCCAGCGCCGTGGCCGCGTCGGGGAACAGCTTGCCGCGCCGTCCGGTCACCCGGGTAGAGGTGTCGCCCATTCGCCAGCTCCGCATCGGAAGTAGACAAGTAGTTTAGCCGCTCGCCGCGCGCGGCCTACTGCGCACTGCCGCAATGACCGATTAAGGGCCGGACCGTTACACTCCAGGTTCCCCCATGCAAGGTTTCTGCCCTATGTCGCTTCCCGCATTCAAGGCCTACGACATCCGCGGTCGCGTTCCCGACGAACTGAACGAGGACCTGGCGCGCCGCATCGGCGTGGCATTGGCGGGGCAATTGGAGAGCGGGCCGGTGGTGGTGGGCCACGATGTGCGCCTGGCCAGCCAGGGGCTGCAGGACGCGCTGTCAGCCGGCCTGCGCGCCAGCGGCCGCGAGGTCATCGACATCGGCCTGTGCGGCACCGAGGAAGTGTATTTCCAGACCGACCACCTGCAGGCCGCCGGCGGGGTGATGGTCACCGCCAGCCACAACCCGATGGACTACAACGGGATGAAGCTGGTGCGCGAGAACGCGCGCCCGATCAGCTCCGATACCGGCCTGTTCGCGATCCGCGACACCGTGGCCGCCGACACCGCGCCGGCCGGCACGCCGACCGCGGCGCAGCACAGCCGCCCGGACAAGTCCGCCTATATCGCGCACCTGCTGAGCTACATCGACATCGGTTCGCTCAAGCCGCTGAAGCTGGTGGTCAACGCCGGCAACGGCGGCGCCGGCGCCATCGTCGACCTGCTGGCGCCGCACCTGCCGTTCGAGTTCGTGCGCGTGTTCCACGAGCCGGACGGCCACTTCCCCAATGGCATCCCGAACCCGCTGCTGCCGGAGAACCGCGAGGCCACCGCCAAGGCGGTCAAGCAACACGGCGCCGACTTCGGCATCGCCTGGGACGGCGATTTCGACCGCTGCTTCTTCTTCGACGAGAACGGCCGTTTCATCGAAGGCTATTACCTGGTCGGCCTGCTGGCGCAGGCGATCCTGGCCAAGCAGCCGGGCGGCAAGGTGGTGCACGATCCGCGCCTGACCTGGAACACGATCGAGATGGTCGAGGACGCCGGCGGCGTGCCGGTGCTGTGCAAGAGCGGGCATGCCTTCATCAAGGAGAAGATGCGCAGCGAGAACGCCGTGTACGGCGGCGAGATGAGCGCACACCACTATTTCCGCGAGTTCGCCTACGCCGACTCGGGGATGATCCCGTGGCTGCTGATCGCCGAGCTGGTGTCGCAGTCGGGCCGTTCGCTGGCCGACCTGGTCGAGGCACGCATGCAGAAATTCCCGTGCAGCGGCGAAATCAACTTCAAGGTCGCCGATGCCAAGGCCGCGGTGGCGCGGGTGATGCAGCACTACGCCGCGCAGTCGCCGGCGCTGGACCACACCGACGGCGTCAGCGCCGAATTCGCGCAGTGGCGCTTCAACCTGCGCAGCTCCAATACCGAACCGCTGTTGCGCCTGAACGTGGAAACGCGTGGCGATGCGGCATTGCTGGAACAGCGCACCCAGGAAATTTCCGACCTGTTGCGCGGTTGATCTCCCCCTCTCCCCTCCCCCTAGACGCACGATGGAGTTCCCCCGCCCATGAGCGACGTCCTACCCATCATCCTGTCCGGCGGCTCCGGCACGCGGCTCTGGCCGCTGTCGCGCGAGTCCTACCCGAAACAGTTCCTGCCGCTGGTCGGCGAACACAGCATGCTGCAGGCCACCTGGCTGCGTGCGGCGCCCGTCGCCGGGCATGCGCCGATCGTGGTCGCCAACGAAGAGCACCGTTTCGTCGCCGCTGAGCAATTGCAGCAGATCGGCGTCAAGCCGCAGTCGATCCTGCTCGAGCCCAAGGGCCGCAATACCGCCCCGGCCATCGCCGTGGCGGCGCTGGAGGCCACCCGCAACGGCGCCGATCCGCTGCTGCTGGTCCTGCCCTCCGATCACGTGATCCGCGACGAAGCGGCATTCCAGGCCGCGGTGCGCGCGGCCGCGGCGGCAGCCGAGCAAGGCAAGCTGGTCACTTTCGGGATCAAGCCGACCGCGCCGGAAACCGGCTACGGCTACATCAAGGCCGGCGCCGGCAACGGCGTCAGCGCGGTCGAGCGCTTCGTCGAGAAGCCGGACCTGGCCACCGCGCAGGGTTACCTGGCGTCGGGCGAGTACTACTGGAACAGCGGCATGTTCCTGTTCCGCGCCTCGCGCTACCTCGAAGAACTGCGCCGCTTCCAGCCGGCGATCGCCGACGCCTGCAGCACGGCCTGGGAAGCGTCCAAGCGCGACGCCGACTTCACCCGCCTGGACAAGGACGCCTTCGCCGCCAGCCCGTCGGACTCGATCGACTATGCGGTGATGGAGAAGACCGCCGATGCGGTGGTGGTGCCGCTCGACGCCGGCTGGAACGATGTCGGTTCCTGGTCGGCCTTGCTCGAAGTCTCGCCGCAGGACGCGCAGGGCAATGCGCACCACGGCGACGTGATCGAGATCGATTGCCGCAACACCTATGCCTACGGTTCGCGGCTGATCGCGATAGTCGGGCTGCAGGACGTGGTGGTGGTGGAGACCGACGATGCGGTGCTGGTCGGTCACCGCGATCGTATCCAGGAGGTCAAGCAGATCGTGGCCAGGATCAAGGCCAGCGGCCGCTCCGAGGCCACCTGGCACCGCAAGGTGTACCGCCCGTGGGGTGCCTACGATTCGATCGACAACGGCCAGCGTTTCCAGGTCAAGCGCATCACCGTCAAGCCCGGCGCCACGCTGAGCCTGCAGATGCATCATCACCGCGCCGAGCACTGGATCGTGGTCAGCGGCACCGCCGAGGTCACCCGTGGCGAGGAAGTGCTGCTGCTCACCGAGAACCAGAGCACCTACATCCCGCTGGGCGTGACCCATCGCCTGAAGAACCCGGGCAAGTTACCGCTGGAACTGATCGAGGTGCAGTCCGGCAGCTATCTGGGCGAGGACGACATCGTGCGCTTCGAGGACACCTACGGACGCACTTGAGTCTTGCTGCAGCGAAAAAGAAAAAAGCCGGGCGATGCCCGGCTTTTTTTGTTTCTGCTTCAACCCGCGCGGTGCCTTACACAAGCTTCGCTTGCGCAGCCAGTTCGCCGATCACGCGGCGCAGGCCATCGCGCCACTGCGGCAACACCAGCGAAAAATCGCGTTGCAGCCTGGACACGTCCAGCCGCGAATACGCCGGGCGCTTGGCCGGGGTCGGATATTCGGCCGTGGCGATCGGCAGCACGCGCGGCGCGCGCGCCAGCAGGCCCGCAGCGAGCGCTTCTTCGAAGATCGCCTCGGCGAAGCCGTGCCAGGTGGTCTCGCCGGCGGCGGTCAGGTGCCAGGTCCCCGATTGCGCGGCAGTGCGCTGCGCGAGGACTTGCGCGGTGACATCGGCGATCAACCCTGCCGGCGTCGGCGTGCCCAGCTGATCGGCGACTACGCGCAGTTCGTCGCGCTCGGCACCGACGCGCAGCATGGTGCGCAGGAAGTTGCTGCCATGCGCGGCATAGACCCAAGCGGTACGCAAGATCAGGTGCTGCGCGCCGGACGCGCGGATCGCGGCTTCGCCGGCGAGCTTGGTCGCGCCATATGCGCCGAGCGGCGCGGTCGGCGCGTCCTCCGGATATGGGCGGCTGCCCTGGCCATCGAACACGTAATCGGTGGAGTAATGCACCATCGGCACGCCATGCGCTGCACACCAGCCGGCGATCGCCGCGGGCGCCTCGGCGTTGGCGCGCAAGGCCGCGTCGCGCTCCTGTTCGGCGCGATCCACCGCGGTATAGGCCGCCGCATTGACCACGGCGCTCGGCTGCAGCCGATCCAGCAACGCGCCCAGCGTGTGCGGCTGGTCGAAGTCGGCGGTCTCGCAGGCGCTGCCGTCGGGCAGGCGTCCACTGCGCGTGGTCGCCAGCAACGGCCCGCATGCGCCCAGCGCGCGCAGCAGCTCCTGGCCGACCTGGCCGTTGGCACCAAACACCAGTGTGGTCACGGCGCGTACACCGGCAAACGCTCGGCCGCGATGTCGGCCAGGAACGGGGCCACCGCATCCTTGGCCGACAGCAGCGGCTGGCTGATCGGCCAGTCCACGCCGATCGCCGCGTCGTCCCAGCGCACGCCGGCGTCGGCTTCCTTCACGTACACGTCGGTGCACAGATAGCTGAACACCGCACGCTCGGACAGCACCGCGAAGCCATGGGCGAAGCCTTCCGGGATCCAGAACTGCTTCTTGTTCTCCGCGCTCAGCACCACCGCTGCCCAGCGACCGAACTGCGGCGAGCCGCGGCGGATGTCCACGGCGACGTCGTAGACCTCGCCTTCCAGCACGCTGACCAGCTTGCCCTGCGGGCGCGGCCATTGGTAATGCAGCCCGCGCAGCACGCCCTTGGCCGAGGTCGAGACGTTGCTCTGCACGAAGTTGGTCGGCAGCCCGTGCTGGCCGAAACGCTCGGCGTTCCAGGTCTCGAAGAAATAGCCGCGTTCGTCGCCGAACACCGCCGGCTCGATCACCACGCAGCCGGGCAGATGGGTTTCAATCACTTTCACGGAACGGTTCCTCGGACAGCCAGTTCATGCAGATATTTGCCGTAGTCGTTCTTCAACAGCGGCGCGGCGAGTTTCTCCAGCTGCACGGCATCGATCCAGCCCTGGCCGAATGCGATCTCCTCGGGGCAGCACACCTGCAGCCCCTGTCGCGACTGGATGGTCTCGATGAAGTTGGAGGCCTCGTGCAGCGACTGGTGGGTGCCGGTATCCAGCCAGGCGTAGCCGCGGCCCAGCGGTTCCAGGTGCAGTTCGCCCGCGTCCAGGTAACGGCGGTTGAGATCGGTGATTTCCAGCTCCCCGCGCGGCGAGGGGGTCAATGCGGCGGCGTGCTCGCTGGCCTGGCCGTCGTAGAAGTACAGGCCGGTGACCGCGTAGTTGGAGCGCGGCTGCGCCGGCTTTTCGGCGATGTCGATGACCTTGCCGGCCTGGTCGAACTCGGCCACGCCATAGCGCTCCGGGTCGTTGACCCAGTAGCCGAACACGGTGGCGCCGTGCTGCCGCGCATCGGCGCGGCGCAGGGTCTCGGTCAGGCCATGGCCGTGGAAGATGTTGTCGCCCAGCACCAGGCAGCTCGGCTTGCCGTCGATGAAATCGCGGCCGATCAGGTAGGCCTGCGCCAGTCCGTCCGGGCTCGGCTGCACCGCGTATTCGAGCTGCATGCCCCACTGCGAGCCGTCGCCCAGCAGCGCACGGAACAAGGCCTGCTCGTGCGGGGTGTTGATGATCAGCACCTCGCGGATGCCGGCCAGCATCAGCACGCTGAGCGGGTAATAGATCATCGGCTTGTCGTACACCGGCAGCAGCTGCTTGCTGACGCCCTTGGTGATCGGATACAGCCGGGTGCCGGAGCCGCCGGCCAGGATGATGCCTTTGCGTTGGGTCATGAGGTGCTTCCTAGGAAGTCCGCACATCGATGTGCGGGCTCTTGCGAGGGACTCGCGTTATGCCGCCGTGCCGATGCGTTCCAGCCGATAGCTGCCGTCGAGCACGCCCTGTACCCAGGCCTGGTTGGCCAGGTACCAGTCCACGGTGATGGCGATGCCCTGCTCGAAGCTGTACTTCGGCTCCCAGCCCAGTGCGTTCTTCAGCTTGGACGCATCGATCGCATAGCGCCGGTCGTGGCCGGGGCGGTCGGCGACATGGGTGATCTGGCTGGCGCGCGGCTGGCCGTCGGCGCGCGGGCGGCGCGCATCGAGCAGCGCGCAGATCGCCTGCACCACCTCGATGTTCTGCTTCTCGGAGTTGCCGCCGACGTTGTAGGTCTCGCCGACCCGGCCCTTGGCCAGCACGGTGCGGATCGCCTCGCAATGGTCGCCGACGAACAGCCAGTCGCGCACCTGCTTGCCGTCGCCGTAGACCGGCAGCGGCTCGCCGGCCAGCGCCTTGGCGATCACCAGCGGCACCAGCTTCTCGGGGAAGTGGTACGGGCCGTAGTTGTTGGAGCAGTTGGTGGTCAGCACCGGCAGGCCGTAGGTGTGGTGGAACGCGCGCACCAGGTGGTCGGAGGCGGCCTTGGAGGCCGAATACGGCGAATTGGGCGCGTACGGCGTGGTCTCGGAGAACTTGCCGGTCTCGCCGAGCGTGCCGTAGACCTCGTCGGTGGAGACGTGCAGGAAACGGAACGCGGCGCGCGGCGCTTCCGGCAGCGCCTTCCAATGGTCGCGCACCGCTTCCAGCAGGCCCAGGGTGCCGACCACGTTGGTCTGGATGAAGGCGCCGGGGCCGTCGATCGAGCGGTCCACATGGCTCTCGGCGGCGAAGTTCAGCACGGCGTCGGGCTGATGCTCGCGCAGCAGTTGGGCGACCAGCGCGCGGTCGCCGATATCGCCCTGCACGAAGACGTGGTCGGGATTGCCCTCCAGCGACGCCAACGTGTTCAGATTGCCGGCGTAGGTCAAGGCGTCCAGATTGATCACGCGCACGCCGCGCGACACCGCCTCCAGCACGAAATTGCCGCCGATGAACCCGGCGCCGCCGGTTACAAGCCAAGTAGCCACTGTGACGTCTCCTGATCGGGCGCTGCGACGCGCTCCACTGTCCGAACCGAACAGCATATACGCTTTCCCCGGGATGGTCGCCTGCGCCTGCTGTGCCGGGTTCAGGCTGAGGCGGCCGCCTCCGGCGAACACCATACGCCATCGCATGGCCCGCCGCCGCCGGTTAGAATCCACCGACTGCCCCGTGCCAGCCGCCGCGGCCGGGCCTCCCCGCACTGCTGAAGGATCTCGTACAAGATGAAAATCCTCGTCGCCTACAAGCGCGTGGTGGACTACAACGTCCGCATCCAGGTCAAGCCGGACGGCTCCGGCGTCGTGACCGAGGGCGTCAAGCTTTCCCCCAACCCGTTCGACGAAATCGCCCTGGAAGAGGCGCTGCGCCTGCGCGATGCCGGCATCGCCAGCGAGGTGGTGGTGGTCACCCTGGCCCCGGCCGATGCCGCCGCGCACCTGCGCAACGGCCTGGCAATGGGCGCCAACCGCGCCATCCACGTGGTCACCGATGCCGCGATCCAGCCGCTGACCGCGGCCCGCGCGCTGCTCAAGCTGGTCGAGCAGGAGCGGCCGGACCTGGTGATCCTGGGCAAGCAGGCGATCGACGACGACGCCAACCAGACCGGGCAGATGCTGGCCACGCTGTGGGGCCGCCCGCAAGCCACTTTCGCCGGCAAGCTGGTGGTCGCCGACGGCAAGGCCACGGTGACCCGCGAGGTCGACGCCGGCCTGGAAACGCTGGAAGTGGATCTGCCGGCAGTGGTCACCACCGACCTGCGCCTGAACGAGCCGCGTTTCATCAAGCTGCCCGACATCATGAAGGCCAAGAGCAAGCCGCTGCAGACGCTGGCGTTCGCCGACCTGGGCGTGGAGTCCAACGACAGCCTCACCACCACCCATTACGCGCCGCCGCCCAAGCGCAGCCGCGGCGTGATGGTCAAGGACGCCGCCGAACTGGTGGCCGCACTCAAGCAAAAGGGGTTGTTGTAATGGCCAAGATCCTCGTCGTCGCCGAACACCTGAACGGCCAGCTCAACGCGGCCACTGCCAAGACCGTCAGCGCCGCGCAGGCGTTGTCGCCGGAAGCCATCGACATCGTGGTGCTGGCCGCCGACCCGGCCGCCGTTGCCGCGCAGGCCGCGCAGATCGCCGGCGTGCGCCGCGTGCTCACCGTCGCCGACCCGGCCAACGCACACGCCATCGCGCAGGTGCTTGGGCCGCAGATCGCGCAGCTGGCGCAGGGCTACAGCCACGTGTTCGGCCCCTCCACCACCTTCGGCAAGGACCTGATGCCGGTGGTCGCCGCGCTGCTCGGGGTCAACCAGATCTCCGACCTGATGGCGGTCGATGGCGACTACGCGTTCAAGCGCCCGATCTACGCCGGCAACGCGATCATCAGCGTGCAGGCGCCCGCCGACCAGACCGTGGTCGCCACCGTGCGCAGCGCCTCGTGGCCGGAAGCGGCCCGCTCCCGTGAAAGTGATAGCGGCAGCGCCGCGATCGAAGCGGCCAGCGTGAGCGCCACGCTGCCCACTCACACCCGCTTCGTCGGCCTGGCCGCCGGCACCTCCGACCGCCCCGATCTGCAGAGCGCCAAGCGTGTGGTCTCCGGCGGCCGCGGCGTGGGCTCGGCGGAGAATTTCCAGATCATCTACACGCTGGCCGACAAGCTCGGCGCCGCGGTCGGCGCCTCGCGCGCGGCGGTGGATGCCGGCTACGTGCCCAACGAACTGCAGGTCGGCCAGACCGGCAAGATCATCGCACCGGACCTGTACGTGGCGGTGGGCATCTCCGGCGCGATCCAGCACCTGACCGGGATCAAGGACGCCGGCACCATCGTGGCGATCAACAAGGACCCGGAATCGCCGATCTTCGAGATCGCCGACATCGGGCTGGTGGGTGACTTGTTCACCTTGCTCCCGGAACTGGAAACGGCACTGGGCTGATGCCGATGCGGCTCCGATGACCTCGCTGCCGCCCCCCGGCGCCGACGGCATGCCGATGCCGCGGCGGCGGCGCCTGGACCACCTGGCCGGGTTCGTGCTGCTGTTGTGCGCGGGCTATGTGGCCACGCTGTTCTGGGTGGACCGCGGCAACGGGACGTTCTCGCGCCTGAGCGAGGTCGGCCAGTTGATGGCGCTGGCCACCTTGCCGGTCAGCGCCAGCTACCTGTTCCGCTACTGGCGCTGGCGCTGGCTGCTGCAGCGTTACGGCCATCCAGTGCCGTTCGGCGCCGGGCTGGCCGGCTACCTGGCCGGCTTCGCGTTGACCGCAACGCCGGGCAAGGCCGGCGAATTGCTGCGTATCCGCTATTTCGCCCGCATCGGCGTACCGGCGCGGCGCACCATCGCCGTGTTCGTGTTCGAGCGCGCCTCCGATCTGCTGGTAATCCTGGCGCTGTCGCTGCTGGCCGCGCCGGTCTTTCCTACCCTGGGCGTGCTTGCGGCAGTGGTCCTGGCCTTCGTTGGCCTGTTGTTTGGCGCGGCCGCATGGCCGCCGTTGCTGGATCGGCTGACCGCGCTGGTGCGGTGGATTCCCGGCCGCTGGCTGCAGCGCCCGGCGCAGTTCGCGCTGGCCGCGGCGCTGGAGCTGCGCGGCTGCCTGGGTGCGCGCCAATTCGGGCAAAGCATGGTCGCCGGAGTGGTGGCCTGGGGCCTGACCTCCCTGGTGTTCGTGGGTCTGTGCCTGGGGATGGGCCTGCAGCTGGATCCCATCGTGGCGTTCGGCATCTACCCGCTGGCGATGCTGGTCGGCGCGCTGTCCTTCGTGCCAGGCGGCGTCGGCACCACCGAACTGGCGATCGTGCTGATGCTCGACCGCCTCGGCATCGCCACCGCCGATGCGATCGCCGTGGCGGTGGCGGCGCGCCTGGTCACGCTGTGGTACGCCATTGTGGTCGGCGCGCTGGCGATGATCCGGGCCGAGTTGCTGCCTCGCGACAAGGCCGTTTGATTCACATAGGTATAATCGCGGCCCCGCAATGGACCGCCAGGCCAGAGAATGCCCGTCCCCTCCAGTCCCACGCCCCACCCTCCGACAGTTTCGGGGCGCGCCCTGTGCGTGGATCTGGATGGCACCCTGCTGAACTCGGACATTCTCTACGAGTCGGTGCTGGCGCTGCTGGCACGCAATCCGCTGTACCTGTTCCTGCTGCCGCTGTGGTTGCTGCGCGGCAAGGCGGCACTGAAGCGCGAACTGGCCTCGCGCGTCACCTTGCCGGCCGAGACCCTGCCCTACAACGAGCAAGTGCTGGAACTGCTGCGCACCACCACGCAGCGTCCGCGCGTGCTGTGCACCGCCTCCGATGCCTTGCTGGTGACGCCGATCGCCGAGTATCTGGGCCTGTTCGAGCAGGTGATCGCCAGCGACGGCAAACGCAATCTCTCCGGGCGCAACAAGGCCGATGTCCTGGTCGAAGCGTTCGGCGCCGGCAATTTCGACTACGCCGGCAACGGCAGCGTGGACCTGCACGTGTGGGAGAAGGCGGGCGGCGCCTGGGTCGTCAACAATGGCAGCGCGCTCAGCAAGGCCGCCGCGCAGCGCACCACGGTGCACGCGCATTGGCCCGCGCCGCCGCGCGCCCGCGCCTGGCTGAAGGCGCTGCGGCTGCACCAGTGGCTGAAGAACCTGCTGGTGTTCGTCCCGCTGCTGACCGCGCATCGCTTCCTGGATCCGGAGTCGGTGCTGCAGGCGGCGATCGCGCTGGTCGCGTTCGGCTTGTGCGCCTCCGGCGTGTACGTGCTGAACGATTTACTCGATCTCACCCCGGACCGGCAGCATCCGCGCAAGCGCAAGCGCCCGTTCGCCGCCGGCCGTCTTCCGCTGCTGCACGGCGTGTTCGCCGCTGCGGCGCTGACCGTGGCCGGACTCGCGCTGTCGCTGGCCTGCAACCTGGAATTCACCCTGGTGCTGCTGGCCTATTACGTGATGACGCTGGCGTACTCGCTGCAGCTGAAGCGGATCGTGATGATCGACGTGGTGTTGCTGGCGGCGCTGTACACGGTGCGCATCATCGGCGGCGCGATGGCGATCGGCGTCGAACTGTCGTTCTGGCTGCTGGCCTTCTCGATGTTCATCTTCCTGTCGCTGGCCCTGCTCAAGCGCTATACCGAGTTGCACGCGATGCTCAGCAGCGGCAAGACCAAGGCCAGCGGACGCGCCTACTCGGTGGAGGACCTGTCGCTGCTGCAGTCGATGGGTGCCGCCGCCGGCTACATCGCGGTGATGGTAATGGCGCTGTACATCAACAGCCCGGAGAGCGTGGAGTTGTACAGCCACCCGAAGGTGCTCTGGCTGGTCTGTCCGGTGCTGCTGTACTGGGTGAGCCGGGTCTGGGTGATCGCGCACCGCGGCGACATGCACGACGACCCGATCGTGTTCGCCGCCACCGACCGGGTCAGCCAAGTGGTGGTGGTGCTGTGCGGACTGTTCGCGCTGAGCGCGATCTGATGTCGGACGCGGGGCAATCCTGGGGGCGCTATCCGAAGGCGACGCAGACCTTGCTGCCGGTCACCGACCGCGCGGCGAACCTGCCGCCATTCGACGGCCACGCGCTGCCGCGCGGCAACGGCCGCAGCTATGGCGACAGTTGCCTGAATCCGGACGGCACGTTACTGGGAACGCGCAGCCTGGACCGGTTCATCGGCTTCGATCCGGCAACCGGCCTGCTGCGCTGCGAAGCCGGGGTCACCCTGGCCGAGATCATCGACCTGGCCTTGCCGCAGGGCTGGTTCCTGCCGGTGACCCCGGGCACCCGCTACGTGACCGTGGCCGGCGCCATCGCCAACGACGTGCACGGCAAGAATCACCACCGCACCGGCAGCTTCGGCCACCACGTGCGCGCCTTCGAACTGCTGCGCAGCGACGGCACGCGCCGCCTGTGCAGCCCCGACGACGACGCCGAAGGCTGGTTCGCGGCCACCGTCGGCGGCCTCGGATTGACCGGCCTGATCACCTGGGCGCAGATCCAATTGCGGCGGGTCGCGAGCGCCGCGCTGGAAACGGAGAACATCCGTTTCGGTTCGCTCGACGAGTTCTTCGCCTTGTCGGCGGCCTCCGCCGACAGCCACGAATACAGCGTCGCCTGGATCGACTGCCTGGCCAGCGGCCGCGCGCGCGGCCGCGGCCACTTCACCCGCGCCGACCATTGCCCGGTCCTGCCGGAAGAACGGCCCAAGCCCCCGGGCGCAGGCCTGCCGATGCCGCTGACGCCGCCATTCTCGCTGGTCAACCAGCTGTCGCTGCGGCCGTTCAACGCGCTGTACTTCTGGCGCCAGCCTGCGCCGCGCAAGCGCGCGGTCAGCCACTTGCTGCCGTTCTTCTATCCGCTGGACGGCATCCGCAACTGGAATCGCATGTACGGCCCGGCCGGTTTCCTGCAGTACCAGTGCGTGCTGCCGCCGGCCGCCTCGCGCGACGGCATCGACGCGTTGCTGGCGGAGATCGCGCGCAGCGGCAGCGGCTCGTTCCTGGCGGTGCTGAAGGAATTCGGCGCCGCGCGCGCGCTGGGCATGCTGTCGTTTCCGCGCCCGGGCACCACCCTGGCGCTGGATTTCCCCAATAGCGGCCCGGACGTCTTCCGGCTGCTGGAGCGGCTGGACCGCATCGTCGACGCGGCCGGCGGCGCTCTGTACCCTGCCAAGGACGCGCGCATGAGCGCGGCGTCGTTCCAGCGCGCCTACGGCCGCTGGCAGGAATTCAGCCATTACCTCGATCCACGCTTTTCTTCCGGCTTCTGGCGCCGGGTCACGGAGTAGCCATGCAACGCGTCCTCATCATCGGTGCCACCTCGGCCATCGCCGAAGCCACTGCCCGACGCTACGCCGCACGCGGCGCGGCGATCCACCTGCTCGGCCGCCAGGCCGCGCGCCTGGAGGCGATCGCGGCCGACCTGTCGGTGCGCGGCGCCAGGAGCAGCAGCGGCGTGCTCGACGTCAACGACGGCGCGCAGCACGGCGCCGCGTTCGACGCGGCATGGTCGGCGCTCGGCGGCGTGGACGTGGTTCTGATCGCGCATGGCACCCTGCCGGACCAGGCCGCGTGCGACGCCTCGGTCGAGCTGTCGCTGCGCGAGTTCGCCACCAACGGCACCTCCACGATCGCGCTGTGCGCGGCGCTGGCGCCGCGCCTGGCGGCTGGTGCGACGCTGGCGGTGATCTCCTCGGTCGCCGGCGACCGCGGCCGCGCCAGCAACTACCTGTACGGCAGCGCCAAGGCTGCGGTCAGCGCCTATCTCAGCGGCCTCGGCCAGCGCCTGCGCCCGGCCGGGATCAACGTGCTCACGATCAAGCCCGGCTTCGTCGACACGCCGATGACCGCCGCCTTCAAAAAGGGCGCACTGTGGGCCAAGCCCGACCAGATCGCCCAGGGCATCGTCCGCGCCGTCGATCGGCGGCGTGCCGTCGTTTATCTGCCGGGGTTCTGGTGGGCGATCATGTTCATCATCACGTCCATCCCCGAGTTCGTTTTCCGCAGGATCAAGCTCTGACATGACCGACAAACACGCCAAGATCGTCATCACCGGAGCCGCCGGGCTGGTCGGACAGAACCTGATCGTCGAACTCGAAGAGCAGGGGTACACCCAACTGGTGGCGATCGACAAGCACGCGCACAACCTGCAGATCCTGCGCGAGCTGCATCCGGCGGTGCGCGTGGTGCATGCGGATCTGGCCGAGCCCGGCGACTGGGCGCGCGAATTCGACGGCGCCGCCTGCGTCGCCCAACTGCACGCGCAGATCACCGGCAAGACCACCGCGCTGTTCACCCGCAACAACCTGGTGGCCACCTCGCACGTGCTCGACGCCTGCCGCGCAGCCAAGGTGCCGTACCTGGTCCACATCAGTTCCTCGGTGGTGAACTCGGTGGCGAAGGACGACTACACCAACACCAAACGCGCGCAGGAAGAAATGGTGGTGGCCAGCGGCCTGCGCCACTGCGTGCTGCGCCCGACCCTGATGTTCGGCTGGTTCGATCCCAAGCACCTGGGCTGGCTGTCGCGCTTCATGGCCAAGACCCCCGTGTTCCCGATTCCCGGCGACGGCAGGTTCATGCGCCAGCCGCTGTACGAGCGCGACTTCTGCCGCTGCATCGCCAAATGCATCGAACGCGAGCCCGACGGCGAGGTCTACGACATCGTCGGCGACACCCGCGTGGATTACGTGGACATCATCAAGACGATCAAGCGGGTCAAGAAGCTGCGTACGCTCATCGTGCATATCCCAATCGGGTTCTTTGCCTTCCTGTTGCGCGTGTATTCGCTGTTCAGCGCAAAGCCGCCGTTCACCGCCGACCAGCTCAAAGCGCTCAGCGCCGGCGATGACTTCAAGGGTATCGATACCGAAGCGGTATTCGGCGTACGCCAGACGCCGTTCGAGGACGCGATCCGTGAGAGTTACACCGATCCGCGGTATAGCCGTATCGTGCTGCAGCGCTGAACAGACCCGACGTCGATGAACCCACGCAGCGACGACCGGATCGACTTGAGGAGATACGATCTCGGCTTGTTCTTGCTTGCTTTCGCGCTGGTCTGCCTGAAATCCAATGATGCCCTGGCGCATCCGCAGTTGTGGGCGGAAGACGCCGTTCTTTTCTTGAAAGACCAACTGGAACAGCGGGGACTGCTGCTGTTCAGCCCATACGCAGGCTATCTGCACGCCGCGCCGCGGCTGGTGACATGGTTCGCGTCCTTCGTCAGCGCGGCCTACACGCCGCTGATCTACAACGCCAGCGCGATCGCGATCGCCGCCGGGTCGATCTTCATTTGCGCCAAGAACCTGCGCCCGCTGATTCCGCCGTAGCTGTTTCTGGCTGCGTTCTTGCTCACTCCCACGAATGGGAAGGTGTTCGGCACGATCACCAACATGCAAGGGTTCCTGCAGTTTCCACTGATCACCTACTGTTTCATCGCCCCGAAAGCCAGCAACCCGATAAGCAGACACCTGCTCAGGGGCGTGCTTGCCGTCGCCGCGTTGACCGGCCCCTTCTCGATCATCTGCATTGCGCTGATGGCGTTGAGCTTCTTTGGCTTTCTCGTCCTGCGCGTCAGCAGGCGTTCGAACCTGCTCTCCAGTGCTACCGCCTACTTCGAACAGCGCGACTTCATCCTCTTTCCGGCGGCCCGTATTGGCGTGTTTCTCGCCCTGGCTTTCGCAATCCTCGAAGTCTTCGCCGCAGCGCACAAGTTCACCGTCGAGCCGATGCTGTCGCTGCTTCACGGCGACCGTTATTTCTTCGCGTTGAAGATCGTCTTCTGGTGGACCGTCTTCATCTGCCTGAAAGACCTGTTTGGCAGCGAACGGCAAGGCGCCAACTGCACGCTGCTATTGCTGCTGTTTATCTGCCTGTTGAACAAGGACCACATGCTGCGGCCACGCTTTATCGACTACGGACCCGCCGCAGAACTGCGCAAACTCGACCAGCCGGGCTCGCATACCATCAAGTTCAACCCGGCAGGCTGGGAAACCACCATCACCCCGAAGCAATGACGCCTGCCCTGGCGGGAGGCCGAAGCCACACATGCGCCATTTCCATGCGGGGCAAGGCGCGGGGACGGGTATCCGATAAGCGGAAAGCGGCAACGATGTGACCGGCGTTGACACGGGAGCATGCGCCAGTACCGGTGTGTGCGGCGTACGGCGCGGCGTACCACGTCACGTTCATTGAAGGTATATTCCATTTTTTGCTGCATGCACGCTGGCTGCTCCGCTCTCGCCCCGGATGCCGCCGGGAAAACCAATGCTTCGCCCGCTGCGCGACGGCATCCGCGCGCCCCTTGCCAGAGCGCCTGCTCGCTCACTTTTCGAAGAAACGTCCATGTTCCGCCTATTTCATAAATGGCATGCGATTGTCATCCTGAGCATGTCGCTGCTCGCATGCCAGCAGTCTCCGCAGCCCAACCTCGTGCAGGACGGCGGCTGCCCGCCGCAGCACTCGCCCTATCTCAAGCAGGCGCCGAGCGTCGACGGGCGCATCACCTACTGCGACCAGGGCGACGCTTCCACCGGCCAGATCAGCACAACCGCATACCCCGCCGGGACGCGCCGCGTCACCGTGATGATGGCCGGGTATCCGGCGACCGAGGGCGTGCGCGTGCTGGCGGTCGCCACCGATGGCAGTTTCACTTCGGCCTTGAAGACGGACAACATCGGCGACAGCTGGAAGCCGGTCACCCTGCAATTGCCCGAGGCGGCCCAGACGCACGCGTTCTACCTTCGACTGGTCGACGACGCCACCGGCACGTTCGGCTGGGCAGGCCTGGGCTTGGAGCATGCCGGGCTGGCCACGACGCTGCCGACCCATGCGCTGCCGATGGCGTTGGCGATCCTGACCGCGCATCTGTGGCTGATCCTCGCCGGCTGGCTGCTGCCACGAACATGGACGGTGCCGGCGCGGGCGCTGTGCGCGCTCCTAGCGCTCGGCACCGCCTCGGCGTGCGTCATTGCCGGCTACATTGCCTCTCCCGCCCTCGGCGCAATCATCGCCTATGGCGCTGCCGCACTGCCGTTGCTTGCGTTGCCGCTGCGGCGGCGCCGTGGAGCGGCGCCGCTGGCCGAGGCCACTGCGCTGCACCGCCTGTTCTTTCCCTCGTTGCTGCTGGCATTGCTGATTCTCTGGATCGGACTCTATCCGTTTTCATGGGACGGGCAGGACTGGCAGACGGCCGCCACGCGTTGGCGCAACCTGCCGATGGACTCGTGGCTGCCGCTCACCTTCGCCGACATGGTTGCGGCCGGGCGCCTGGACGTGCCGATGATCGGCGACTGGCTGAGCAGCGATCGGCCGCCGCTGCAGTCGGGCCTGTACCTGCTGTTCTTCCATTCCTGGCTAGCGCACGGCGGCTTGATCTATCAGGCCCTGTCGACGTGAGCGCAAGCGCTGGTCATCGTGCCGTTGCTCGTCCTGGTCGGCAATCTGCCGCGGCGATCGCAACGCGCCGCGATCGTCTTCGCGCTCGCGCTGTCTCCGCTGGTGCTGCTCAATGGCCTGTTCGTGTGGCCCAAGCTCTTCGCGGCGACGTTCTGCGCCATCTTCCACATCGCCCTGTTCGGGCCGTCCAGCATCGCCCGGCCGGCGCGCTGGCCAATGGCCGGGCTGGCTGCAGCCTTGGCCATGCTGTCGCATGGCGGCGCGCTGTTCGCCCTGGTGGGCTCCACGGCCGCCTTCGTGCTGCTGAAACGCCGCCAGGCGTTGCCGGTGCTGTTCAAGACCGGCGCCCTTGCGGTGGCGGCCTACCTGCCTTGGGTCGCCTACCAGCGCCTCATCGACCCACCAGGCGACCGACTGCTGAAATGGCATTTCGCCGGGCACATCCCGGTTACGCAGGACTCGTTCTTGCACGTGCTGCGTGCGGCCTATGCCGATCTCGGCTTGTGGCCATGGCTCGCCGGGCGCGCCTCCAACCTGAACAGTCTGGTGCATGGCAGCTTCAGCTTTTTCGGCGACGTATGGACACTGTTCTGGAATCGCAGCCCGGCCGCGATCGCCACCGTCGTGGAGAACAGCTTTTTCTACGGCGCGTATTCGATGTGGTTCGCATCGCCGCTGTGGTTGTTGCCCTGCGTTGCCTATGCGTTGGTCAAGCGCCGCAGCCTGCGCCCGGTGCGCTTTCCCTCCGACCTGGCGCTCGCGGCGGCACTGTCGTTCCTGTTCTGGATCCTGGTGATCTACGAGCCAGGGCAGACGGTCATTCATCAAGGCGCCTACTTCAGCTTCTTGGCGAGCATGCTGGTGATCCTGCTGATGCTGGCTCAATGCTTCCCGCTGGCGCTATACGCCGTTGTCGCGCTCAATCTCGCGGTGGCTGCGCTCGCCTACGCCTTCGACAAGCCTTTCGACGGTGCATCCTCCGCGATCCATCTCGGCACCACGCTGGCACTGACCGGCGGCTTGCTCGCCGCCTGCAGGCTGGCTTCAGCGGAAACCATGGACGACGAGCGTCGTCGGTGTTGATGCGGTCATTGGGTGCCGCGCGTCGCCCTTGAGTCGATGTCGATCGCCCGTTCCGGTGTCTTGCCGCATCCGGGATTGCGTCCGGTGGCCGTGGCGTGGGACGGCTGGCGCCGGTTCGGACTGCGCGCAGCAGCACCGCCGATCCTGGCGCTGCACGCCTGGCGCCCTGCACCTGCCGCCCCGCGCCCGGCGGGCCTGACCCACCCCGCCACCGCATCACCCATGGCGATGACACGCTAAACTTGCCTCCTGCCTGCCGCGCCACCCCTGACTGCTGGCGCTGGCGACCCTCTACCGAAGCCAATCACATGACCTCAAAGAAGCACTACGCGATCGTCGGCGCCGGCCCCATGGGCCTGATGGCGGCCGTGCGGCTCCTCGACGCCGGCCACAGCGTGGACATCTACGAACGCGACGACCGCATCGGCGGCATGTCCGCCACCTTCGATTTCGATGGCCTTCCGATCGAGCGCTACTACCACTTCATCTGCAAGACCGACGATCCGCTGTTCGCACTGCTGGGCCGTTACGGCCTGTCCGACAAGCTGCATTGGACGGATACCAAGATGGGTTATTTCTATAACGGAACGCTCTACAAGTGGGGAACGCCGTTCGCCTTGCTGGGCTTCCCGCATCTTGGGCCGATCAGCAAGTTGCGCTACGCGCTGCACGTCATGTACACCAAGGGCATCAAGGACTGGACGGCGCTGGACAAGGTCAATGCGACCACGTGGATCCGCAAGTGGATCGGCGACAAGGCGTACGACGTGATGTGGAAGGACGCATTCCGGCTGAAGTTCTTCGAGTACCGGGACAATCTTTCCGCCAGCTGGATCGGCACGCGCATCAAGCGCATCGCGTTGTCGCGGCGCAGCCTCATGCACGAAAGCCTGGGCTACCTGGATGGCGGCTCGATGACCCTGCTCGACAAGATGGCCGCAGACATCACCGCCCGCGGCGGTCGCATTCTGCTGTCGCAGGGCATCGACGAAGTCGTCAGCGAAAACGGCAGCGTCAGCGGCGTGCGCGCCGGCGGCCAGTTCGTTGCCTACGATGGCGTGGTCTCCACGGCCCCCATCCAATACGTGCCGGCGATGGTGCCGGGCCTGCCGCCCGATTTCAGCGCCCAGATCCGCGCCATCGAAAATATTCCGGTCGCCTGCGTCATCCTCAAACTGAAGCAACCGGTCAGCGAAAACTTCTGGATGAACATCAGCGACCCGAGCATCGCGATCCCGGGCGTGATCGAGTACAGCAACCTCAACCCCACCACGCCGCCGGGGCAGAAGATCCTGTACGCCCCGTTCTACATGCCCAAGACCCACCCGAAATGGAGCATGAGCAATGACGCGCTGATCGAAGAAGTGCTTGGCTATCTGCCGAAGCTCAATCCCTCCTTCGAGCGTGACTGGGTGCTGGCAACCCACTGCCACCGCTATGAATTCGCGCAGACGATCTGCCCGCCAGGCTTCCAGGATCGCCTCCCGGCGATGCGCACGCCGCTGAACGGGTTTTTCATGGCCGACACTGCCTATTACTACCCTGAGGACCGTTCGATCTCCGAGAGCCTGCAAGCGGCGGACCGCTTGGCAGAAGCCGTGCTTCAGGCATGACATCGCGCAAGTTCATCAAGTTCCTGCTGGCGGGAGGGACCGCTGCCGCCGCCAACTTCGGTTCGCGCATCCTGCTCGGCCAGGTCATGCCGTACACATGGTCGATCGTGGTGGCCTATCTGATCGGCATGCTCACCGCGTTCGTGCTCAACCGCATGTTCGTGTTCGAAGCCGCCAGCACCGGCCTGAAGCACCAGGCCATCTGGTTCACCCTGATCAATATCGCCGCCGTGCTGCAGACGCTCGCCTGCAGCCTGGTCCTCGCACGCTGGATGTTTCCGGCGATGGGCATGCGCTTCCATCCTGAAACGCTGGCGCACGCGATCGGCGTGGCGGCGCCTGTGTTCACCAGCTACTTCGGCCACAAGGCACTCACCTTCAAAGAGCGGCCAGCATGAACGGAACTGACATGCAACATACACCTGACCGCCTGCGTCAGTTCCGGCCTGGTTCCGCCTGCTTGATCGCGGTGGCCGTGGGCCTGGTCGCACTTGTCGTGCGCCTGCTCTACATCGAACACTTTGCCGTCAGCATGCCGTTCTGGGATCAATGGGACGCGGAAGGCGACCATCTGCTGAAACCGCTGCTGTCGGGCTCGCTAGGCTGGGCCGAGCTGTTGCATGCGCACAACGAACACCGGATCGTACCGACCAAGTTGGTGACGCTGGCGAGCTATCTGGCAACCGGGCAGTGGAACAACATCTACGAAGCCAGGATCAGCGCGGTGATCTACGCCACGATTCCCGCCATTCTGGTCTGGCACGGCATGCGCATCGGTGCTTCGCTGCGCTCGCGCGTGTTGTTGATTGCGGTGGCGATCTGCGCGGCGGTGCTGCCCTATTCCTGGGAGAACTTCCTAGTCGGCTTCCAGAGCCAGTTCTACTTCCTGATCCTGTTTGCCATCTTGGCGGTCTCGCTCGCCGCGGCAATGCATGAAAATCTCATCGCCATCTGCGGCGTTGTCTTGCTCTGCGTGATCAGCGTGCTCACCATGGCATCGGGCCTGCTGACGCCGGTCGCAGCGGCGGCCACCTATGCGCTGGCCGCCTGGCTGGTGCCCGGGCGCAGATGGCCGTCCGTCCTGGCCATTTGCCTGTTGCTGGCGATCGCCGTGCTGGCGTACAAAAGCATGCCGGTCATTCCCGAGCATGCCGTGATGCGCGCGCAATCCGCATTCGAGCTGTTTGGCGGACTGACCCGCGTGTTGAGCTGGCCGGTGCGCGGCATGCACGTGCCTGCGCTGCTGCTCTGGCTTCCCGGCGTGCTCGGCGTGGCATTGACGCTGCATGCCCGGCCAGCCACCAAGACCGACATTACGATGGCCGGCCTACTGGTCTGGGGCGGCCTGCAGGCCGCCGCCATTGCCTATGGGCGAGGCCACGACCTGGTGGAGCTGTCTCCGCGCTATACCGAGATTCTCATTCCCGGGTTGTTCGCCAATGCCTGGTTCGCCATCCGCCTGCTGCAACTGCGTCACGGCGTTCCTGGGCTGGTCCAACGCGGCACTTACGCGATGGCAGCACTGTTTACGCTCACCTTATTCGGTGGCTGGGCCGAGCGATTCCACGTCGATATGCAGGCGCTGCGCGCGCGCCACGAAGCCACGCAGGCGCAGGCGCAAGGCGTGCTGTACTACATCGCCTCCAAGGATGACGCAACGTTCGCAAGCGGGCAGTTGCCGCTGCCTTATCCCAATTCGCAGCGGCTACACCAGCTCCTGCAAGATCCGTATCTTCTCCAGGCGCTTTCCGGCAGCGACCGGCCCAGGCCGCTGGACAGCTTCACCTCGCCGAACGACGCGCGCTAGCGGCGGCTAGCGCCCGCCAGCAGTTGCGGCGCTAGAAGCGGCGCTCAAGGCTCGCCAGCGACCAGCGTTCCCATTGCGCATGCCGCCGCGGCCTTTTCGCGTCCGTATACCAGAAAGACCCGATAGCGTCCCGGCTGGATGGCCGGCAACCATGCCCTGTGGTTGTAACCCGATCGCAGCAACGCCGGCTTGCCGAACGCCTGGGCGACATCCGGCCGTTCTCCGCCAGCGACGATGGGAACCGCGTACGACGCCGCAGCGGAGTTCAGCACGAGGGTCGCCCCGTCCGGCACCGCATCCGCCGCATCGGCCATCCAGCCGCCGAACGTGACCCAGCCGCGAGGCCTGACCCGGGCCTGCTGTGCCGGCTTGCCGTCGACCGCATCCAGGCTGCAACGTCCGCCCGCAGGCAAGTCGGAGACCGGCCCCGCATACGGCGCGAACGCCGGCTCGGTCGCCGCGGCGATGCCTTCGTCGGAAATCGGCGGCTGCCTGTGGCACCCGGCGAGCATCGTGCCGAGCGCCAGCGCAAGCCAAGGCAGGCGCTTCCCGATCCGGACGCTTTCGGCGCAATGGCGCGCGCTCATGCAAGCGCTCGACCCGACGATTGCGGTTCCCAAGGGCGCGGCGGATAGGCCAGCGTGAACGGCGTGGATTCCACCGTGAGATTGACGTTGTAGTACGGATCCTGCTGCAAGGCTTTGCCCCAGCGCGCCTTCATGAAACTCTCTTCGCGCTTGAAGCGGGCGATCTTCTCCGGCGTGGTCTCGTAGCCGCGCGACGCCGATTCGTGGTGATACAGCTCGGCGAACGGCGTCCACAGGTTGCGATAGCCGGCCTCGCGCACGCGCAGGCAGAAGTCGACGTCGTTGAAGGCCACTTCCAGTTGCTCGTCCAGGCCACCGACCTGCTCGAACACCGAACGGCGCACGATCGCGCAGGCCGCAGTCACCGCGCTCAGACTCTGCGCCAGGCCGCCGCGGTGTTTGTCGCCCGGCCAGCCGCGCGCCATGCCAACATAGCAGTGTCCGGCCACGCCACCGATGCCGAGGATCACGCCGGCGTGCTGGATCGTGTTGTTCGGGTAATACAGCATCGCGCCGACCACCCCGATCTCGGGGCGCAGCGCGTGGCCGACCATCTCGTCCAGCCAATCGCGACTGATGACTTCGATATCGTTGTTGAGCAACCCAAGCACCGTGCCGCGTGCCACGCGTGCGCCGGCGTTGTTGATCGCCGAGTAGTTGAACGGATGCGGATACGACAACACGCGTACGCGCCGATCCTGCTGGACCTGTGCGAAATACTCCCTGGACGCCTCCTCCTGGGAATCGTTGTCGATGACCACGATCTCGTAGTTCGGGTAGTCGGTGCGCTCCAGGATCGAATCGATGCACTGCTTGAGCAGATCGATGCGATCGCGGGTGGGAATCAGCAGGCTGACCAGCGGCGCCGGTGCGGGCAGCGGATACGAAATGCGGAAATAGCCGCTGTAGCTCGGCATCTCCAGCACCTTCGCGCCGTTGCCGGTTCGGTCCAGATGCGCCTGGACCGCGCGCAGCGCGGCAAGATGCGCATACGACTTCTCACCCGGCGCCATCGCGGTGGAGCCGCTGATCATGCGCCAGTGATACAGCACCAGCGGAAGATGGCCGACCGCATCGTGCGGCAGCGTCTCGGTGATGCGCAAGGTCAGGTCCCAATCCTGCGCGCCCTCGAATCCCTCCAGGAAACCGCCGACCGCATGCACCGCGTCGGCGCGATAGACGGTCAAGTGGCAGACGCAGTTCTGCGAAAGGAACAGATCGGGATTCCAGTCGGACTTGAAGTAGGGATCCGAACGCTTCCCTTCCACGTCGATCTTGTCTTCGTCGGTGAACAGCATCTGCCACTGCGGATTTTTCTCGAACGCGTGGACGCTCTTGAGCAGGGCCAGGGGATGTAGTTCGTCGTCGTGGTCGAGCAATGCCACGAACTCGCCCCTGGCCATCTGCAGAGCCGTGTTCGACGCCGCGGAAATATGCCCGTTCTGCTCGCGTCGCTGGAACCGCACGCGATCGTCGCGTTCGGCATATTCGGCAAGCACCCGCGTCACCGCAGGATCGGTGGAGGCATCGTCGGCGATGCACAACTCCCAATTCGGATAAACCTGCTCGCGCACGCTTTCGATGCAGCGCCGCAACCAGCGCTCGGGGGTGTTGTACGTCGGCACGATCACCGAAACCAGCGGCCTGCGCGTTAGCGAGGCGAGTTCTGCATCTGCAGCCTCTTTCCACGCGGCATCGCGGCAGTCGTAGAACTCCTGCCACACCTCGTAGTCGGAGAAAAACCCCGAACGCATGCGGGTGGCGTATTCGTGATAGAGCCGATCGGCCATCCTGCGGACGCCCTTGGTCAGCAGATCGATCGTCGTCCGCGCCAATAACCGCAGCTTGCTCACACCGCCTTCGCGGCGATCGAACGATGCGCCGAACAGACGCCACATGGCGCCGCCGCGCTCGATGCGCTGCAGGTGCAGGACGGAATGACTGAAATCCACCGGCGCGACAGAGGGATCGAAGCGGATGCCGGTGGTGGACTCCACCAGACGGACCACGATCTCGAACCGCCGCGTTTCGCCGCTGGGGATATTCAGAGGAAGATCGATGCGCTCGGCCTCGCCGCTGTGCCTGACCCGATACGTCGGATACAGCACCGGCGCGAACATACGCCCGCGATAGACCGACAGCTCGCCGGTGAGCAGGTACCAGCCGCCCGCCAGGGCCTCGCCCTGCCAATGCAATTCAACCTGAGGGTCGCTGCCGGAGGCGCGCCACATCGCGTCGTGCGCTGCCGCAGCCGGGAATGTCGGAGGTAGCGGCGCAATCTGCTGCAGTGGAGTGACGCTAAGTGCAATCGTTTCGGACATCTAACTCTCGGGGAAAGTCCCTCGGGTCACCGGGGGAGCGTACTCCATAGGATAAACGGGATGTGAACCGCGCGCCAGCGCCAGCGCGTGACGGTCGGGATCCAGCGAGAACGCGGGCGCATCGAGCGACAGGCATGGGCTATAGGCCGGGTCGTCCCCGAGCACCTGCTGCCAACGCGCCTGCATCGTGGCGACCTCGCCGGCAAACCGCGCCTGCTTGACCGGATCGTCCTCGATGCCCCGGCTGGCCGATTCATGATGATAGGCCTGGGCGTGCGGCGTCCATGCATTGTCGTAACCGTGCGCGCACAGCCGCAGACAGAAGTCGACATCGTTGAACGCCACCGCGATCGATTCATCCAGGCCGCCCACTGCGACATAGGCCGCGCGTGTCACTGCCAGACACGCCGCAGTGACCGCCGAATAGCGCTGCGTCAGCAACGCGCGGCCGTATTCGCCGGCGAAATCGTGTGGCGCGTGGGCGAACGCGTGCGCCGCCACGCCGCCGATGCCCAGCACCACACCGGCATGTTGCAGCGACCCGTCCGGATAGAACAGCTTCGCGCCGATCGCCCCCGCCCCCGGGCGTGACGCCAGCCGCACCAGTTCCTGCAGCCACCCCGCATCGGTGATTTCGATATCGTTGTTGAGCAAGACCACGATCTGCGCAGTGCAATGCGCCACGGCGTAGTTGTTGATCGCGGAATAATTGAACGGGTGGTCGTAGCGCAATATCCGGACCCGCGGATCTTGGCCGATCGCTTCGAAATAGGCATGCGAGCGCGCTTCGACGGAACCGTTGTCCACCACCGTGATGCGATAGCGCGAATACGCTGTTTTGGCCAGCAGCGTGGAAATGCACTGCTCGAGCAGATCGATGCGATCGCGCGTCGGGATGATGATCTCCACGTCCGGCTCGGCGTCCAGCGCATGCTGCACACGCAAGCGCTGCCGGTCCAGCACATCGATCCGCGCGCCTTGCGGCTGCAATGCCTCGCCGAGCACGCGCGCACGCGCCATCGCATCCGCTTCGCTACGCGCAAACGGCGCGCAGATCGGGCCGACGTCGCCATTCACGTGGCGCAACATGTGCGGCAGGTGCAGCGGGATCGCGGCGCGCTCGTGGATCAGCGCGCACAGCAGCGAGAACCACGGCGCATCCGGGTCGAGGCCATCGAGCAGGCCATCCGCAAGCGCCGTCTTGCGCACGCAGGCGCTGCGCCCGAGATAGTCCTGTTCGTACCAGCGCAGGCGGTCCCACGCCGGCTTGAACAGCGGCGCGAAACGCCGTCCGTCTTCATCCACCCGGTCCTCGTCGCTGTACACCACGGTCGCGGCATCAAGCGCCATCAGCTGAGAGAGCACCTTGGCGATCAGCGGATGGAGGCGATCGTCCGCCGCCAGCACCGCCACGTAGGCGCCTTGCGCAGCCCGCACGCGCGCACCCAGCAACGCCGAAGCATCCACCCTGTGCAGCGATGGCAGCGCCCGCTGCACGGGCCACTCGCCCAGCTGCCGGGCATCGGCCACGATTTCGACCGCCTGCCCCGCCAGGCAACCGAGCGCAGCGAGGCATGCCGAGAAATCCGCCCCCGCTCGATCGTGGAATATCAGCGAGAGCACAGGAGTCTGGACACCGATGTCGCTGCCTGGCGGCGACACCAGCTCGGCCAGCCGCCGATCCTCGCGCAGTAGCCAGGTCGCATAGCCGGCATCGCGCGCCGTGGTGTCCGCACGCTGGCTGCGCAGCAGGGCCTGCAACGACGCGTTCGCGCCCTGCTCGCGCCACTGCGCCTGCGCCTGATCGACCAGTTCCAGCGCTTCCTGTGGCGCATCGCGCAGCCGCTCACCGACACCGCCGCGCAGCAGCAACCAGAAGGCTTCGCGCTCGCTCAACCGGTAACACTCCAGCGGCCCCAGCGCGAACCGCGCATAGGCGTTGGTCGGGTCGAACCTCAGCGCCTGCAGCGGCGCGGGAAACTGCACCACCACATCCAGGCGGCCACGGCCAGCGGCCAGCGCGAGATCGATCCGGGTGTCTTCGGCGATCCCGTTTCCATAGTCCGGATAGAGGCAGGGGTTGGCCAGGCGTCCGTCCAGTTCGCGCAAGACGCCGCGCAGCCGGTACCAGCCGGCGGCGAGCGGCAGCGCCGGCTGGCCCAGCGCGAACTGCGGATCGGACCCGACCGAATCCCAGGTCGCGACCTCGCCCGCGGCGATGCAGGCAAGATCGGCCAACGGCGTCGCATCCCAACGCATGCGCGTCGGCGATCGTCGCCACGAATCCGCCGCAGTCACCGCAACGTCCACCATCGGCGTCGTTGCAACTGCGCAAGCATGTCCATCTGCTGGCCCTGCACGGCAGCGAGCGCATCCAGCTTGGCTTCCAGCGCACGCAGCGCATCGCCCTGCTCCGTCCGGTCCAGCACATGGCTGAGCCGGGCGGTCAATTCGCCCTGCTGCGTGCTCCAGTGCTGGATCGAATCGACCAGACGATCGTCGGTGGCGACGATGCGGTCGTGCAAGGCGCCCTGGCCCGCGGCCAACTGCTGGACGACGGCCTCAATCCGCTGCAACGCCGGCACAGTCTGCGCCAGACCGTCTGCAAGCGCCGTGTGCAGCGCGGCGATGGAGGCATACATGTTCACGCCGTGCTGGGCCGCCAGATTGAGCGAGTGTTGCAGCGAGGCGAACCCGTCGGCGATCGGTGCGTGCTGCTGCCCGGCGGCAGCAACCGCCCCTGCGGCACGCGGCACCGGCGCATCGAGCATCGCTTCGATCGCCTCGCGCTGGTCCTTGCCGGTGACCTGGCGCTGAAACGCCAATTCGCGCTCGAGCCAGAGATCGAAATCGCCATGTGCCGAGGGCGCGAACAGCTCAGCCACGACCTCCCGCAGCAGGGTCCGCAAATCGATCGGCTCGCCTCCCGCCATCCCTGCCACGATACTGCCGCCATAGGTGAACAACAGCGAGCGCAACAGCAGCCAGCCCAGCGTCGGGCGCTCGGCGAGCCACTCGCGATCGAAGTAGACGATCCGGCCATCGGCGGTGCACAGCAAATTCGATGGGGTGGCATCGAGATAGTCGTCGGGCAGGACGCTGTCCACGCTGTCCAGCGCGACGGCATGCCCCTCGCCGTGCAGCAGCTGCGCCAAGGCCTGCAAATAGCGCCGCACTTCTGCGACCAGCTCGGCTCGGGTCCAGCCGGGCCGACTCAGTAACGCGCGCAGTGCATCGACCAGCAAGGGACCCTGGAAATACTCGGTGTCGCCCTGCACCTGCAGACGCACCCCTGTCTGCGCCGATGGCGCGTCGGACAACCTGCGCGCTTGCACCCGCACCGATTGGCCCTGCCCGGCGATGAAGATCGTCTCACGGGCGAAGGCGCCCAGCCGCTGCGTGCTGTAGTGATACGCCAACGCCGGTTGCTCGGCCATCGCCGCGACGTCGGCCACCGCTTCCACCAGGAACGAATTGGCCAGATCCAGCGCCAGGCCGTTGGCCGCGACCACCGGCCAGGCGCGCTGAAGATTGAACGTGGTCGGGGTGAGCTGCGGATCGCGGCGAACCGCCTGCGCCGCCAGCGCACCGGCATTGAACACGGCGGGGTCGGTCGAGATGCCCCGCTCGGTCAGGATCGTGGCCGGCATCTTGTAATCGGGCAACGGCGCCGAGAACCGGCTGCGTGCGTAGCCGGCGCCATGCAGCAGCGCATCGAGCTCGTTGCGTCCGTAGGTGCGCGCGCCGCGCGCTTGATAGCGGTCCTCCAATCCGACCATCGGCTGCCCCAGATGGTCTTCCGGCACGCCGGCCAGATACTTCAGGCCCAGCTGATTTTCGATGGCCAGGATCAGGCGCCCGCCTGGCGCCAGCAGCTGCTTGGCGGCCTGCAGCATGTGCAGCGCGGGGTTGGGTGCCTCGGAAAACAGGCTGGCGTACTCCAGCACGCCGATCAGGGTCACCACGTCGAAGCGCTGGGCGACGGAAAAATCCTGAAACCGCTCGGCCACCACCGCGACATTGCGCAGCTCGCGGGTGCGCTCGCGGGCGATGCTCGCACGCCGCAACGAGCCTTCCAGCGCCAGCACCTCGGCCCCGCACTCGCCGAGATAGCGCGTGACCGCGCCGCATCCGGCGCCGATTTCGAGAACCCTCGCACCCGGCTGAAGATGCTGCGCGAACGGCCGCAGCAGGTTCGCGCGCTCAGTGGACAGGTGATAACGGCTCGGCCAATCGACGCAAGCGGCCACCAGATCGGAAGAAAACACGCTGACATCGGCAGCGGCGCGCAACGTCGCCAACAGCCCATCTTCGGAACTGTCACCATCGCTGTAGTCGATGCTGTCATAGCCCTCGCGGCGCCATACGGCAACGTCCGCAGGCAGGACATAGCCAGCTGCTGCCAATAAATCAATCATGCAATGCTTCCTCTTGAATCATCGTCGGCGTGATTGATCAGACAGCCTGGCGAGAACCTGCGATTTCCAGCTGCATGTCCAACCCGCCCATACCGAAAAAATCGGCGTTGATCACCTTGAAATGGATGCTGTCGTAGCGCCTGTCGTGCGGCACCACATCCTCTTCGCCGCGGCTGGCCACGCCCACGGACAGGAAATAGTCGCCATCGGCCAGATCGCAGCGGAACGCGGCCACGACATCGACCGTGCTGCCGGCAGCGCCGCCAGCGGTGAACGCGGGCAGCGGCTTGTACTCGGTATTGGTCCCGTAAACCACCACACCCTCGGTCGTCTTCAAGGTGAAGCCGACGATCGGCCTGACCACCTCGCGATCGAACACCAACCTGACCACCAGGCGCACCTCCTGGCCGGACTCGAGAATCGGCGGATACAGCGTTTGCGCCGAGCGCAACTCGAAGTCGGTGATGCGCACGGCCGCATCGCCCCAGCGGAATTCGTGCGGATTGTAGTTGGGACGCGACTCGTAGCCGCTGCCTTCGCCGGCGAACGGCAGCGTCTGTGCGAATGGCGCATCCGCGGCCCGCTCGCCCGCGTCGGGCGCGGGAGCCTCGCTGTCGCCGCTGCCGAACAACAGATTGTAGTAGGCGTTGACCACGTCCTTGGGCTTGCCCTGACGCAGCACGCGGCCGCTATCGAGCAACTGCGCGAACTCGCAATGCTGCACGATCTGATCGGCCGAATGGCTGACCAGCAGGATCGAAGCGCCATCGTCCTTGAGCTGTTTCAGCCGCGCGAAGCACTTGGCCTGGAACTTGGCGTCGCCGACCGACAAGGCTTCATCGACGATCAGCAGTTGCGGATGCACCTGCGCCTGCACCGCGAACGCCAGACGCACCACCATGCCGCTGGAATAGCTGCGGATCGGCTGGTCGATGAACGCACCGATGTCGGCGAAGGCGAGGATGCGATCGAGGCTGGCATCCACCTCGTCCTTGCTCAAGCCGAGGATCGCGGCATTCAGATAGACGTTCTCGCGCCCGGTGAATTCGGGATTGAAGCCGCTTCCCAGCTCCAGCAATGCCGCCACACGCCCCTTCACCTGGATGCTGCCCTCGGTGGGGGTCAGCGTGCCGGCGATCATCTGCAGGAACGTCGATTTTCCCGAACCGTTGCGACCGATGAGGCCGACCGTCTCGCCGCGGCGCACCTGCAGATCGGCGCCGCGCAAGGCCCAGAATTCGCGATAGTAGCGGCGCGAACCGCCCACCAAGCCCTGCAGCAGACGATGCGAAGGCCGGTCGTAGATGTGGTAGCACTTGCCGACGCCACGCGCATCGACCACCAGATCGGCGTCGCTGGACACCGGACTACCCGATTGCACGGCCAGGGGCTTAGAGGACATCGGCGAACCCCCGGCGCGTCTTCTGGAACACGAAGTAGCCGAAATAGGCGAACGCCAGCGCACCGAGCGTGTACATCCCCAGGCCCGCCCAATCCGGCGCGCGCCCCCAGAACGCCACATCGCGCGCCTCGTCGATGATGAAGGTCAAGGGATTGAGGTGGAACACGAACTGGTACTTCGGCGGCAGCGTGCTCACCGGAACGATGGCCGAGGACAGAAACAAGGTGGCCGTGGCGATCACCCCGGTCATCTGCCCGATATCGCGCAGGAACACGCTCAGCGAGGACAGCAGCCATCCCAGGCCAAGCAACCCGACGGCCAGCGGCAGGAACACGATCGGCAGGAAGACCAGCGTCGGGTGCATTTCATGCCGCACGATCAGGTTCAGCACCACGAACACCAGCGAATTGGTACAGGCGTGGAACAGGGCCGACAGCACCATCGTCCACGGCAGCACATCGAGCGGAAACACGATCCGCTTGACCAGGTTCGCATTGCCGATGACCAGGGTGGGCGCGCGCGTCAGGCACTCGGCGAACAGGCCGTGCACGATCAGGCCGAGAAACAGCAGCATCGCGAAGTCGGCGATGTTGCCGCTGGTCCCCGGCCAGCGCGATTTCAGCACGTAGCCGAACGCCAAGGTGTAGATGATCAGCATCATGAAGGGACTGATCAGCGACCACAGCAGGCCGAAGCTGGCCCCGCGGTAGCGGCCGAGCACGTCGCGTCGGGTCATCTCCATCGTCAGGCTGGGATAGTGCAGCCAGGCATGGAACGGTCCAGTCGGCGAAATGCGATTCGCCCGTTGCAGCACATCGTGCATGTCAGCTCCGCAGCGCGCGATCGAGGTCGGCTTGCAAATCCCCCACATCCTCGACCCCCACGCTCAACCGCACCAGCGCATCGCTGATGCCGAGCTGGGCGCGCCGTTGCACCGGCACCGAGGCGTGGGTCATGACCGCAGGATGGTTGACCAGGCTTTCCACGCCGCCCAGCGATTCGGCCAGGGTGAACAGCTCGGTGCGTTCGCAGAAGCGCTTGGCCGCCTGCAGACCGCCCTTGAGCACGATCGAGACGATACCGCCGAAGCCGGACATCTGCCGCTGCGCCAGGGCATGCTGCGGATGCGAGACCAGGCCGGGATAGATCACCTTGTCGAGCGCCGGATGGGTGTCCAGCCACTGCGCCAGCTGCAGCGCGTTGTCGCAATGCGCACGCATGCGCAGCGGCAGGGTCTTGAGCCCGCGCAGCGCCAGGAAGCTGTCGAACGGGCCCTGCACGCCGCCCACCGAGTTCTGCAGGAACGCCAGTTGTTCGGCCAGTTCGGCGTTGGCGCCGACCACGGCGATGCCGCCGACCATGTCGGAGTGGCCGTTGAGGTACTTGGTGGCCGAATGCACCACGATGTCCGCGCCCAGCTGCAGCGGGCGCTGCAGCATCGGCGAGGCGAAGGTGTTGTCCACCACCACCAGCAGGCCGTGCTTGTGCGCGATCGCGGCGATCGCGGCGATGTCGACGATCTTCAGCATCGGGTTGGTGGGTGTCTCGATCCACACTATCCTGGTCTTGGGTCCGATCGCCGCGGCGAACGCGGCCGGATCGGTCAGGTCGACGAAGCTGAAGTCCAGTGCGGCGGTGCGCCGTCGCACACGCTCGAACAGGCGATAGCTGCCGCCGTACAGGTCGTCCATCGCCACCACGTGGCTACCGCTGTCCAGCAGCTCCATCACCGTGGAGGTGGCGGCCATGCCCGAGGCGAAGGCGAAACCGCGGGTGCCAGCTTCCAGCGCGGCGACACAGCGCTCGTAGGCGAAGCGGGTCGGATTGTGGGTGCGCGAGTACTCGAAGCCCTGGTGTTCGCCAGGGCTGGACTGGGCGTAAGTGGAGGTCGCATAGATCGGCGGCATCACCGCGCCCGTGGACGGGTCCGGATGCTGGCCGCCATGGATCGCCAGGGTCGCCAGCGACAGCGCGGGGCCGTCGCCATTGGGGTTGGACGTGTGGTCCGTCATGAGGGTTTCCCGGAGAAGGGGCGTGATTCTAGCAGCGAGGTCTGAACGGCCCCCTGTATCGGGAGCCGTCCACGCGGCACCGTCACTGGACGCGGCGGCGCAGGTAGTTGAGCAGGTCGATGCGGGTGATCAGGCCGAGGAAGGCGCCGTCGTTCATCACGATTGCGACCTGGCCGCGGTCGAACACCGGCAGCAGGGCTTCGATCGGCGATTTCACGTCGAGCCGGTCGAGCTTGCTGACCATGGCCGTGGAGACCGGATCGCGGAACCGTGCCTCATCGCCATAAACGTGCAACAAGACGTCGCTTTCGTCGACGATGCCGACCAGTTGGTCGCCGTCCATCACCGGCAGCTGCGACACGTCGTACAGCTTCATGCGCTGGTAGGCGGTGGTCAGCAGGTCGTTGGGGCCGACCACCACGGTGTCGCGCTGGCTGTACGGGCGCAGGATCAGGTCGCGCAGGTCGCCGTGCTGCGGGCGCTCCAGGAAGCCGTTGTCCAGCATCCAGTAGTCGTTGTACATCTTCGACAGGTACTTGTTGCCGGTGTCGCAGACGAACACCAGCACCCGCTTGGGTTCGGTCTGCGCGCGGCAGTACTTCAGCGCCGCGGCCAGCAGGGTGCCGGTCGAGGAGCCGCCGAGGATGCCCTCCTTGGCCAGCAGTTCGCGCGCGGTGTGGAAGCTCTCCGCGTCGCTGATCGAGTAGGCTTTCTTCACACGCGAGAAATCGGAGATGTCGGGCAGGAAGTCCTCGCCGATACCCTCCACCAGCCAGCTGCCGGACTTCTCGCTGACCGTGCCGTGCTCGATGTACTCGGTCAGGATCGAGCCGACCGGGTCGGCCAGCACCAGTTCGGTATGCGGCGAGGCGGCGGCGAACGCGCGCGACAGCCCAGTCATGGTGCCGGAGCTGCCGCAGCCGAACACGATCGCGTCCAGCTTGCCGTCCATCTGCCGCAGGATCTCCGGGCCGGTGCCGAACTCGTGCGCGGCCG
This sequence comes from Xanthomonas translucens pv. translucens DSM 18974, assembly GCF_000331775.1. The sequence continues at coordinate 48,380 of NZ_CAPJ01000155.1, forward strand.
GGTTGTCGGGGTTGCCGAACTGGTTGACGAAATAGGCCCCAGGCGTTTCGGCGGCGAGGCGCGCGGCCAGGTCCTGGTAGTACTCGGGATGGCCCTTGGCCACGTCCGAGCGGGTCAGCACCACTTCGGCGCCCATCGCCTTGAGGTTGAAGATCTTCTCCCGGCTCATCTTGTCCGGGACCACCAGGATCAGCTTGTAGCCCTTCTGCTGCGCCACCAAGGCCAGGCCGATGCCGGTGTTGCCGGCGGTGCCCTCGATCAGCACGGCGCCGGGCTTGAGCTCGCCGCGGCGCTCGGCCGCCTCGATCATCGACAGGCCGATGCGGTCCTTGATCGAGCCGCCAGGATTGGCACTTTCCAGCTTCAGGTACAACTCGCACACGCCGGTGTCGAGCTTGCTGGCCTTGACGATGGGGGTGTCGCCGATCAGGTCGAGTACGGAAGAGTGAATGGCCATCGCATCCGGATGCATCGCGCCGTCATAGCGGCTGGAGCGTTGATTATCCGCGGTATGCGCCGGAATGTCAGACAAAGCGCGGAATCGGCACAAAAAAGCCGCGATCGCGGCTTCGGGGGAGATGACGCGGACGGTGGCAAGCCGACGAGGAGGCCGGCCACCGCCCGCGACAATTGAACGCTTGTCGTGGGAAAGAGGAATCAGTGGGGCGTTTGCTGCTCGTCGTAGAGCCGCAACAGCTTTTCCTTGGCCGCGAGCTTTTCCCGCTTCATCTGCGACAGCGTGAGATCGTCGATCGGCAGCACGCCGAGCTCGGCGTCCATGCACTTCTTGTCCAGGGTCTTGTGGCGTTGGTAGAGCTGCTTGAACTCCGGATCGGACTTGATCAACGCGTCGATTTCGGTCTGCGGTTGCCCTTCGAACATAGGAATAGCCTCCTTCAGCTGGAAACAAGAACGCCCCGGCCGGAACGGCGCGGGGCGTTGCCTGGGAGCGGAAGCGCGCGGGCCGCCAGCCACTCCACCGCAACGCCCGGGCCTGCTGCCCCTGGAACGTCTCGCTGCGGTGCGTGCCACTGCTTCATCGGCCCGGCGTCTCCGTGGAACCAGGCGACGATGTGCCGCCTGGGAGTTCGACCCTACGCCTCCCCACCGGATCCGGCAAGAGACGACCGCCGGCTTTTCCGCATTCAGTTGCTTGCCGCTCAGGCCCAGGGAAAAACCGCGTTAAACACGGCCACCGGGCCGCCACGGCCAGCGCTGGCTCAGGGCGCGATCAGCACCTCGGCGGCACGCGCCTTGGTCGCCGGCGCCTTCTTGCCGACTGCCTGCAAGCGGCTCGCGGCGACCCCGCCAGCGACCAGCGCATCGCGCAACGCGTCGGCGCGCTTCTGCGCAACGCCGGCATCGGCGTCGTAGGCCTCGATCCGCACCCGGCCCTTGGCGCCGATCTGCAGGTACTGCGCCAGCGCCTTGGCCTGGCCGGCGGCATCGGCCGACAGCGCCGCCTTGCCTGCCGCAAAGGCGCCGCCAGTGACGGTGAAGACCTCCCCGCGCGGCTCGAAACGCGACGCCGGCAGCTTGGCCCCGGCGACCAGTTCGGCCTCCTCGCGGGCCAGCTTGGCCGACTTCTGCTGCGCGGCGCTGAGCTTGGCGGTCTGCTGCCCGGCCACGTTGGTCAGCGCCTGCTCGGCGTCCTGCCGGGCCAACTGATCGGCCTCGGCGGCCTGGCGCAGGCTCGCGGCCTCTTCGGCCTGGATCTGCGCCTGCACCCGCAGCCGTTCGGCTTCCTGGCGCGCGCGCGCGGCCTCGCGGCGGCTGGCCTCGACCAGCAAGTCGCTGCGGGTCTTCTCCAACTGCTCGACCTGACGCCGCGCCAGTGCCGCGCGTGCGGCGGTCTCGGCGATCTCGACGCGGCGCTCGGCGAGATAGCGCGCGTCGTCCTGCTCCTTGCGCTTAGCTGCGGCGAACGCGGCGACCGCCTGCTGCGCCTGCAACCGCTCGTAGGCAGCCGCGTCGGCACTCAGCGGATCGGCCTGCAGCGCGACCAGGCGCTGGTTCAGGACCGCCAGTTCCGGATCGTCGGCCGCGAACGCGGCCAGCGGTGCGAACAGCAACAGCAGCGCGGCCAGGCGGCCGGCTATCCCCAGACGGCGGCTCATGGACGGCCCTCCCCGGTGTTCAAGCTGCGCTCCAGCTCGGCCACCTCGGCCTTGCGCTGTTTCAGCTGCGCATTGGCCACCGCCTCCTCGCTACGCACCCGCGCCAGGTCGGCGTCGGCCGCCACGCGCAGCGCCAGCTGCGGTGCGGTCTTGCGTTGGCGGCGGTCCAGCGCCGCCTGTTGCGCCTGCTCCAGGCCCTGGCGGGCAGTGGCGATCAGGTCCGGTGCGTATTGGTCGGCGTCGGCCTGGATCGCGCGCTGCACCGCCTGCTGCGCGGTCTGCAGTTCCGGCGAGGGGACCTGGGCAAAGGCCGCGGGCGCGGCGAACAGCGCCAACGCGCCCGCCATCACGTACTGCGGGCAACGGATTTGTGCGAAGCTAGTTTTCATCAAGGGGGGCCGTAGGCGGAGACGTCGAGCACGGCCATTGTCGGAAGCCTGTGGCGCGCTTGCAACGGGCTGTCGCGGATTGTTGGGGAACCATTGCGCATGGATATCGGCTACTTCCTGAAGCTGATGACCGAAAAGAACGCCTCGGACATGTTTCTGACCACGGGCGCACCGGTCTATATCAAGATCGAAGGCAAGCTGTACCCGCTCGGCGCCACCGGCCTGCCGCCGGGCATGGTCAAGAAGATCGCCTATTCGCTGATGGACGAGGGCCAGGTGCCGCAGTTCGAGCGCGAGCTGGAACTGAACATGGCCATCGCGCTGCAGCACGCCGGCCGCTTCCGGGTCAACATCTTCAAGCAGCGCGGCGAGGTCGGCCTGGTGATCCGCGCGATCCGCAGCAAGATCCCCAGCATCGAGGAACTGCACCTGCCGCAGGTGCTGAAGGACGTGATCATGACCCCGCGCGGGCTGGTGCTGATGGTCGGCTCGACCGGCTCCGGCAAGTCCACCTCGCTGGCGTCGATGATCGACCACCGCAACAGCACCACCACCGGGCACATCCTCACCATCGAGGATCCGATCGAATACCTGCACAAGCACAAGATGTCGATCGTCAACCAGCGCGAGGTCGGCCTGGACACCCACACCTTCAACAACGCGCTGAAGAACGCGATGCGCGAGGCGCCGGACGTGATCCTGATCGGCGAGATCCTGGATGCGACGACGATGGAGGCGGCGATCGCCTTCGCCGAGACCGGGCACCTGTGCCTGGCCACGCTGCACTCCAACAACGCCGACCAGACCATCGAGCGCATCCTCAACTTCTTCCCGGAAAGCGCGCACAAGAACGTGCTGATGAACCTGGCGCTAAACCTGCGCGCGGTGGTCTCGCAGCGCTTGGTCAAGGACAAGAACGCGCGCCGGCGCCCGGCCACCGAGGTGCTGCTGAACACGCCGATGATCCGCGACCTGCTGCGCCGCGGCCAGATCCACGAGATCAAACAGGCGATGGAGGAATCGCTGGAGGAAGGCATGGAGACCTTCGACCAATGCTTGTTCCGGATGGTCAAGCAGGGCCAGATCGAGCAGGAGGAAGCGCTGCGCGCGGCCGACTCGCGCGACGGCCTGGCGCTGAAATTCCGCCTGTCCGAAGGCGCCAGCGGCGAACACGACCCTTACGCCGACTACGACGCCGGCGGCGGCGCCAGCCCGCCGCGGATCACCCACGGCTTCGGCTGAAACCGCCTTATCCCCTGTAGGAGCGGCTTCAGCCGCGACAGGCGGAGTGGTAATTTTCCGAACTGGCATGCAGTCGGGACTGAAGTCCCTCCCACAGTGCACCCAGCAGGCTTGCCGCAACTCTCCTGTGGAGCGACCTCAGCCGCGACAGGCGTTACCGAGGATGCCGGTCGCGGCTGAAGGTCCAGACGCCAGGCCTCAACCCTGCGCGTCCGGCTGCTGCTCCGGACGCGCCGCGGCGAACGCCGGCAGCGCCAGGCAGGCCTGCTCGATCCGCGCGATGGTCGGATACGCCTGCATGTCCACGCCGAAACGGCGCGCATTGAACGCCTGCGGCACCAGGCAGCAATCGGCCATGCCCGGCTGCGCGCCGTGGCAGTAGCGGCCGGTATCCGCCGATTCGGCGAGCAACTGCTCCAGCGCATCGAACCCCAGCACGAGCCAGTGCCGCATCCATTCCTCGCGCTCGGACTGCGGCACGCTCCACACGCGCTCGAAGAACTGGCCCACGCGCAGGTTGTTGAGCGGATGCATGTCGCAGGCGATCAGCTGCGCGATCCCGCGCACGCGGGCGCGGTCGATCGCCGCGTCCGGCAGCAGCGGCGGCTCCGGCCAGCGTTCGTCCAGGTATTCCAGGATCGCCAGCGACTGGCGGATCGGCTGGCCGTCGTGGCACAGGGTCGGCACCAGTTCCTGCGGATTGAGCCGCGCGTACTCCGGCGCATGCTGCTGGCCGCCGTCGCGCAGCAGGTGCACCGGCAGCGCCTGGTAGGCCAGCCCCTTCAGATTCAGGCCGATGCGCACGCGATAGGCGGCGCTGGAACGCCAGTAGGTGTATAGCTGCAAGGCCTCTTGCACGCGTTCTCTCCCCGTTCGGACGCTCAAGATACCGGTGAACACCGTCAGCGCCGCGCCGCCGGTCGCCCGCGCGCTGCCGCTGGCCGGCTCAGGACCGCGCGGCTGGCTCGATGCGCTGCTCGATCGCGCCGAAGATGCTCACTCCATCACGGTCCAGCATCTCGATCCGCACCACGTCGCCGAACTTCATGAACGGCGTGCTCGGCTGGCCGTCGCGCAGCGTTTCCACCACCCGCAGTTCGGCGAAGCAGGAGGCGCCGCGCGTGGTGTCCTGGTTGGCGATGGTGCCCGAGCCGATCACCGCGCCGGCCGCCAGCGGCCGCGTCCTGGCCGCGTGCGCGACCAGTTGCGCGAAATCGAACTGCATGTCCTCGCCGGCCTCCGGCGCGCCGAACCAGGCGCCGTTGATGTGGGTCAGCAGCGGCAGGTGCAGCTTGTTGTCGCGCCATGCCTCGCCCAGCTCGTCGGGGGTGACGAACACCGGCGACAGCGCCGAACGCGGCTTGGACTGCACGAAGCCGAAGCCCTTGGCCAGTTCGGCCGGGATCAGGTTGCGCAGCGACACGTCGTTGACCAGCCCGACCAGCTGGATATGCGCGGCGGCCTGCTGCGCATCGACCGCCATCGGCACGTCGTCGGTGATCACCACGATCTCCGCTTCCAGGTCGATGCCGTGGTCCTCGCTGACCACCTTGACCGCATCGCGCGGGCCGTAGAAGCCGGCGCTGACCGCCTGGTACATCAGCGGATCGGTATAAAAACTCTCCGGCACCTCGGCGCCCCGCGCGCGCCGCACCCGCTCCACGTGTGGCAGGTAGGCGCTGCCGTCGAGGAATTCGTAGGCGCGCGGCAACGGCGCGGCCAATGCGGCGATGTCCAGGTCGAACTGGCCGTCGGCACTGCCGTCGTTGAGCGATTCGGACAACGCGTTCAGGCGCGGCGCCAGATTGCTCCAGTCTTCCAGCGCACGCTGCAGGGTCGTGGCGATGCCGGTGGCGCGTACCGCGCGGGTCAGGTCGCGGGAAACGACGATCAGGGTGCCGTCGCGACCGCCTTCCTTCAGGGAGCCTAGCTTCATGTCCGTCCAGTGCTGGGGAGCCGATCGGGGGATTGTACGGCCAGACCGAATATTGGTTGCAAATGAAACGGAACCGCCGCTGTCGGATGGCCGGCAGCGCCTTTTGTGCAACGCGCCAATTCAGCGTAGACTTGCGAGGTCTGCATGCGGCCGTCCGTTTCCCTTAGGGATCGCCGGCGAGGTCAGGATCGTTGCGATCCGCTCGCCCGCCCCGCCCGACGCCTTTCGTGGTGCCGACAAACCCGAGCGCTGTCTGCTCCGGGTTGATCCACCCTCTCGCAGCGCGGTTCACGGGAACGCTCCGAGCCTCACCCTACTTGCGTCTTCACGCCGGGCACGTCCCGGCGACGGCGCGTTATCCGGAGCTTTCCTCGATGTCTTTCGAATCCCTGGGCCTGGCGCCCTTCCTGCTGCGTGCGTTGGCCGAGCAGGGCTATGAAACGCCCACCCCCATCCAGTTGCAGGCGATTCCGCTGGCGCTGGCCGGCCACGACCTGATGGCCGGCGCGCAGACCGGCACCGGCAAGACCGCCGCGTTCGGCCTGCCGCTGCTGCAGCACCTGGGTACCTCGCCGCAGCCGGTCGGCAACGGCGCACGCAGGCCGCGCGCGCTGATCCTGACCCCGACCCGCGAACTGGCCACCCAGGTACACGACAGCCTGCGCGGCTACAGCAAGTACCTGCGCATCCCCAGCACCACCATCTACGGCGGCGTCGGCATGGGCAACCAGCTCGACGCGCTGCGCCGCGGCGTGGACCTGCTGATCGCCTGCCCGGGCCGCCTGCTCGATCACCTCGAGCGCCGCAGCGTGGACCTGTCGGGCATCGAGATCCTGGTGCTGGACGAGGCCGACCGCATGCTCGACATGGGCTTCCTGCCCTCGATCAAGCGCATCCTGGCCAAGCTGCCCAAGCAGAACCGGCAGACCCTGCTGTTCTCGGCGACCTTCGAGGAAGGCATCAAGCAGCTGGCCCGCGAGTTCATGCACAACCCGCAGGAAATCCAGGCCACGCCCAGCAACACCGTCGCCGACACCATCACCCACCGCGTGCACCCGGTCGATGGCACGCGCAAGCGCGAACTGCTGCTGCACCTGCTGGCCGCCGATTCGCGCATGCAGACCCTGGTGTTCGCGCGCACCAAGCATGGCGCCGACAAGCTGACCATGTTCCTGGACAAGTCCGGGCTGAAGACCGCCGCGATCCACGGCAACAAGAGCCAGGGCCAGCGCCTGCGCGCGCTGAGCGACTTCAAGGCCGGCCGCATCACCGTGCTGGTGGCGACCGACATCGCCGCGCGCGGCATCGACATCGACCAGCTGCCGAAGGTCATCAACTACGACCTGCCGATGGTCGCCGAAGACTACGTGCACCGCATCGGCCGCACCGGCCGCAACGGCGCGCAGGGCGAGGCGGTGTCGCTGGTGGCGCAGGACGAGGCCAAGCTGCTGCGCGCGATCTCGCGCATGCTCAAGCGTGAGATGGACATCCGCGACGTGCCGGGCTTCGAGCCGTCCACGCCGATCCGCTGGGGCAACAACAATCCGGCCGACGAGCGTCCGGGCGGCCAGCGTCCGCCGCGCAAGAGCACCCATGTGCGGCGTCCGCACGGCGACGCGCCGCGCGCGCACGCGCATGCCGGGGCCAAGCC
>NZ_CAPJ01000154.1 GCF_000331775.1 Xanthomonas translucens pv. translucens DSM 18974
GCCGTGGCGCCGGCGCCGCTGGCGCTGCTGAACGCCCCGGTGGCCTGCGCGCCCGCGCCGAGCGCGGTGGCGCCGACGTCGCTGGCGGTGGTGGTGCCGCCGAGCAGCACGGTGCCGTCGGCGTCGGTGTAGTACAGCGCGCCGCCGATCGCGGTGCTGGACGCGCCGGTGGCGGTGGCGTTGTAGCCGGACGCGGTGGCGTATTGCGCGCCGGCCAGCGCGCCGCTGCCGAACGCCGAGGCGCCGCTGCCGAAGGCGTTGGACGCCTCGCCGGCGGCGGTGGCGTAGTTGCCCTCGACATAGCTGCCGACGTCGTCGGCCGGATCTGCGCCGCCGCTGGCCTTGAACTGCTTGCCGGTGGCGTCGGCGGACTGCTTGACCGCGTCCAGCTGCGCGACGTTGACCGCATCGGTGGCCTCGGTGCCGGCGGCGACGCTGGTGATCTGCCGAGTCAGGCCGTTGGCGACGTCGCCGACCGCGACGCTGTTGTCGCGGTCCGCGTAGGAATACGCGCCGAGCGCGACCGCGCTGGACGCGGAACGGTCCTGCGCATCCGCGAGCCAACTGCTGACCCGCGCGCCGTAGCCGATCGCGGTCGCGTCGATGCCGTTGGCCGCGCTGTTGGCACCGATCGCCGTGCCGCTTTCATGGAACATCGAGGTCACCGAACCGGCGCCAAGGGCCATGCTGTTGGCGGTCCACGCGGTGGACGCCTGGCCGATCGCCATCGCGCCCTCGCCCGCGGACAGCGCATAGGCGCCGAGCGAAACGGTGTGCGGCGCGAACGAACCGGCGCTGTGGCCGATCGCCACCGAGTCGACGGCGTTGTTCTCCAGGCTCGGGAACACGTTGGCGTTGTAGCCCAGCGCGATCGCGTAGTTGCCCTGGCTCTGCGCGCCCGCGCCCAGGGCGACACCGCCGACGCCGGTCGCCGCGGCGATGCCGACGCTGTTGCCGGCACTTTCGGCGGCCGTGCTGACACCGCCGATGGCGACGCTGTCGGTGCCGCTGGCCAAGGCATTCATGCCCATCGCCACGGTACTGGTCGCGGTCGCGCGCGCGCCGATACCGGCCGCGGTGGCGTAGTCGCCCACGGCGCGCGAGCCGTAGCCGACCGCCGTGCCCAGCGCGCCGGACACTTCCGACAGGGCGCCGACCGCAGTGGCGCCGTCCTGGAAGGTCTGCGCGTGATAGCCCAGCGCGGTGCTCTGCACGCCGCTGGCGGAACTGCCGGTGCCGACCGCGGTGCTCAGCGGGTCCAGCGCCTGCGCGCCGCCGCCGATCGCCGTGGCCGCGATGCCCAGCGCCTGGGTGGTCTGTTCGCGGCTGCCGATGATGAAGCCGGCGTCGTCGTACTCGTAGACCGTGGCGACGCCGCCGATCGCGGTCGCCGACTCGCCGTTGGCGGTGGCGTTGGCGCCGAGCGCGCTGGCGTTCTGGCCGTTGGCCAGCGCACCGCTGCCGATCGCCGACGCCGCAGTGCCGCCTGCGAAGCTGCTGGAGCCGAGCGCGGTGGCGTAGTCGCCGTCGGCCAGCGCGTTGGACCCGGACGCGGTGGCCTCTTCGCCCTGCGCCAGCGCGCTGCCCGCGCCGCTGGCGGAGAACAGGCGCGCGGTGGTGTCGGCGACGTTGGCGACCGCATCGAGCTGGTCCAGATTCACCGCATCGGTGCCCTCGCTGCCGGCGGCGACGTTGGTGATCTGGCGCTCGGCGCCGGCCTTGCCGACCGACACGCTGTTGTCGCGATCGGCGAGCGCATCGGCGCCCAGCGCCACGCTGTTCTCGCCCTGCGCCACGGCAGCATTGCCCAGCGCGGTGCTGTTGTAGCCGGTCGCCGTGGCGAAGCCGCCGACGGCGGTCGCGAAGTCGGCATCGGCCGTGGCGCCCAGGCCGACCGCCGCGGTGGCGGTGCCGTTTGCGACGCTCTCGGCGCCGAGCGCGGTCGCGCCGATGCCGCTGGCGGTGCTGTAGTAGCCGAGGGCGGTGGATTCCAGGCCATTCGCTTCGCTGAGCGCGCCGCTGGCCACGCTGCCGTCGCCGCTGGCGTTGCTGGCCGCGCCGGTGGCGGTGCTCTGTTCGCCGCTGGCGTTGCTTTCGGCACCGACCGCGGTGGCGTAGTCGCCGCTGGCGCTGGCGCCGGCGCCGATCTGCAGCGCCTGCGCTTGCGCGCTGGAGGGCAGCATGGAGCCGCCGGCGCCCAGCGTCAGGGCGATCGCGGCCGACAAGGCCAGGCCGCCCTGCACGCGCCCGGCCCTGCCTTGGCGAACCAGCTGGCCGCGGGAATCGCCGCTGGCCAGTTCCGAGGCCACGGTCCACATCCCCAACGCCTTGTTCCAGACCTTGCGATAAATCCGATTCATCGACTACTGCTCCTCAAATTAGGCTGGTTTTTGGTCAAAAAGCCACCCTCGCCCGACATTCCAGCCGGCCGACCCCCTGTCGGTATTTGCGCCGCATCCCTGACCCGGAGCGCGAGAGGCGGGTGCCTGTCGCTGCGCGCCTGCCTTGATGAACCAAAGCAAAATGCGGAACTGCCTGGAGTGTTAACCCCGCATCTTGATTACGTCAAGTTTTTGACTAAAAACAGCACGAAGAGTGATAAAAGTCTCGAATTTATATAAATAGTGTTAATTTTTAGATAAATTTCAATAAAAACAAGACATTCCGCCAAATTCTCGGCACAGCATTTGCGATGCGTTGACATCCGGTGGAGGCGATATTCGCTGCTGCGCCAAGGGTTTGACATGTACCGACGCGACAGCGGCGAAGCGGCAAATGCACGCTCATCGCTCATCCGCATGCGGCCGTGTACAAGACCGACTGCGCAAACCCGAGCTGGCTGGGCGCAAAAAGAGCACATGGAGACGAACGATCGGCCTGCTGTCGGCGACGGCAGATGTGCCCACCCGGTAGCCCCGGAGCCTTGAAGCGGCGGTGACCTCGGCCATCCGCCGTCGAGCGCCGGACGCCTGAGCCGATACACGGCCTGATTCAACCAAGGCCTGGCGGCGCTGGCGTGGCGACCTGGAGCTCATCGACCGTGATCCCCTAACCCGGATCGGGCTTGTTGCAACGGTGGCGCGCCTAGAGACACCGGTGAACCTGCACGCTCAAGCGTGAGGTGGCAACACGAGTGGGCGCCTTGAGCTACGCCGACGCGTGGCGCCTCGGGGGCGCGGGCCGGGCAAGCGTGAGGATGCCGCCGATGCCGAATCCTCGGTGGGTCGAACCCCTGAGCCGCAGCGCTCGGGGCGAAGAAGATCGCCGTTTTGGCAACCCCCGATTTCCGGCACATCGATGGTGTGCTGCGTCGCCGTCATTGCATCGGGGCTGCGCATGCGGCCTTCCGCATACCCGCAGCAGGCAGGGGCGACGTAGTTTGCCGCAGCCTGCGCCAGGCCTCCGCGCAAGCAATGGGGACTCCGAATCAGGTTCCAGGCGCAACGCCACATGTATCAGGTGGCAGGCAATAACGCCGAGGATGCAGGTCGAAGCCGCTGGACGGGTCACCGCCTTCGTCGAGATCGACACGCCGTACCGACTAAAAGTAGAACCCCACGTTCAGATTGAAACGCGAATGCCACCTGGACCGGTCACCGTCGTCGATGGCAATGCCGTCGCCACCTGCGAACCACATGTTCTTGCCGGCGATCCAGTCCAGATAGGTCAGCATCGCGCCTCTTTTCACGCTGCAGCCAGTTACGTTCTGCATTGATTCGCGCACGCCAAGACGATCGTGGGACGGCACCGTCATGCTGAAATTGTTGTAGCAGGTCACGTCGTCCAGCCAGCGCCCCTTGCCGAACGAATACGCGATGTTGGCGGTGGGCACGTCGGCTTCGGCAGCGATCTCGAAGGGCGCCAGAAACGCCGACATGGCAATGCGATCGCCAGGCACATCGTAGCGATAGCGCGCCCATTGCAACTGGCCGGTCCAGCTGCCGCCGCTCCACTGCGCATGCACGGCCGCGCCGCGATGCCCGTGGAGGCTGCGGTCCTGGACATTCAATACGTGTCCGGAAAAGGTTGAAGCGCCCAGCAGGAGGGTGCCACGGCGAAGGTCGTAGCGATGTTCGTAGCGGGCATTCCAACGATGGTATTCGCGATAGGGAGACAGCGCGGTGTCGGCGACATCGAACGAGTAGCGGTCCGTGCGCGCTCCATCGCCGTATTCGTCGCCCGAGAACCAGCCGACATGCACGGTATCCTTGCCGATGCTGCGCGCGAATACGACGCCCGGATCGTAATCGTCTTCGATCCCGAGGTAGTAGCCGGAGCCGAACCAGAAACTGTTCGACGCGGTCGGCAACAATCCGAACGGCACCTGCTGGATGCCGGCTTTCACCACGGTGTGGTCGTCGACGTTCCAGCCAAGGAAAGCGTGATGCACCGCGTCGAATCCGTCGTACCAACGATACTGCGTGGAAACGAAGAGCGGGCCTGTTCCCGCATTCGCATCGACGCGCAGCAACTCCAGATCGAGCCGCTGCGTGGGGCCGTAATCGCGCCAGCCGTAATTGAATCGGACCGCTCCGCCAAGCTTCGCGTACGAGTCGGTATCCCGAGCATCCTGCGCATACGCCTGGCCGCTGCACGCAATGGCCAGCAGCAGCAAAATACCTGAATGAAATGACATGGGTGTGGCCGCCTTCGCGTTGGTGTCGCCAGACATCTATCGGCCGCAATCGAGCCAGCATGAGGCGCACGGCGGGATTTAAGTTTCGTTTCCGCTCGTCGATACCTCAGCTTAGCGAAGTGTCCAGCAGGACACCTGAAAATCCATCCCCGGAGCACCAATGAACAGGCCCCTAGTTCGCCGCAACAGCGTCGCCAGCCGTTTGATGATCGGCACCGGCATCCTGGCCCTGCTGTGTTTCGGCATGACCGCTGCCATCAGCTATTGGCGCAGTAGCCAGGCGTTGCTCGGGACGTCGCAAGGCATGCTGCGCGAAGTGGCGCGTCACCAAGCAAGCGAGATCTCGTCCGACATCGGGTCGGCGTTCAACACCGGGGCAACGCTGGCCAATACGTTCAGAATCCAGCGCGGCATTGCCGGCGCGAGCCGCGATTCGGCGGCATTGGTGCTTCATGAGCAGCTGCGCCTGCAGAAGAACTGGCTTGGCATCAGTACGCTTTGGGAACCCAACGCATTCGACGGACACGACGCCAGCAACGTCGACGCCCCCTTCCATGATGCGACCGGCCGTTTCATGGTGTATTGGTCGTACCAAAAAGGCGAACTGGTGCGTGAAGCGCTGCACAGCTACGACAAGCCCGGCGAGGGCGACTGGTATCTCGCTGCGCGCGGGAGCCACGCGCCCGTGGTCATCGAGCCTTACTACTATCCGGTTGCCGGCGTCGACACGCTGATGACGACGTTGAGCACGCCCGTCATGGAAGGCGATCATTTCCTCGGCACGGTCAATATCACCATTTCGCTCGACGCGCTGCAAAAGCGCGTGGCGACGCTGCGGCCGCTGGACGTTGGGCAGGCGCTGCTGCTGTCGCCCACCGGCGCCGTGATGGCCAGCGCCGATGCCAAGCAGGTGGGCAAGAAGCTGACCGACGCCGGCACGCAGGCCATGCTGGCGAAAGTGCGCGCGGGGCAAGTGAGCAGCGACGAGGCCGCGATCGGTGGCGAAGATTGGCTGCGCGTGTTCGTCCCGATGCGGCTGGGCAAGGCACCGGAAATGTTCGCGCTCGGCATCATGGTGCCCAAACACCATGTCATGGCGCAGGCACGCACGTTGCTATGGGTCATCATCGCGGTGGGGCTGCTCTCGGCCGCTCTGCTGAGCGTGTGTCTGTACTTGTTGCTGCGGCGCCAGGTACTGGCGCCCCTCGCCGCGGCCGTCAAGGTGTCTGCGGCGGTGTCCTCCGGCCAGTTGAACAGTCGCATCGAGCCGCGCCGCATGGACGAACTGGGCCAGCTGCTGCTCTCGATGGGCACCATGCAGGCGCAGCTGCGCGCGGTCATCGAAGCGCAAGACCATATGGCCAGCCGGCATGACGCCGGCGAAATGAGTTACCGCATGGATGCAGCGCGTTTTCCAGGGGAGTACGGCCGCATGGTGGCCGGCACCAACAACCTGGTCGATGCGCATGTGCGGGTCCAGCGCGAGCTGGTGTCCGTCATGTCGCGCTACGCGGTAGGCGACATGCAGGCCGACATGCCGGCATTGCCGGGCGAGAAGGCGGCCCTCAGCGATGCGATGGCGGCAACCAAACACAATCTGCAGGCGATCAATCGGCAGATTCTCGCCTTGGCGCAGGCAGCGGAGGCCGGCGACTTCTCGACCCGCGGGGATGCGAACGCGTTTGACCACGATTTCCGCAGCATGGTCGAAGGCTTGAACAACCTGATGCAGACGACCGACACCAACCTGGCCGAGCTGTCGCGGTTGTTGCGCGCCATCGCCGCCGGCGATCTCACAGTGCGCATGAGCGGCGAGTTCCGCGGCGTGTTCTCGCAGATGCGCGACGACGCCAATGCCACCGCCAGCCAGTTGGCGCAGATCGTCGGCAGCATCCAGACCTCGGCCGCATCGATCAAGGGCGCCGCAAGCGAGATCGCCGCCGGCAACCAGGACCTGTCGCAGCGCACCGAGCAACAGGCCGCCAATCTGGAGGAAACCGCCGCCTCGATGGAGGAGCTCACCTCCACCGTCAAGCAGAACGCCGATGGCGCGCGCCAGGCCAACCAGCTTGCCATCGGTGCGGCCAGCGTGGCCGCGCAGGGCGGCCAGGTCGTGGACAAGGTCGTCGAGACCATGAGCGGCATCGAAGCCTCGTCCAAGAAGATTGCCGACATCATCTCGGTCATCGACGGCATCGCGTTCCAGACCAACATCCTGGCATTGAACGCGGCCGTGGAAGCGGCGCGTGCCGGCGAACAGGGCCGCGGCTTTGCGGTAGTGGCCTCGGAAGTACGCATGTTGGCACAGCGTTCCTCCGGCGCGGCCAAGGAGATCAAGGATCTCATCCAAGACTCGGTACAGCGCGTGGCCGAAGGTTCCACGCTGGTGCACAGCGCCGGCGAGACCATGAGCGAGGTAGTGGCCAGCGTGCAGCGGGTCACCGACATCATGGGCGAGATCTCCGCCGCGTCGCAGGAACAATCGGCCGGCATCGAGCAGGTCAACCAGACCATCACCCAGATGGACGAGGCCACCCAGCAGAACGCGGCACTGGTGGAAGAAGCCACCGCCGCCGCTCGCTCGCTCGAAGACCAGGCGGTGCAGCTCACCGAAGCGGTCGCGGTGTTCAAGATCGGCGCCAGCCATGCGGTTGAGGCAAAGCGGGCCGCGCCAGGACCGGCGGCGGCGCCGGTGGTCAAGGTGGCGACGGCCGGCCGCGCTGCCACGTCCAGGCCGCGTGCTTTGGTTGCCGCTCCCAGCAACGAAAGCAGCTGGACGGAATTCTGACCAAGGCCGGCGCGGGGCGCCCAGGTCGGCGCGCTGGCTGCGTTGGGTCTAGCTGCAGTCCTTGATGTTCAAGCAGCGCCGGCGCCGCGAGCGCGCGAAGGCCCGCGCCCGCGCCGGCTTGCGTTCGCGCCGCCACGTCCTCCGTGGCGGACGCGGCAGCAGCGGATGCTCAACCCACCCACACCCGTGCGTTGCGGAACATGCGCAGCCACGGCGAAGCGTCCGCCCAGCCCTCGGGGTGCCAGCTGAGGTTCAGCGAGCGCGGGGTGCGCTCGGGATGCGGCATCAGGATCGTCACCCGGCCGTCGTCGCTGGTCAGGCCGGTGATGCCGTCGGGCGAGCCGTTCGGGTTCAGCGGATAGCGCTGCGCGACCTCGCCGTTGCCGTCGACGAAGCGCAACGCCACGCGCGCGGCGGCTTGGTCCACGGCGTT
Source organism: Xanthomonas translucens pv. translucens DSM 18974 (assembly GCF_000331775.1). The sequence goes on from NZ_CAPJ01000154.1 coordinate 7,858, forward strand.
GTCGAATTCGGCGCGGCCTTCGCCGTGCGCCACCGCCACCGGGATCCGCGAGCCGGCCATGCCGCGCAGGAAGATCGACGGCGATTCCACCACTTCCAGCAGGCTGGTGCGCGCCTCGAACTGCTCGCTGCGGTTGCGCAGGAAACGCGGCCAGTGCTCGGCACCGGGGATGATGTCCTTGAGCTGGCTGAGCATCTGGCAGCCGTTGCACACGCCCAGCGCGAAGCTGTCGGGGCGCGCGAAGAACGCCGCGAACGCATCGCGCAACGCCGGCCGCTCCAGGATCGAAGTGGCCCAACCGCGCCCGGCGCCGAGCACGTCGCCATAGCTGAAACCACCGCAGGCGGCCAGGCCGGTGAAATCGGCCAGGTCCACGCGGCCGGCGATCAGGTCGCTCATGTGCACGTCGAAGGCGCGGAAGCCGGCGCGCTCGAACGCATGGGCCATTTCGATCTGGCCGTTGACGCCCTGCTCGCGCAGGATCGCCACCTTCGGCCGCTGGCCGCTGGCAACGAACGGCGCGGCCACGTCCTCGGCCGGGTCGAAGGCCAGCTTCGGCTTCAGCCCCGGCGCGGCGAAATCGCGCGCCACCGCGCGTTCCTCGTCGGCGCTGTCGGGGTTGTCGCGCAGCTTCTGCATCGCGTGGCTCACCGACCACCACGCGTCGAACAGCTCCTCCCAGCGCCATTCGGCCAGGATCTTGCCGGCCAGGCCCACGCGTACCACCGCGGCGGTGCTGGGGCGGGCGATGCGCTGCGCGCATTCGGTCAGCGCATGCCGCTCGATCAGGTCGGCGAACGCGGCACGGTCCTCGTCGGCCACCTGCACCACCGCGCCCAGTTCCTCGTTGAACAGGCTGCGGAACGAATCGTCGCCCCAGGCATCGAGGTTGATCTCCAGGCCCTGGCGCGCGGCGAACGCCATCTCGCACAGGGTGGCGAAGGCGCCGCCGTCGCTGCGGTCGTGGTAGGCCAGCAGCAGCCCGGCCTGGCGCGCATCGCGGATCAATTCGAAGAACGCGCGCAGGCGCTGCGCATCGTCCAGGTCCGGCACCGCGCCGCCGAATGCCGGCACGCCGCCTTCGGCATGCACCTGCGCCAGCACCGACCCACCCAGGCGCTGCTTGCCGCCGCCCAGCCCGATCAGCCACAGCTCGCTCTCCGCCTCGCGCGCCAGCAACGGCGTCAGCTGCGCGCGCGCGTCGGCCACCGGGGCGAACGCGGAGACGATGAGGGAGACGGGCGAAACGCTTTTATGCGTTGCGCCGGGACTCGGGACTCGGGACTCGGGACTCGTAACAGCGGCGGTGTCGGCATTGTGGAACGGCGCGGAACCAGGCTCTTGCTCTTGCCGAGTCCCGAGTCCCGAGTCCCGAGTCCCGGCTACGGAGTCCCGAGTCCCGGCCACCACCCACTGCGCCTGCATCGACAACGAATCCTTGCCGACCGGAATGCTCAGGTCCAGCTGCGGGCACAGTTCCATGCCCACTGCCTTGACCGCGGCGTACAGCCGCGCGTCCTCGCCGGGGTGGTTGGCCGCGGCCATCCAGTTCGCCGACAGCTTGACCTGGGCCAGCGCCTCGACCGGCGCTGCGCACAGGTTGGTGATCGCCTCGCCGACCGCCATGCGCGCTGCGGCGGCGGCATCGAGCAGCGCCAGCGGGGTGCGCTCGCCGATCGCCATCGCTTCGCCGGCATGGGTGTCGAAGCCGGCCAGGGTGATCGCGCAATCGGCCAGCGGCAGCTGCCACGGACCGATCATCTGCTCGCGCGCGGTCAGGCCGCCGACGCTGCGGTCGCCGATGGTGACCAGGAAGCTCTTCGCCGCCACCGCCGGATGCGCCAGCACGCGCAGCCCGGCGTCGCGCAGATCCAGCGTGTCGGTGTCCAGCTCCGGCCAACGCGGCGCCGGCGGCTGCCGGGCATCGCGGTGCATCTTCGGCGGCTTGCCGAACAGCACGTCCATCGGGAGGTCGATGGGGTGGTCGCGGGACGCGGGACGCGGGACGCGGGACGCGGAAGAAGCGGGGTCAGTGGAAAGGGCGAGATCTACGGTCGGCGCATGCAGGGTGCTTACCGCCTGCATTTGCTCCATCCGAGTGCCGAGTCCCGAGTCCCGAGTCCCGAGCACCCCATGGCCCACCACCAGCCGCTCCTCGGCGGTCGCCACGCCGACCGCGGCGAACGGGCAGCGCTCGCGTTCGCAGATCGCGGCGAATTCGGCCAGACGCGCCTGCGGTACGCCGAGCACGTAGCGCTCCTGCGATTCGTTGCACCACAGCTGCATCGGCGACAGCGACGGGTCGTCGCTGGGCACACGGTCCAGGTCGATGATGCCGCCCACACCGGAGTCGTGCAGCAGTTCGGGAATCGCGTTGGACAGGCCGCCGGCGCCGACATCGTGGAACCAGCGGATCGGGTTGTCGGCGCCCAGCGCCACGCAGCGGTCGATGACCTCCTGCACGCGCCGCTCCATCTCCGGGTTGTCGCGCTGCACGCTGGCGAAATCCAGGTCCTCGGCGCTGTCGCCGGAAGCCACCGAACTGGCCGCGCCGCCGCCCAGGCCGATCAGCATCGCCGGGCCGCCGAGCACGATCACCGCATCGCCCGGCTGCAGGCGGATCTTCTCGACCTGGATGCGGTCGATCGCGCCGAGGCCGCCGGCCAGCATGATCGGCTTGTCGTAGGCGCGGGTCAGGTCCTGCGTCTCGGGCAGTTCGAAGCTGCGGAAATAGCCGAGCAGGTTGGGCCGGCCGAATTCGTTGTTGAACGCGGCGCCGCCGAGCGGGGCCTCGAGCATGATCTCCAGCGCCGGGGCCATGCGCGGGTTCAACGGGCGTGCGGCTTCCCACGGCTGCGGCAGGGTCGGGATGCGCAGGTGCGAGACGCTGAAGCCGGTCAGGCCGGCCTTGGGCTTGCCGCCGCGGCCGGTGGCGCCCTCGTCGCGGATCTCGCCGCCGGCGCCAGTGGCGGCGCCCGGGAACGGCGCGATCGCGGTCGGGTGGTTGTGGGTCTCGACCTTGATGCAGAACGCCGACGGCGTCACCGGCTCGCTGCGGTATTCGCCGCTGACCGGGTCCGGGCGGTAGCGCGCGGCCGGATGGCCTTCCACCACCGCCGCATTGTCGCTGTACGCGCTGAGCGTGTGCTGCGGGGTCTGCTGGTGGGTGTGCTTGATCATCCGGAACAGCGAGCGTTCCTGCGCCTTGCCGTCGATGCTCCAGCTGGCGTTGAAGATCTTGTGCCGGCAGTGCTCGGAATTGGCCTGCGCGAACATCATCAGCTCGACGTCGGCCGGATCGCGGCCGAGGTCGCCGAAGCGCTGGCGCAGGTAGTCGATCTCGTCCTGGGCCAGGGCCAGGCCCAGCCGCGCGTTGGCCGCTTCCAGCTGGTCCAGCGCGATGCGCTCGACGGCGCCGCGCGGCGGCGCCTGGAACAGCGCCTGCGCCTGCGCCGCACCATCCAGCAGCGACTGGGTCATCGGGTCGTGCAGCAGCTTGGCCAGCGCCGCCTGCTGGAGGGCGTCTTTTGGCCAGCCGGCCAGGTCCAGGCGGGTACCGCGCTCCACCCGGCGGATCGCCAGGCCGGCGCCGCGCAGCAGTTCGGTGGCCTTGCTCGACCACGGCGAGCGCGTGCCCAGCCGCGGCACCACGTAGCGCGAGCAGGTGCCCGCCTCGGCCACGGCCGGCACGTCCTGCGCCTGCAGGATGCGCTGCGCGGCGGCGCTATCCACCGCGGCGTCGGCATCGCTGTCGACGAAGTAGACGTACCAGGCACCGGCGATGCGCAGACCGGGAACGACGGAGTGCAGGCGGGTTTCGAGCCGAGCGCGGCGGAACGGCGAAAGGGCGGAAGCGCCCTCGAGGACGATCATGTCCGGGGAACCGTGTGAGGTAAACGGGCTGTGTAGTGTAGCCGGGACTCGGGACTCGGGACTCGGGACTCGCAAAAGCAGTTTCCGACGACCGGAAGAAACCCAAGAAAATCAGGAACTAGTTCGCGCGGAACGCATCGTCCGCCGACAACGGATCAGCCACCCGGAACCCGCTTTTCCGAGTCCCGAGTCCCGACAGCTCAGCGACTCCCCCCCGCCCGACCCGCCTCGGCCGCCCGCTTGTCCAGCGCCTCGCGCAGCTGCGCCGGCGGCAGGTAGCCGCCGAGCTGGGTGCCGTCCGGGGCGAAGATCGCCGGGGTGCCGTTGACGCCCAGGCGCTGGCCCAGGTTGTACTGCATGGTCACCGGATTCTTGCAGCTGGTCGCGCTCGGCACCTTGCCGTTGGCCTTGGCCTCGGTCAGCGCCTTCTTCTTGTCGGCCGCGCACCACACCGCGACCATGTCCTTGTAGTCCTGGCTGCCCAGGCCCATGCGCGGGAACGCCAGGTACTCCACCGCGATGCCCTGCTTGTTGAGCTCGGCGATCTCGCTGTGCAGCTTGCGGCAGTAGCCGCATTCGATGTCGGTGAACACGCTGATGGTGTACTTCGGGTTGGTCGGGGCGAACACGATGCGCTCGGCACGCGGCGCCGATTCCAGCAGCTTGCGGCGGTAGCTCAGCAAGCCTTCGCTGGAGGCGACCTGCCTTTCCTGAATGTCGAACGGCTGCGCCTGGAACAGGTAGCGGCCGTCGTCGGACACGTACAGTACCTGCCCGCCGACCACCACTTCGCGGAAGCCCGGAAACGGCGCGGCGCCGATGAAGTCGGGCTTGAAGTTCGGATCCAGCTGCAGCAGCGCCGCACGCACGCGCTGCTCGCCCGGGGCGCCAGCAGCGGCAACGGCCGGCTTGGCCGGGGCGGCGGCAGCGCCGGTGGGCGAAGCCGGCTGCGCACAGGCGGAAAGGGTGGTGGCGCCCAGCAGCGCAAACAGAGCAAAACGGAGCATTGGCTATCCATGAGGGCGGCGAATCGGTTGGATTGTCGCATACCGATTGGTCCGCTCCATGTAGCCAGCCTGAGCGGCCGCGGCACCGCCCGCGCAAGCGGACACAGGCGCAGCGCGGGCGCCTCAGCCGCGCGGATGGTGCTTGCTGTGCAGCTTCTGCAGGTGTTCGCGCGCGACCAGGGTGTATATCTGGGTGGTGGACAGCGAGCTGTGGCCGAGCAGCATCTGCAGCGCGCGCAGGTCGGCGCCGCGGTTGAGCAGGTGGGTGGCGAAGCTGTGGCGCAGCCCGTGCGGGCTGACCGCAGCCGGGTCGATGCCGGCCAGCGCCGCGTAGCGCTTGACCAGGCCCCAGAACTGCTGTCGGCTCAGCGGGTGCCGCGCCGCATCGATGAACATCGGCACGGTGCCGTCGCTGGCCGGCACCGCCTGCCCCGCCGCCAGCGCCGGCCGCGCCGTGTCCAGGTAGTGCTGCAGCCAGTGCTGCGATTCCTCGCCCAGCGGCACCAGGCGTTCCTTGCTGCCCTTGCCGGTGACCCGCAACACGCCCTGGCGCAGGTTCACCGCGTTCGCCGGCAGGTTGACCAGCTCGCTGACCCGCAGCCCGGCCGCGTACATCAGCTCGAGCATGGCGCGGTCGCGCAGGCCGGCCGGATCGGCGGCGTCCGGTGCCTCCAGCAGCGCGTCGATCTGGCTTTCGGCCAGCGCCTTGGGCAGGGAGCGCGGCAGCTTGGGCGGGTCGATCAGCGCGGTCGGGTCGTCGCGGCGCTCGCCGCGGCGCAGGCGCAAGGCGAAGAACGCGCGCAGCGAGGACAGCCAGCGCGCGTTGCTGCGCTGCGAATAGCCCAGCCGGGTGCGCCAGGCCAGGTAGTCGAACAAGGCCTGACGATCAGCCCCGGGCAGGCCGCCGCCGGCACCGTCGCGCCAGCGCGCGAAGCCTTCCAGGTCGCGCCGGTAGCTGTCCAGACTCTGCCGCGCCAGCCCCTGCTCGGCCCAGGCCGTGTCCAGGAACTGCTGGATCGCGACGGCATCGGCATCGCGCAGCGGGGCGAGCCGTTGCGCCTGTTGGCGGCGCTCGGCGGGGGTACGGAGTTCGGGCATCGGGGGAGCTTACGGGACTCGGGAGCTTTCGGGACTCGGGAGCTTTCGGGACTCGGGACTCGGGACTCGGGACTCGGGACTCGGCAAAGCCTAGCGCCGACTTCGCGTGGCGCAAGGCGGGGGCTGCGCCGATCGCGGTGGCGGCCGGTGACGTGCTGCTGGCGCTGCCGCTAAGCTGTGGCGATGACCGCCGCGTCCACCGCCACCGCTTCCCGCCCGCGCGCGCTGCTGCCGTGGCGGCTGCTGGCGCTGTTCTACGATGCCTGGCCGGTGCTGGCGCTGTGGTTCGCGATCTCCGCGCTGTTCACCCTGGGCTACACGCTCGAAGGCCACGCGCCGCGCGAGAACATCGCTCCGTTCAGCGCCCTGCAGTGGCTGTTGTGGCTGTGCTGCTGGCTGGCGGCCGGGTTGTACGCGACGCTGAGCTGGCGCCGCGGCGGCCAGACCCTGGGCATGCGCCCGTGGCGGCTGCGCCTGCTCGGCGCCGATGGCGGCACGCCGAGCTGGGGCGCGCTGTGGCGGCGCTACTCGGTCGGCACGCTGTCGCTGCTGCTGGGCGGGCTGGGCTTCTGGTGGGCGCTGCTGGATCGCGAACGCTTGACGTGGCACGACCGTGCCAGCGGCACGCGGCTGGTTCGCCTTCCGAAGCAAAAACCCTGATCGCAGCGCAACGACGCTGCCGGCTCCACGACTGCTTCAGGCCAGGAGAGCGCGCCGATGCGCGCAATGGCGGCGGTCGTGTCACACACCCCGATCGCCGCGCTTGTGCACCGCTGCAGCCCTGCGCGACGCGACGCTGCGGCGAATGTGCCTTTCCAGGAACCCGCCCAACCAATAGATCGCCCAGAACATGAGCACCAGCATCAGCAGATACCCGGCCACCTCCGGCAACCACTCGAAGGCGGGCATCAAGCCGAGTTGCCCCAGCGCTAGCAAGGGCGGCAGGATCGGGACTAGCCGCCAAAACATTCGGGCTTTGAGATTGAGCTGCGGCTCCTGCGCCAACCAATGGCACCACACGATCACTCCCACATACAGCAGACAGAACACCAACCCGGTTGGGCTCAACCGGCGCATCGACTCAACTGCTGCGTTTGCGGAACAACAGCCACGACACGGTCAGCATCACCAGCGGCGGCAACGCGTAGGCGATGCGGTAGTCGAACTTGAGCGCGCCGGCCATGCGCCCAAAGAACAGCTGCAGCAGCCAGAACACCAGCGCGAACAGGATGCCCAGGAACAGCCGCTTGCCCATGCCGCCGCTGCGCAGCGCGCCGAACGCGAACGGGATCGCGGCGAAGCACAGCGCCAGCACGTTGACCGGATAGAACCAGCGGCTCCAGTACTGGTCCTCGTAGTCGCGCGCGTCCAGGCCGTTGCGGCGCCGGTACTCGATGCTGGTGTGCAGGTCGTGCGCGGACAGGTTGCGCGGCTTGGCCAGGCCCGAGGCCAGCGCGGCGGCGTCCAGCCGCGAGGCCCACGGCAGGCTATCGAACTTCTCGCGCTGCACCGCGCGTTCGGCGAAGGTATCGCGGTACACCTGCTTCAGGGTCCAGCCGCTGCTGCGGTGCTCGGCGGTGGCGGCATGGGTCAGCGAGGCCAGGCGCCCGGCCTGGTCCAGCGTGTACAGGCGCACGTCGCGCAGTTCCAGCCAGGTGCCGCCGGCCTCTTCCAGATGCTCTTCGCCGCTCTGCGCGTTGAGGAAGGTGTCGCCTTCGCGCGCCCACAGCCCGGAGTAGCGGGCCATGCTCATGTTGCCGTTGTACTTGGCGTTGGCCTTGATCGCATCGGCCTGGTTCTGCGCCCACGGCGCCAGGGTCTCGCCGCTGAACACCATCGCCACGGTCAGCACCGCCATCGTCGCCGCCGCGGCCACGCTCAGCCGCCGCCGCGACAGGCCCAGCGCGCGCAGCGCGGTCAGTTCGGAGGTGGCCGCCAGCTGGCCCAGGCCCATCAGCACGCCGATCACCGCCCCGGTCGGGAACAGGGTGTAGGCGCGCCGCGGCACGGTGTAGGCGACGAACGCCACGGCGTGGCCCAGGCTGTAGCTGCCCTTGCCGATGTCCTTGAATTCGTTGGACAAGGCCATGATCACGTCGAGCCCGAGCAGCACCGCCCAGGTCAGCAGAACGGTGCCGAGCACGGCGCGTCCGACGTAGACGTCGTGCAGGTTCGGACGCAGCCTCATGCCGCCTGCCTCCGCGGCCGCGACAGCTGGCCGTCGCGCAGATAGGTCCACACCGCCAGCACCAGCAGCGGCACGGTCAGCCACCACAGGCCCAGCGCGCGGGGCAGCTTGTCGGTGCTCAGCCACTGGGTGCCGATGAACATCAGGTTGGTGCCGACCAGGTAGGCCAGGAACGCCAGCATGATCCGGCCGTAGCGCTGCTGGCGCGGCGAGCTGCGCGACAGCGGCAGGGTCAGCAGGGCGAAGGCCAGCGCCAGCAGCGGCGGAGCGATGCGCGCGTGCAGCTGCGCATTGGCCTGCGGCCGCGGGTCGCCGATCAGCTTGGCGGTGGGCAACAGCTCGGGATCGTCGTCCTTGCGCGCCTCGCTGCGGTCGGGCAGGGCCACGTCGTTGCTGACGTAGCGCATCAGCCGGTAGTCCATGGCGTCGCCGGCCAGCGGCCCCTCGACGCGGTAGCCATCCTCCAGGCGCAGGTAACGGTCGGCCCGGCCCTCGAAGAACATCGCGCCGCGCTGCGCGGTGACCACGTCCAGGCGGCCGTCCTTCTGCCGCTGCATGAACACCTTGCCCAGCTTGGTGCCGTCGCCGGACAGGGTGCTGATGTAGACGATGCCGCCGTCGGACAGCGTGGTGAAGCGCCCGGCCTCCAGACCGGCCATCAGCAGGCTGCGGTTGGCCTCGTCGATCAGCCGGTCGGAGGTGCGGTCGGCCCAGGGCCCCAGCCACAGCGAGCACAGCCCGACCAGGGCCACCACCGGCACCACCAGCATCAGGATCGGCCGCAGCAGGCGCCGCGGGCCGACGCCGATGGCGGTGATCACCGCCATTTCCGAGTCGCGGTACAGACGCGCCAGCGCCAGCAGCAGGCCCAGCATCAGCGCCAGCGGCAGGATCAGCGGCAGATACACCACGAATTGCAGGCCCAACTGCGAAAACAGCAGCTTGGCCGGGATGCGGCCATCGGCGATGTTGCCCAGGATGTCGACCAGCACACCGCCGACACTGACCACCAGCAGCACGATGAGGGTGGCCAGGAAGCTCTGGATGAAATCGCGCAGCAGGTATCGATCGAGCTTCGGCATGGGGGTGGGTTGATTTAGACTCTCGGATTCGTTCGCGGCAGAGCCAGCCTAACCCGGCTGGACCTAAACAGCCCGCGATTGTACGGATTTGCCAACGGAATCTGATCAATGGCCCTGGAATTCACCCTGAACCACGACGCCCCGGCGACTGCGGCGTTCGATTGCATCGTCGTCGGCGTGTTCGCCGACAAGCGCTTGTCGCCCGCCGCCCAGGCCCTGGATGCGGCCAGCGGCGGACGCCTGACCGCCCTGGCCGGCCGCGGCGACCTCAGCGGCAAGACCGGCGCCAGCGCGCTGCTGCACGACCTGCCCGGGGTGACCGCGCCGCGCGTGCTGGTGGTCGGCCTGGGCGAGGCCGCCAAGTTCGGCGTGCCGCAGTACCTGAAGGCGGTCGGCGACGCGGCGCGCGCACTGAAGAGCGGGCCGGCGGCCAGGGCGCTGTTCACCCTGTCCGAACTGGAGATCAAAGGCCGCGACCAGGCCTGGGCGATCCGCCAGGCGGTGATCGCCAGCGACCACGCCTGCTACCGCTACACCGCCACCCTGGGCAAGAAGAAGCCCGACGACGGCGGCCTGGCCAGCCTGGCCGTACTCGGCCAGGACGCCACCGCGCTGGCCCAGGGCCAGGCCATCGCCGCCGGCGTGACATTCGCCCGCGAGCTCGGCAACCTGCCGCCGAACCTGTGCACCCCGGCCTACCTGGCCGAGACCGCCGCGGCGTTCGCCCACGGCATCGACGGCGCCGAGGCCGAGATCCTCGACGAAACGCAGATGCAGGCGCTGGGCATGGGCTCGCTGCTGGCGGTGGCGCGCGGCTCGGCCAACCGCCCGCGGCTGCTGGTGCTGAAGTGGAACGGCGGCGGCGACGCCAAGCCCTACGTGCTGGTCGGCAAGGGCATCACCTTCGACACCGGCGGCGTCAACCTGAAGACCCAGGGCGGCATCGAGGAGATGAAGTACGACATGTGCGGCGGCGCCAACGTCATCGGCACCTTCGTTGCCACCGCCACCGCGCGCCTGCCGCTGAACCTGGTGGTGGTGGTGCCGGCGGTGGAGAACGCGATCGACGGCGATGCCTACCGCCCCTCCGACGTGATCACCAGCATGTCCGGCAAGACCATCGAAGTCGGCAACACCGACGCCGAAGGCCGCCTGATCCTGTGCGACGCGCTGACCTACGCCGAACGCTTCAACCCCGAGGCGCTGATCGACGTGGCCACCCTCACCGGCGCCTGCATGGTCGCCCTCGGCCACCAGACCGCCGGCCTGATGAGCAAGCACGACGACCTGGCCAACGAGTTGCTGGCGGCCGGCGAGCACGTGTTCGACCGCGCCTGGCGCCTGCCGCTGTGGGACGAATACCAGGGCCTGCTCGATTCCAGCTTCGCCGACGTCTACAACATCGGCGGCCGCTGGGCCGGCGCCATCACTGCCGGCTGCTTCCTGTCGCGCTTCACCGAAGGCCAGCGCTGGGCGCATCTGGACATCGCCGGCGTGGCCAGCGACGAAGGCAAGCGCGGCATGGCGACGGGCCGGCCGGTAGGGTTGTTGAGTCAGTGGTTGCTGGATAGAGCCGGGACTCGGGACTCGGGACTCGGGACTCGGTAAGGCGCTGCCATGTCATTCTCCCGAACCTGCGTCAGCACCGGCAGGATCTTGCTGGATTCCAGAAAGAGTCGCCGTTACTCGCGAACCCGCTTTCCGAGTCCCGAGTCCCGGGTCCGGAGTCCCGCCCCCTGATGCGCGCCGACTTCTACCTGATCGCCAAGCCGCGCTTCCTCACCGAGCCGCTGCGGCTGGTCTGCGAGCTGGCGCGCAAGGCCAACGACGCCAACCTGTGGACGCTGGTGCTGGCGCGCGACCAGGCGCAGGCCGAGGAGCTGGACGAACTGCTGTGGGCATTCGACGACGACGCCTACATCCCGCACCAGATCGCCGGCGCCGATGTCGACGAGGAAGAGGCGCAGGTGCTGATCGTCCCGCCCGGCGTGGAAGCGCCGTCGCGCGCGCTGGTGATCAACCTGCGCGACGACGCCTACCTTGGCACCTGCGAGCGCGTGCTGGAAGTGGTCCCGGCCGACCCGGCCGCGCGCGAGCCGCTGCGCGAACGCTGGAAACAGTACAAGGCGCTGGGCTTCGAGGTCAGCAAGTACGACATGTGATGAAGCCGGGATTGGGGATTGGGGATGGATCTCCAGATCCCCGGCATCCTTGCATCGGCACCCTCCCGCGCGAATCCCCAATCCCGAATAACGAATCCCGGCTTCCCCATGACCACCCTCGCCCCGAGCTACGACCCCACCTCCTTCGAATCGCGCCTGTACGCCCAGTGGGAAGCGGCCGGCTACTTCAAGCCGTCCGGGCAGGGCGAGGCGTACACGGTGCTGCTGCCGCCGCCGAACGTGACCGGCACCCTGCACATGGGCCACGCCTTCCAGCACACGCTGATGGATGCGCTGGTGCGCTACCACCGCATGCGCGGCTTCGACACGTTGTGGCAGGTCGGCAGCGACCACGCCGGCATCGCCACCGAGATGGTGGTGTCGCGCAACCTGGCGCTGGCAGGCCAGGGCGAGACCCGCGACGCGCTGGGGCGCGAAGGCTTCATCGCCAAGGTGTGGGAATGGAAGGCGCAGTCGGGCGACACCATCGAGCGGCAGATGCGCCGCCTGGGCACCTCCAGCGACTGGTCGCGCAGCAGCTTCACCATGGACCCGCAGCCGTCGGCGGCGGTGGTCGAGGCGTTCGTGCGCTGGCACGAGCAAGGCCTGATCTACCGCGGCCAGCGCCTGGTCAACTGGGACCCGGTGCTGAAGACCGCGATCTCCGACCTGGAAGTGGAGAACGTGGAAGAAGACGGTTTCCTGTGGTCGATCGCCTACGCGCTGGAGGACGGCGCCAGCTACGAGCACGTCGAGCACGATACCGACGGCAACGAGACCCTGCGCGAAACCCGCGACTCTCTGGTGGTGGCCACCACGCGCCCGGAAACCCTGCTCGGCGACACCGCGGTGATGGTGCACCCCCAGGACGAACGTTACGCGCACCTGATCGGCAAGACGGTGACGCTGCCGCTGACCGGTCGAAGCGTGCCGGTGATCGGCGACGACTACGTGGACCGCGCGTTCGGCACCGGCGTGGTCAAGGTGACGCCGGCGCACGATTTCAATGATTACCAGGTTGGCGTGCGGCATGGGCTGCCGATGATCAACCTGTTCACCCCAACCGCGGCGATCAACGACAACGCGCCGGAGAAGTATCGTGGCCTGGACCGCTACGACGCGCGCAAGGCGGTGCTGGCCGACCTGGAAGACCTCGGCCTGCTGATTGAGACCAAGCCGCACAAGCTGCAGGTGCCGCGCGGCGACCGCACCGGCCAGGTGATCGAGCCCTACCTCACCGACCAGTGGTTCGTGAAGATGGACGCGCTGGCCAAACGCGGCCTGGAGCTGGTCGAGTCGGGTCAAGTGAAGTTCGTGCCGCCGAACTGGATCAACACCTATCGCCACTGGATGGAGAACATCCAGGACTGGTGCATCAGCCGCCAGCTGTGGTGGGGCCATCGCATTCCGGCGTGGTTCGACGACGCCGGCACTTGCTACGTCGGTCGCGACGAGGCCGAGGCACGCGCGAAGCACGGCCTCGGCGCCGACATCGCCCTGCACCAGGACAACGACGTGCTGGAAACCTGGTTCTCCTCGCAGCTGTGGCCGTTCTCGACGATGGGCTGGCCCGATCCGCAGGCGATGGCCGAGCGCGGCTTCGACCGCTACCTGCCGTCGAGCGTGTTGGTCACCGGCTTCGACATCATCTTCTTCTGGGTGGCGCGGATGATCATGGCCACCGACAGCTTCACCGGCCAGGTGCCGTTCCGCGACGTGTACATCACCGGCCTGATCCGCGACAAGGACGGGCAGAAGATGTCCAAGTCCAAGGGCAACGTGCTCGACCCGCTGGACATCATCGACGGCATCAGCATCGAGGATCTGGTCGCCAAGCGCACCACCGGGCTGATGCAGCCGCGCATGGCCGAGAAGATCGAGAAGGCCACGCGCAAGGAATTCCCCGAGGGCATCATCGCCCACGGCGCCGACGCGCTGCGCTTCACCATCGCCGCGCTGGCCGGCCACGGCCGCGACATCAAGTTCGACCTCGGCCGTGCCGAGGGCTACAAGAATTTCTGCAACAAGTTGTGGAATGCCAGCCGCTTCGTGCTGATGAATACGGAAGGCCGGGACTCGGGACTCGGGACTCGGGACTCGGCACACGTGCCGGTCACCGATGCCGAGAAGTGGATTTTGGTGCGGCTGGACAAGGTCAGTGCCGAGGCGCAGGCGCATTACGCCGCCTACCGTTTCGATCTGCTGGCGCAATGCCTGTACGAGTTCGCCTGGAACGAGTTCTGCGACTGGTTCCTGGAACTGACCAAGCCGGCCTTGAACGGCGACGACGCCGCGGCCGCCGACAGCACCCGCCACACCCTGCTGCAGGTGCTGGAGACGCTGTTGCGCCTGCTGCATCCGCTGACCCCGTTCGTCACCGAGGAACTGTGGCAGCAGGTGGCGCCGCGCCTGGGCATCGCCGCACCGACCATCTCGCTGCAGCCGTATCCGCGCACCGGCGACCTGGACGTGAGCGCCTACGCCGGCGCCGAAGCCGATATCGAATGGCTCAAGGCGATGGTCTCGGCGCTGCGCCGGGTGCGCAGCGAACTCAACGTGCCGCCATCCAGGCTGGTGCCGCTGCTGCTGCAGGGCGGCCACGCCGAAGACCGCGCGCGGGTGCAACGTTTCGCCTCGCAGCTGAAGTTCCTGCTGCGGCTGGAGGCGATCCAGTGGCTGGACGCGGCACAGGACGCACCGCCGGCCGCGGCGGCGATCGTCGGCGAACTGCGGCTGCTGGTACCGCTGGAGGGCTTGGTCGATCTGGACGCCGAGCGCACCCGCCTGGACAAGGAGATCAAGCGCGTGGATGCGGAGATCGGCAAGTGCAACGGCAAGCTCGGCAACGCCACCTTCGTGCAGAACGCACCGGCGGCGGTGGTCGAGCAGGAGCGCGCGCGCCTGGCCGACTGGACCACGCAGCTGGCCGGCCTGCGCGAGCAGCGCGCCAAGCTGTAAGTCGCGGACAACCCCAAGCGCATGCAGCTGCGTGTGCCGCCGCCGCTGATCGTGGTCGCCAGCGCGCTGTGCGCATGGGGTGCCGCACATGCCTGGCCGGCAGCGACTTTGCTCCTGCCGGGTCAACGCCCGTTGGGCGCAGCGACGATCGTTGCCGGAGTGATCGCCAACGTGGCACCCAAGCTGCATTTCCGCCGCGCCGGGACCACGGTCAATCCGTTGCATCCGCAGCGCGCTAACGCCTTGGTGCAATCAGGCCTGCATCGCTATTCGCGCAATCCCATGTACCTGGGGCATGCGCTGATCCTGCTGGGCTGGATGCTGTGCCTCGGCCATCCGGCCGCAGGTCTCGCCCTGGCGATCTATCTGCTGCACATCGATCGTGTGCAGATTCCGCGCGAAGAAGCGGCATTACGCGCACGCTTCGGCGCCGGCTACACGGATTACTGCAGCCGCGTGCGCCGCTGGCTGTAGCGGGAATTCCGCGACGTTGGCCAGCGACCGCCGCCCGGCATTGCGGAAGGCGGCCTGCACCGCATGCGCCGCAAGGCGGCGACCGGATGCGCGAACGACGTGCTCTTTCAGCGCAGGCACGGCGCACCGCTTGCGCAACGCTGCACTGCGCAAGCGGTCAATCGGGAAGAAAATCAGCGCGCCGCAAAAACCGCCGGGCACGCGCACTCAGCATGCCGGCGCGCTGCCGGCGGCATGAAGTCGCGTGTTACGACATGCCTTCGAAGAACAGTTCGATCGCCATCACCAGCGCGTCCTCGCGGCCGTTCGCCGCCGGGTAATAGCGTGGGCGGCGGCCGATCTCGTTGAAGCCTTCGCTGTGGTACAGCGCGATCGCGCCGGGATTGGACGGGCGCACTTCCAGGAACACGCGGCGCGCGCCCAGGTCGGCGCCGTACTTGATCAGCGCGCGCAGCAGCAGGCGGCCGTAGCCGCGCGACTGCCGTTCCGGCGCGACGCAGACGTTGAGGATGTGCGCCTCGCCGGCGGCGACGCTGATCACGCCATAGCCGACGATCTGGCCCTGTTCCTGCAGTACCCAGCCCGGGTAGCCGGCCTGCAGGCAGTCGCGGAAGATGCCGCGCGTCCACGGGAACGGATAGGCGCGGCGCTCGATCTCCATCACCGTATCGAGGTCGGTTTCGCGCAACGTGCGCAGCGTCGCCGCCGCCGGCGAGGACGCCGAACCCAGCGCGCTCACCGCGGCGCCTGCTTGCGCAGCGCGCGCAGCTGCGGCCACAGCGCACGCTTGGCGGCGGCGTTGCCGCGCAGTTCGGCCAGCGGCCAGGTCGCCATCAAGGCCTGCGTGGCCGGATCGTTCGGATTGCACCCGGAAGCGCGCAGCAATGCGATCTGCAGCCGGTCGGGCAAGCGCAGGCCGGCGCGGCGCGCAACCGGTGCCGGCACCGCGCGTTGCGGCT
>NZ_CAPJ01000153.1 GCF_000331775.1 Xanthomonas translucens pv. translucens DSM 18974
GCGCGAACGCGCCGATCAGCGCGGTGAGCAGCGCGATCAGCCACAGCACCAGCACCAGCGCCGCGCCGCGCGCCTGCCCGGGTGCCGCGCTCATTGCCGTGCCTCGGCGCCGCCGGCCTGGCGCAACGCCACCACCAGCGGCGGCCACAGCATGCCGTCGTCGCTGCTCAGCTCGATCGACACCAGCAGCGGCAACTGATCGGTCTTTTCCCAGCGTTCCTGCCAGGGTCCGATCGTACCGCGCTCCGGATCGATGCCGCGGTAGCGGAAACGCACCTGGCGCAGGCCCTCGGCCAGCGGCTCGGGCGGGCGCGGCTTGGCGTCGGCGATCTGCTTGCCGGCCTGCACCTGCACCAGCGCGATCGCCAGGCGCTGCCGGCCAGCGTCGCCGCTGACGCTGAGGTCGTGCAGGTAAGGGCCGCCGCGGCCCAGATAATCGGGAAGATCGGCGACGAACTGCATGCGCTGCGGCTCACCGACGAAGCGCACCGGCTGCAGGGTGCGGCTGTCGATGTCCAGCGCCAGCGCTTGCGCGCCGCTCAGGCGCCGGCGCAGGAAACCCTCGACCGCGCGCATGCGCTCGCTGCGCCCGGCGATGGTCTCGCCGCGGCCGCTGATCGCGGTGGCCGATCGCAGCGTGGCGAAGGCCAGGGTCAGCCCGCCGACCAGCAACACCGTGGCCAGCAGCACTTCGATCAGGGTGAAGCCGCGCGCGGCGGCAAGGCCCGGCGCGCGGCTCACTGCGGCATCCCGTTGTTCTGCGCGCTGACCAGACGCAATGTCTTCCACTGCAACGCCTGCGCCGGCGCATCGCCCCAGCGTACCTGCAGGTTCAGTTGCAGCAGCGTCGGCAGGCCTGGGGTCAGCGTCGTGTCCGGCGGGCGTCGCGCATCGACGTACGGCGCCACGTCCAGGGTCCAGCGGTAATGGCCCTGCTCGAAGCTGCCCTGTGTGCGGCCGGGTTGCAGCGGCTGTTCCACGCCTTGCGCGGCCAGCAACGATTGCGCGTACAGCGTGGCACGGCTGAGCTGGTCGGCGCGCTTGACCTGGCGTGCGGCGCCGGACAGCGAGCCGAGCAGCAGGGTCAGCGCCAGCGCCAGCAGCGCGAACGCCACGATCACCTCGATCAGCGTGTAGCCGCGCTGCGCCTTCATGGCATGCCCTGCTGCGGCGGACGCCCAACCTTGACCTCGCCGGTCAGCCAGGCCACGTCGATGCGCCAGCTGGCCTTGCGCGTCAGCAACTCGATGCGCCCGCCGGTGGCGGCGCCGTCCTCGAAGAACTGGATCGCGCCTTCGTCCTGGCGCCGCTGCGCCTCGCGCGCGCCGCTGAAGCGGATCGCCAGCGACGCCGGGATCTCGCCATGGCGGCCGTTGGGCGCCTGCCAGCGGTGCGCCTGCGGATCGATCAGGAAGCGTTGCGGCTGGCCGCTGGCGATCGCCTGCGCGCGCGTGTAGCGCAGCTGCGCGGCGATCTCCTTGGCCGAGGAGCGCAGGCGCATGCCGTCGATGCCGCCGGTCAGCACCGACGCCGCCAGCACCGCGGCGATCGCGATCAGCCCCACCACCAGCAGCATCTCCAGCAGCGACACGCCGCGCATGCGCGCACGTGGCGGCGGTACGCACGCATGCGCACCGCGCTGGAGAACGCCGGCAGGAGTGTGGATCACGGCGCCGCGATCACTCGTACTTGATGTCGGCGTCGTAGCTGGTGCCGCCGGGCTGGCCGTCCTTGCCCAGGCTGATCAGGTCGAACGGCTTGCTGTCGCCCGGCACCTTGTACTCGATCGGGTGGCCCCACGGATCGTTCAACTCGGCGGGCTTGGCATACGGGCCGAGCCAGCCGCTGACGCCGCCCGGCGCGGCGACCAGGTCGTCGAGCTTGGACGGCAGCTTGCCGGTGTCCAGCTGATAGTTGTCGATCTTGCCGGCCATGGTCTGGATCTGCGACTTGGCCAGGTTGGCCTTGCCGCGATCGGCGCCGCCGAGCACGCGGCTGCCGACCAGGGTCAGCACCGCGCCGATCAGCACGATGACGATGATGATTTCCAGCAGGCTCATGCCCGACTGGCGCGCGGCGGAGGGGGAACGGGTCAGGGAGCGGATATTTCGCATTGCATCGGATCCTTGCGGTGGAAAGCCTATGTAGCCGAACGCGGTGACAAGCGACGACGCCGCGTGCGGGTCGTGCAGCTACGCTTCATGCGCGGCGACGGCGGCGGCAGGGCCGCGATCGACGCATCTCGCACTTCGCGCATGACGCGGCGCACACATGCTGCGGGCATGGGGTGCGCCCATTGCTTCGACCATTCGCAGCGCCACAGGTTCACGCCATCATCCCTGCGCTGCCGGCATTGCTGCTGCCGTCCATGGCGCAACAGGGCTGCACCCAGACAGACCGGCCCGGCCATGCGCGAACCAATGGTTCGCAAACGCATGGCCTCTTTCGATTCGATGCCCCGCTGCGCCACAGGTTCACGCCGCCATCCCTGGCGAAGCATCACGGGCGCCGGAACCGCCGGCCCGGCCATCCGTGGCCGGGCGTTCGGCGCCACATGCGCCATGGCGCATGAGCGTGGCGCCTCACCCAATCGCATTGGTGAGGTCGTACAGAGGAACGAGGACGGAAATGATCACCAGCCCGACCACCGAGGCAAGGACCAGGGTGATCAGCGGCACCAGCGCGGCAAGCAAGCGGTCGATCGCCTGCGCGGTTTCCTGCTCGAAGGTGTCGGCGGTCTTCAGCAGCATCGTGTCCAGTGCGCCGGATTCCTCGCCGACCTGGATCATCTGCAACGCCAGCCGCGGGAAGCGCTTGCCCTTGGACAGCGACGCCGACAGGCCATGGCCGTTCTTGACGTCGTCGGCGGCGGCGCCGACGTCGGCGGTCAGCGCCAGGTTCGACAGCACGTTGCGCGAGATGCCCAGCGCGGACAGCAGCGGCACGCCGTTGCGCAGCAAGGTGCCCAGGGTGCGGGTCAGCCGCGCGGTTTCCAGCCGCGCGATCAGCACGCCGATGAAGCGCTGCTTGAGCAGCCAGGCGTCGAAGCGGGCGCGGAATACCGGATCGCGGCGCTTGCGGTCGATCGCCAGCAGCGCCAGCCCCGGTACCACCAGCAGCGCGATCCACCAGTCGCGCACGAACAGGCCCACGCCCAGCACCGCCTGGGTGAACCATGGCAGCTGCACGTCCAGGCTCTCGTACATCAGCGCGAACTGCGGCACCACGTAGCCGAGCAGGAACAGCAGCGCGCAGCCGACCACGCTGACCAGGATCGCCGGATAGATCAGCGCGTTGATCACCCGTCCCTTCAGTTCGCGACTGCGCTCCAGGTATTCGGCCAGGCGCTGCAGCGTATCGTGCAGGCTGCCGCCGGCCTCGCCGGCACGGACCATGTTGATGTACAGGCGCGAGAACAGGCCGTGCTGGCGCTCCAGCGCGGTGGACAGCGGCGCGCCGCCGCGCACCGCGTCGCGGATGTCGCCGACGGTGCGCTTGGAGCGCTCGTCCTCGGGCAGTTCGAGCAGGATGGTCAGCGCGCGGTCCAGCGGCTGGCCGGCGCCGAGCAGGGTCGCCAGCTGCTGGGTGAACTGCACCAGCGCCGCACCGTCGAACGGCTTGGGCCGGAACAGGCCGCGCAGCGAGGTGCCGCCGCCCTGCGCCGCGAGCTTGGCCTCCATCGGCATATGCCCCTGCTCCTGCAGGCGCAGCGCCACCTCGGCGTCGCTGGCGGCTTCCATCTGGCCTTCCAGGATCTCGCCGTGCGGGTTGAGCGCTTTGTAGCGGTACAGGGGCATTAGCTGCGGGACGCGGGACGTGGGACGCGGGACGCGCAAAGCAGGCCGCGCGCACTGCACGTGCGCCGGCGCGCCGCGGCGGTGACGCGCACTGCCGGGCAGCGTGCCGCGCGCATCAGGTTTCCTCCGTCACGCGCAGCACTTCCTCGATCGTGGTCTGCCCGCTGAGCGCCTTGCCAATGCCGTCTTCGTACATCGTGCGCATGCCGGCCTCGCGCGCCAGTTGTTCGATCTCACCCATGCCGGCGTGGCGCATCACCGCGCGGCGCAGCGCGTCGTTCATCACCAAAAATTCCATGATCGTGGTGCGGCCCAGGTAGCCGGTCGGCGCGATCGCCGAGGGCCGCGGGCGGAACAGGCAGATCTCGCCCTCGGGCTGCAGCCGGCGCAGTTCGAACTTCTCGATCTCCTCCGGCGAGGCCGGATAGCGCTCGGCGTGGGTCGGCTCCAGGCGCCGCACCAGGCGCTGCGCCAGGATGCCGTTGATGGTGGAGGTCAGCAGATAATCCTCCACGCCCATGTCGAGCAGGCGGGTGATGCCGCCGGCGGCGTTGTTGGTGTGCAGGGTGGACAGCACCAGGTGGCCGGTCAGCGCCGACTGGATCGCGATGCGCGCGGTTTCCAGGTCGCGCATTTCGCCGATCATGATGATGTCCGGGTCCTGGCGCACGATGCTGCGCAGCGCGTGCGAGAAATCCAGCCCGATCTGCGGCTTGGCCTGGATCTGGTTGATGCCCTCGATCTGGTATTCGACCGGATCCTCGACGGTGATGATCTTGACGTCGGCGGTATTGAGCTGGCTCAGCGCGGTGTACAGCGTGGTGGTCTTGCCCGAGCCGGTGGGGCCGGTGACCAGCAGGATGCCGTGCGGCTGCTCCAGCACCTTGCGGAACTGCGGCAGGAACGCGTCGGTGAAACCGAGCCGGTGGAAGTCGAACACCACCGTCTCGCGGTCGAGCAGGCGCATCACCACGCTCTCGCCGTGCGCGGTGGGCACGGTGCTCACGCGCAGGTCCAGTTCCTTGCCCTGCACGCGCAGCATGATGCGCCCGTCCTGCGGCAGGCGGCGCTCGGCGATGTTGAGCTTGGCCATGATCTTGACCCGGCTGATCACTGCTGCGGTCAGGTTGACCGGCGGGCTTTCGCCGTCGATCAGCACGCCGTCGACGCGGTAACGCACCTTCAGCCGGTTCTCGAACGGCTCGATGTGGATGTCCGAGGCGCGCAGTTCCACCGCGCGCTGGATCACCAGATTCACCAGCCGGATCACCGGCGCTTCCGAGGCCAGGTCGCGCAGGTGCTCGATGTCGTCGGCGGCGGCGCTGTCGCCGTCGGCGGTTTCCACGATCGCGCCCATCGCGCTGCGGCCCTGGCCGAACCAGCGCTCGATCAGGTCGTCGATCTCCGAGCGCAGTCCGACCCGCGGCAGCACCTGGAAACCGGTGGCCAGGCGCACCGCGTCGGCGGCATAGGCCTCGTGCGGATCGGACATCCACAGTTCCAGCGCGCCATCGCGCTCGCCCAGCGGGCACACGTGGAATTGCTTGAGGAAGCGCAGCGACAGCGGCTGCGCCTCGGGCAGGTGCTCCGGCGCGGTGGCCGGCAATTGCTTGGCGTCAAGCAGCGGCAGGCCCAGCACTTCGGCGCTGACCTCGGCATGGTCGCGCTCGGAGACCAGCCCCAGCCGCGCCAGCAACGACAGCAGGCCGCCGCCGGATTCGCGCTGCAACTGGCGCGCGCGCAGCAGGTCACCCTCCTTGAGCCGGCCCTTGGCCAGCAACGCATCGACGATGCGCGCCTCGGGCGTATCGACAGCGGCAGCAGTGTCCTTCACAAGCGCGTTCACACAATCTCTCCAAAGCGTGCGGCGACTTTAACAGTTCGGCACGACCTGCCGCCCGCCCGCGGCGCAGCGGGCGGCGCGACTGTCTACGACGGCCATGGCGGCACGGCGCGCGTCATTGGCATGACACACGCGGCGCGCAGCATCGTGCCTTGGGGCGCCGCGTACATGGTCAGCGGGAGCGCACAAGCGCAACCGACAGCGGCGCATGCCGGCATGCCGGCCGCCGTGCAGACAGCGATATCGCCTGGCGCACACGCGGCTTTTCCATTGCCACAACGCAGGAAACCCGGCCGAAGCCGGGTTTCCTTGGGTTCCTCCGGCACCGTCTCCGGCGCCGTCATCGCGTGCTTACTGGCGCGCGACCAGGCTGACCCCGCTGTAGCTCGACGTGCCGACCAGCTTGACGTAGTAGGTGCCGGCCTGCGGCGTGGTGAAGCGCACCGTCTCGTTGTTGCCCGGGCGCGCCGACTTGGCGTCGTAGTTGGTGGTGCTGGGCTCCTTGTCGAAGCTCACGTACAACGACACGTTGCCGCTGCCGCCGTAGGTGAGGAAGCTCAGCACCGCGCCAGCCTCGGCCTCGAAGCTGTACAGCACTTCGTTACCCGCCGCACCGGTCAACCCGGCCACCGCCACCTTGTTGGTCAGCGCGGTCGCCGGCGGCGTGCACTGTTCGGTCTGCGGGTCGCACGGCACTTCCAGCGCCTTGGCCAGCGCGGCCTTGGCATCGACGATGCCGGTGCCGATGGGAGTGCTGGTCGGGATCGACACTGGGAACGGGCGCGCGGTCTGCTTGAGCAGGGTCTCCAGCGCGGCCGGGGTCAACGGCGCGTTGCCGGCGGCGATCACCGCGCTCTGCACCAGGGCCGCCACCGCCGCCACATGCGGCGAGGCCATCGAGGTGCCGCCCATGCCCTTGTAGGTATAGGTACCCGAAGTCGGCGTGGTCGCGCCGCTATAGCCGTTCTGCCAGATGTAGCCGCCCGGGTTGCCGTCCACGCTGCCGCCGCCGCCCGGACCGGACAGGTCTACCGCCGCGCCATAGTTGGAATAGGAGGCGATGCCGCCGGTGATGCGCGTCGCGCCGACCGCGATCACGTTGGCGCAGCTGGCCGGATTGAAGTTGGCGGCATTGCCGGCGCTGTTGCCAGCCGCCACCACCACGGTGGTACCGCGCGCCACCGCGCCGTCGATCACTTCCTGGAACAGCCTGTCGCAGGTACCGCCGATGCCCAGACTCAGGTTGATGACCTCGGCCGGATTGGCGTTGGCCGGCACGCCGGCGACGGTGCCGCCGGAGGCCCAGGTGATCGCATCGACGACGTCGGACAGGTAGCCGCCGCACCTGCCGATCACGCGCACCGGCAGCACCGTGGCGTTGGGCGCGACGCCGGCCATGCCGATGCCGTTGTTGGTGGCCTCGGCGATGGTGCCGGCGACATGGCTACCGTGCCAGGAACTATCGGCGGCCAGCGATCCCGCGTAGCACTCGTTGTCGTTCTCGACCCAGTCGCCGTAGTCCAGCGCGCCGGGCACGCGCGCGTCGGTCGGACGCCGCGATCTCCTCGCATCGGAGATGAAGTCGTAGCCCTGCAGCAGGTTCACCGCCACGTCCGGATGATTCGGCAGGATGCCGGTATCCAGCACCGCGACGACAACGCCTTTACCCTTGGAAATATCCCACGCGGCCGGCGCATTGATGCCGCCGGTGGCGCTGCTCAGATTCCACTGGTACTGCGCGTACAGCGGGTCGTTCGGCACCAGCTGCGGCGGCTCCAGCGCTGCCTTGGGCAGATCGGTGTGCTGCAGAGTGACGTCCACCAGCGCGTACTTGACCGCCGGGTCGGCGGCGATTTCCGCCACCACCTTGTCCACGTCGGCCTTGCTCATCTTGCCCGACAGGCGCATCAGGTCGGCGCCCACGCCAAGGGTGCGCACGTACTCGGCGCGCACGCTGTCCGCCGCCGCGCGCGCTATGCCGCCGTTGCCGCCGCCGAGGCTGGCGCGGGTCAGCGCCGATTGTACCGCCGACAGCTTGGCGCTGCGGTCGCTGGCCGCGGCGGTGCCGTCGTTGTAGCGCACCACGATGCGGCTGGAAGTCTGCGCGTCGACCGGGGCGGCCTGGGCCGGCGGCTCGACCGGCAGCGACGCCACACCGGCCGCGAATGCGCTCGAGACCCCCAGCGACATCATCAGCATGGCGGCGGCGATGGCATTGATACGAAGGTTTTGCTTGTCGATCACGTTGACGTCCTCTTCAAAGTTCGTGGATCAGGCGACAGTTGCGGCCGTAAAAACTCCTTTTCCCCGAATCCGTTGGCCGGCCCAGCCAAGGTCCTTCGGTCTGCCCCCTCAGGCCATTGCGTGGGCGGACGGCGGCACGCGCCGCCATCCGCGATGGCTCACCAGCCGAAGCCGGCACCGATGCCGACCGAGCTGTCGTCGCCGCTGAACGCGCCGCCGATGGTCAGCGTGGCGCGGTCGCTGAAGGCGCGCTGGTAGCCCACCGACAGCGCCGACTCGCCGTTCTGGAAACCGACACCGGCACCGACCCGGTTCTGGGTGCGGATGCCCGCGGCGCTGGTGGCCATGTTGAGCATCGCCGCGCTCATCGCTCCCTGCCGGTCGATGCGGCGGTCCTGGTCGCGCAAGCGCGCAGCGACGTCGCCGCGCAGCACGTCGAAGCTGTCGGCCATGGTGTCGAAGCGCGAATCGGCATACGACTTGGCGGTGGCCACGCCGCTGTCGAGCTGGCCCTTGTTGACCGCATCGGTGGCCTGGGTGCCGGCGGCGACGTTGGCGACCTGGCGCTCGTTGCCGGCGCTGCCCACCGATACCGTGTTGGCACGGTCGGCGAGCGCCCCCTGGCCCAGCGCCACCGCCCCCTGCGCCGTGGCGCTGGCGCCCTGGCCGAGCGCGGTGCCCGACGCGGCGGTGACGCTGGCGCCCTCGCCCATCGCCACCGCATTGGTCGCCACCGCGGCAATGTGGCTGTTGGCGCCCACCGCGGTGCTGCCGTCGGCGTTGACCTTGGCGTTGCTGCCGATCGCGGTGTCGTTGCGACCATGCGCATAGGCGCTGCCGCCGATCGCGGTGCCGGTGACGTCGTTGGCGCGCGCCGCCGTGCCGACCGCGGTGGCGGTGGCCCCCGCATCGGCCACGACCGCTTCGCCGACCTGCGCGGTGGACGCGCTGCCGGAGACCGGCGCCAACGCGGAAGCGGCCTGCGCCGTGGCAACTCCCGGTTCCGACGTGGTCACCGACGCGACGCTGGCAACACGCGCACTGCGCGCCAGGCTGGCGCTGCCGCCGCTGCGCGCATCCAGCTCGCTGACCTTGCCGTCCAGCGCCGCCAGCGCATCGCCGACGTTGCTGTAGCTGGCGCCCTGGATCACGTAGGTCGGGGCCACGAACAGGCCTTGCGCGCCGAGGCCGGCACCACCGCCCAGGAACGTGGCCATGTTGCTCAGCGACTGGTACAGCTGGCTGCCGTTGATCGCCTCGGTGCTGCCGGCAGCGACGCTGCCGGCGCTCAGGTTGACGATGCGCCGGGTGGCCGGGCCGCCGCGGCCGTTGCCGCTGCCCAGCGACACCGTGTCGGCCTCGTACACGCGTGAGCCGGCGCCGAGCGCGACCGCATTGTCGGCCGAGACGCCGGCGTTGGCGCCGATCGCCACGCCGTTGCTGCCGCTGTTGCGCACGAAGCTGTTGTAGCCCAGCGCCACGCCGTTCTCGCCGATCGCATTGGTCT